>DATLCA010000183.1:0-19893 GCA_035526605.1 Pyrinomonadaceae bacterium | reverse complement strand
ACTATCAACTATCCACTGGAGAATTCATTGAATAGTTGATAGTTTCAACAGGTCGGTAAATATCTCCACATGACAAAAAACAAAATCACCATCTACGAAAAACCTACCTGAACGACGTGCCGAAACCTGGCTACGCTGTTTCGTGAAAACGGCATCGACGCGGATAGGATCAACTACTTTAATGAACCATTCACTGAGCAGTCGCTTAGGAAATTGATAATGAAACTCGGGCTGACGCCGTACGAGATCCTTCGCAAGGGCGAGGCTCAGGCAAAAGAGCTGGGTCTGAACGCGGATACGCCGCCCGGCGAAATAATCAAATATATCGTCCAGTACCCGGCGCTTCTTCAAAGGCCGATCGTGGAAGTCGGCGGCAAAGCGATTTTAGCGAGGCCGGCCGAGAAGGCTCTGGATATTGTCGGGTGAATCTTCTTTTCGTGCGCTTCGTTCGTGTGTTTCGTGGGTACGCTTTGGGCTTCTGGGAAGAGAAACCACGTAACACACGAACGAAGCGCACGAATTAAGAGTCAGTAACTTCGGAGCACCGCAGAATTTTTCATGAGCATTACAAACGGAAACGGGCATTATCCGAAACCAAAGAACGTTCTCGGTGCCGAGCTGAAGGTTTGCTGCACCGACCCCATGACCGGATTTTACCGGGACGGTTATTGCCGCACGGGGCCCGAGGACAACGGACGTCATACGATTTGTATCGAGGCGACGGATGAGTTTCTCGCATTTTCAAAAGCCGCCGGCAACGATCTCTCGACGCCGATGCCGCAGTATGCGTTTCCGGGCTTGGTGGCGGGTGACCGGTGGTGTCTCGTCGCGATGAGGTGGAAGCAAGCGCTAGAAGCGGGCATGGCGCCGCGGGTCATCCTCGACGCTTGTCACGAATCGGTTCTTGAGATCGTTTCGCTTGAAGAGCTTCGCGCACACGCGATCGATAAAAGCGAATGAATACGATCGAGCATCTTCGAGAGTTGTTGGCATACGATAGATGGGCTGATCAGCGAACGATGGCGGCGCTTGAGACTGCCCACTCCGACAAGGCGTTGAGGATCTTCGCCCATCTTCTTATAACGAAACAGGAATATCTCGATCGATTCAACGGAAAGGACTCGACCGGCTTTAATTTCTGGCCAGAGTTGGATCTTGCTGCTTGCAGACGCGTCGCCGGAGTGACGAACGACAACTACAATCGTCTAATAGCTGTTGCCGATGAGACCGCTCTGAACCAGATCGTAAAATACAATACGAGTGAAGGTGTTCCGCATGAGAACAGCATTCGCGATCTTCTTACGCACGTGCTGCTTCATTCGTCCATACATCGCGGCAACATCGTCCTGAAAATGCGCGAAGAGGGTTTGGAGCCCCCGAAGATCGATTACATTCTCTATCTGCGTTCCAAGAATAAAGATTGACCTTTGCGGGCTTAGCGAGCTTTGCGTGAGATCAGAAGAGGTTTCACGCAAAGCTCGCAAAGTAAAACGCTGCCGCGGACGCCGCAAATTAATAGAAAGTACGTATAATGATCCAGACTTTAATGGAGCAGGAACCCCTCGAACAATTTACTTTCGATTTTCATAAAGAGACCGCGGAGATCTCCGCCGGCTCGAATGACGAATTGAAGCTCAAGCTCGGCGAGTTTGCCGGCCCGCTTGATCTGCTGCTGTTTCTCATCCGACAGGAGCAGGCGAACATTTTCGACATCCCGGTAGCGAAGATCACCGACGAATACGTCAAGTACATCCGTCTGATGAAGCGCCTGGACATCGCCGTCGCAGCAGATTTTCTCGTGATGGCGGCGACGCTGATCGAGATCAAGTCGCGGATGCTTCTCCCGCGCGACCCCCTGGCTCCGGAAGACGAAGAACTCGAAGACCCGCGCAAGGACCTGGTCGACCGGCTGCTCGAATACGAGAAGTTCAAGGTTGCGGCCCAGATGCTCCACGAAAAGACGACCGTCGAGCAGGCGGTTTTCCAACGGGGCAAGATCGAGTCCGACGAAGCGAACGCCGAGATCAACGCCTCGGTGTTCGACATCATCACGGTCTTTCAAAAGATACTTCTGCGTCACCGCGACGAGATCAAAATGGAGATCGCCCGCGAGGAGATATCGCTCTCGGACATGATCAAAAATCTGAAGCGGCGGATCTTCGAAGAGACGGAATTGAACGTCCTCGCATTTTTTGAAGAAATGCACTCGAAGCGCGAATTGGTAACCGCGTTTATCGCGGTGCTTGAGATCGTCCGCACGGAGAGCGTAAAGCTCGTGCAGAAGAAAACGTTTGGGGAAATTATTTTGAAGGCGGTCACGAATGGAACCGGAAACTGAAACCGTAACTGAAATTGAACCCGTAGCTGAAACCGAAGTCGAAGATAAGGCAGCCCGCGGCATGGCCGAGCTCGTCGCGATAGTCGAAGCCTTGATTTTTGTCGCCGACGAGCCGATCACGACAAAGTTGCTGGCAGAGGTTCTCGGTGAAGATCGCGACGCGGTCGAAGCAGCCGTTTCCGAGTTGCAAAAAGAATACGAGTCGCGCGAGAGCGGATTGCAGATCCGCGAGATCGCCGGCGGGTGGCAGATCGCCACCCGAACCGAGCTTCACGAAGAGGTCCGCAAGTTCCTCAAGACCCGCCCCAGCGCGAAGCTGTCGTTGGCGTCGCTCGAGACGCTCGCCGTCATCGCGTACAAGCAGCCGGTTACCGTTCCCGAGATTCTAGAGATACGTGGCGTGCAATCGGCGTCGGCGATAAAGACGCTGCTCGAGAAAAGGCTGATCGTTACGAAGGGCCATAAGGAAACCGTCGGCCGCCCGATGCAGTACGGGACGTCGAAAGAGTTTCTGATCCAGTTCGGTCTGAAAGATCTGACAGAGCTTCCCTCCATCGAGGACTTCGAAGACCTCGCCGGTTGATTTTTGACGCATGGATCGGGAGAAGAATTTTGCTCGCGATCTCTGCGTTCTCCTCCGCCTCTGCGTTAAACTCTTTCTGTGCAAGAAAGATTACAGAAGCTGATAGCCCAGGCAGGCATTGCGTCGCGGCGGGCCGCCGAGGATTTGATTGCGTCCGGTGTCGTCACCGTTAACGGCAAAGTTGTCACCGAGCCGGGAACAAAAGCGGATCCCGAAACCGACCACATCAAGGTTCAAGGGAAGCTCATCAACAAGAAGCTCCGTGACAAGGAAACCGCGTACATTCTTCTCAACAAACCAAAGGGCTACCTTTCGAGCGCTGCCGATCCGCAGGGCCGAAAACTGGTTACCGATCTGGTGAAAGGGCACGGAAAACTTCATCCGGTCGGGCGACTCGACTTTAACACCGAGGGCTTGATCATCCTCACGAACGACGGAGATTTTACGAACTTCGTTGCTTCATCAAAAACGATCCCGAAGATCTACCAGGTAAAAACCAAGGGGATGCCGACGGAAGTGGCGATAAGAAAACTGCGGCGTGGCCTAAAGCTGGAAGACGGATTCAAGACCGCCCCGGCGGATATCAAGATCCTCAAACCCACAGATAAAAACGGCTGGTACGAAGTCACTTTGTTCGAAGGCCACAATCAGCAGATCCGCAAAATGTTCGACGCGGTTGGGCATTCCGTCGTAAAACTCAAACGCATCTCGATCGGTAGTGTTACCGATGCGGGACTTCCCGTAGGCGCTTATAGAAAGCTGTCCGGTGATGAGGTGAAGGCGCTTACCGGAACTGCGAAGAAGTGACCTGAGTTCAAGCGACTGGACCGCAATTCAGCAGCTTTTGTTTATCGAAGGGCTCGGTGCTCGACCATCAGGCAAAGGTTCTGCACGACCTTGATTCCCGCCTTTGCGAACTGCTCGGCCGCCTCATCATTCCTGATTCCCAATTGAATCCAAACGGATTTAGGTTTCGTCTCGATGATCTCGTCGATGTGCTTCGGGATGTCCGTGTCGCGCCGGAAGACATTTACCATATCGATCTCGCCGGGCACATCGCGGAGATCGCGATAAACTTTTTGTCCCAGAATGTTCGTGACATCGGGGTAATAGACTGGAACCGGAACGATGTCGAATCCAGCGTTCTGCATGTACCTTGAAACGTAAAAGGCCGGCTGAGACGCGTGCGACTCGGGCTTAATGCCGAGGACCGCGATCCTTTTGGTTTCGCGGAGCAGCTCCGAAATCTCGCCGTCTTCAGTGAGAATGTTGTCTTGCCAGGTCATATAATTTCAACGGTCCGCGTCCTTACCATGCGATTGCCTTTAGTATAATATTTTCATAATCAATATGAATTTTGAGTTAAACGAAGAACAGCTTCAGATCAAGTACAGCGTGCGCGAATTTGCCGAGAGTGAGGTCGCACCTCACGCGATGGAATGGGACGAGTCGCAGCATTTTCCTGACGAGCTTCGGCCCAAACTCGCCGAGCTCGGATTGCTTGGGGTTTTGTTCCCTGAGGAATATGGCGGTGCTGCGATGGGGTACATCGAGTACGCGACAATTATTGAAGAGCTTGGGCGCGTTTGCGGAGCGGTTGGATTGTCCGTTGCCGCGCATAACTCGCTTTGCTCGAATCACCTCTATCTTTTCGGAAGTGAAGAGCAGAAACAAAAATATCTGGTACCGCTCGCACGCGGCGAATCGCTAGGCGCCTGGGGACTGACGGAATCTCAAGCCGGGTCGGATTCGGCGGGTACGCGTACAAATGCCGTTCGATCGAATGGCGGTTGGAAGGTGAACGGGTCGAAGAACTTCATCACGCACGCGATCGCCTGCCAGACGCTGGTCGCCGTAGCCGTCACGGATAAATCGAAAGGCAATCGCGGGATCTCGGCGTTTGTGTTCGACAAGTCGATGGAAGGATTTCGTTCGGACCATAAAGAGAACAAGCTCGGGATGCGTGCGTCGGAAACGGCGTCTGTCGTTTTCGAAGATTGTTACGTTCCTGAAGAGAACATGCTCGGAACCGAAGGCGAAGGATTTCTGCAGTGCATGCAGGTGCTGGACGGAGGTCGGATCTCGATCGCCGCGTTGTCGGTCGGCATCGCACAGGGAGCTTACGAGGCCGCAGTTAGGTACGCAAAAGAGCGTCAGCAATTTGGAAAAGCGATCGCCGAGTTTCAGGCGATCCAATTCAAGCTCGCCGACATGGCGACGCAGATCGAGGCTGCTCGACTTCTGACGATGCGGGCGGCGGCGATGAAGGACGCCGGCAAGACCACGACCCAAGGTTCCGCCATGGCGAAACTGTTTGCGTCCGAAACCGCGGTGAAAGTGGCCGAAGAATCGATCCAGATACATGGCGGGTACGGTTACACGAAAGATTACCCCGCCGAAAAATACTGGCGAGACTCGAAGCTGTGCACGATCGGCGAAGGCACGTCTGAGATTCAGAGATTGGTGATAGCGAAACAGTTATTAAAAGCCTGAGGATGCTCCGAAAAAGCTCCCCTCCTGGTTTAGGAGGGGTGCCGGAGGCTTTGCAGAGGCGGGGTGGTAGTTCTGAGAGAATCTGATTCTTATTTTAACTACCACCCCGTCAGCCGAAGCGGCTGCCGCCCCTCCTAAACATGGAGGGGTGCCTTTTGAGCCGAGACTGCGATTCAGTGTTTGGCGGTCAAATTCTTCTTTACCCTCTTTATAAATTTCTTGTTGCATCTGTGAAACACCTGCGCTACTATTCCCGTCCGTTCTAAATTTTCAAATCGAAAGGAGTGAGATCTTATGAGTTCAACCGCCGTCAGTTCTAACAATATCGCGACCGCCCTTATCGCCGAGATGGAGCACGAAGCCGCCGTCACGCGCACTTGTCTCGAACGAATCCCCGCAGAAAAATTCGATTGGAAACCACACGAAAAATCCATGGCATTTGGCCGGCTCGCGAGCCATATCGCCGAGATGTTCGGCTGGACGCCGTCCACTATGGCGCACGCCGAGCTCGATTTTTCAAAGATGGATTACAAGCCGTTTGAGCCGAAGACGACCGAAGAACTCGTCGAGTTTCTCGACAAAAACGTGGCAGAGGCGATCGAGACCCTGAAGATCTCCGCCGATGAACGCTTCATGGAAAACTGGACGATGCGAAACGCCGAGACCGTCTATTTCACGATGCCGAAGATCGCCGTTATGCGTTCGTTTGTGATGAATCACATCGTGCATCACCGCGGGCAGTTGTCGGTTTATCTCCGGTTGAACGAGATCGCAGTGCCCTCAATTTACGGACCCTCGGCCGACGAAGGTGCGATGTAGTAATCCGAGAAAAGCTCCATAGCAGGGATAAAGGGGATGAATGCGATGAAGAATTTACGATTCTTCACCGAGCTTTCATCCCCTTTATCCGTGTGTCACCTCCCCCGCTTAACACGTCGCGGCGGCGAACCGGGTTCGGTTCGCTGTTTCGGTTTTTAAGGCGAAAATGAGAAGATTACTGTTCAAATTTTGACTCCGATGACCGTGTCTATAGAGAAACTTTTTGCGGGTGATACGCGCTCCATCGCGCGGGCGATCTCGGCCGTCGAGAACGGCGCCGACACCGCCGCCGATCTCATGAAAGCGGTCTTCCCGAAGACGGGCAAGGCCCTGGTGGTTGGAATCACCGGAGCGCCGGGAGCCGGGAAATCATCACTGGTGGACAAGCTCGCGCTTCATTACAAAGACAGAGGCGAACGGGTCGGCATCATCTGCGTCGATCCGACAAGCCCGTTCTCGGGCGGAGCGATCCTCGGCGATCGAATAAGGATGGCCACCCTGGGGCTCGATAAAAATGTATTCATCCGGTCGATGGCGACGCGGGGAAACCTCGGCGGGCTGTCCCGGGCAACGGCCGATGCGGTCGCCATTCTGGACGCGGCGGGTTTCGACAAAGTGATCGTCGAGACGGTCGGAGTCGGGCAGGACGAGGTCGAGATCGTGAAGACCGCAGATGTTTCCGTGGTCGTCCTGGTTCCCGGAATGGGGGACGACATTCAGGCGATCAAAGCGGGCATCATGGAGATCGGCGATGTTTTTGTTATCAACAAAGCTGACCGCGAAGGCGTTCTGCGAACGCAGAAAGAACTTGAGGCTTTGCTCGGGCTCGCTCACCGCCCCGACTTCTGGGATCCTCCGATCGTAAAAACGATAGCTACCGAGAACAAGGGCATCGAGGACCTTTCGACGGCCATCGAATCGTATCGCGCCTTCCAGCAGCAGGCCGACACGAGCTCGCCTCGAAAGCAGGCCATAGCACGGTGGCGACTGGTTGAGCTTCTACGAGAAAAGCTACTTAGCAATCTACTTAGCCAGGACGGGACCGAGGCAAGACTTGAGCTGCTAGCGGAAAGAATTGCCGCGAAAGAGACCGATCTTTACACTGCGGTTGAAGAGCTTCTAGGTGGCACCCCGCCCACGCCGGCCAGCGGTCCCCGATGCATCGATCATTTGGGCGTCGCCACGAAAAGCATCGACGAGGCCCTGCTATTCTGGGTTGATGGGCTTGGGCTTGAGAATGTCCATACCGAGATCGTCGAGGATCAGAAAGTCCGGGTCGCCATGCTGCCGATTGGCGAGAGCCGGATCGAGTTGCTGGAACCTACGAGCGACGATTCTCCAATATCGAAGTTCCTCGAAAAACGGGGCGGCGGCATCCACCACGTCGCCGTTAGGGTTGACGATATCCTGGCCGCGATAGCGAAACTAAAGGCCCACGGCACGCGTTTAATCGATGAAGTCCCGAGAATCGGAGCCGAGGGCTGCCTCGTCGCGTTTGTCCATCCGAGCTCCGCAAACGGCGTGCTTCTCGAGCTGGTCCAGGCAAATAGTTAGCTGGGTTTCTAGGATGTGAGGGCTATTTTTGATAAGATTGCCGTTTGAATTTTTCAACGTATTTTCCCCCGAAGAGTTTTAGTCATAAGTGAGGATCTGAAAATTGAGTAATTTAACAAAAGGCCTGATTTTGCTGCTTGCAGTTCTCGGCATCGGCGCCGGCCTAGTCGTTTGGAAAAATAAGGTCGGTGGCGGGCACTCGTCCGCGGCCTCCTTCAATAGCATCAGCAAGGAAGAGGTCGAGATGCTTCTCGCGGATGTTGCGAAGGTGAACCCGATGGTCCTGAAGCGTTTCGCCGAAGACCCGGAAATGAAAAAGCAGCAGCTTGAGAATCTCAAGCAGCTTCTGGCGTTTGCCAGCCAGGCGCAAAAGGAAGGCCTGACCAACGAGCCGAATAACCGTCAGGAGCTGAAGAACATCGAGTCCGAGGTGATCGCCGTTAATTACGACCGCGAGACACACAAGGACGCCGGTCCGATGCCGCCTTTCGGTTTTATCAAAGAAGATCAGATCAACGCATTCTGGGGAACGGGCGAGCAGGCACCGCAAGGCGCCTGGGCATCTTTCAAAAATAAGATCGGGCTCGGCCCGCGTGACAACGAACTCGAGTTTCAGAAATTCCTCGACACAAAAGTCGCGCTTCTCAAAGCGAGCAATCCGCAGATGAAGGATCGCGAGATTTCGGAAGAAGAGAAAAAACAGGCTCGCGAGATATTCGCGAAGATCGAGATCTATCGGAAGGAATACGAGGACAAGCTTGCCGCCGGCGAAATTCCGAAGGAGTTCCAGGACAAGGTAAATCTCCAGGTTAAGCTCCAGCAGGCGCAATACCTTGCCAGAATTTACTCCGAGAAGATGGCCGAAAAAGTGAAGGTCACGGACGAAGACATCGCGAAATATATTGCCGAACACCCCGAGCTTGACACGAGCGCGAAGCGAACAAAGGCACAGGAAATTCTCGATCGCGCAAAAAAGGGTGAGGACTTCGCCGCCCTGGCAAATGAGTTTTCAGAAGATCCCGGCAACATGGATCCGCAGAGCAAACAGAAGAAAGGCGGACTATACGCGGACACGCCGAAGGGCCGGATGGTACCGGCGTTCGAGCAGGCCGCCCTCGCTCTCCAGCCGGGTGACATCTCACCCGAGCTCGTGGAAACCGACTACGGTTATCACATCATAAAGCTCGAGAAGAAAGGCGAAGGCAAAGACCCTTCGGGACAACCGACCGAGACATATGACGTCCGCCACATTCTGATCGGGACCGGTTTCAAAGACCCGGAAAATCCGATGGGACGCGAAGTGCCGGTGAAGCAGTACGTCAAATCGAAGCTCGAAGAAGAAAAAGAAAAGAAGGCCGTAGAAGAGCTGGTCGCCAACAATCATATCGAGGTCCCCGAGGACTTCACCGTACCGGAAGTGTCGGAGGAACAGATCAAGGAAATGATGCAGAAGCAGCAGCAGATGCAGATGGGAATGCCGGACGGTGAGAGTGGTGGCCCCGGCGGTCCGCCCCCGGGTGCCCAGCCTCAGCCCGGCGGCAAAGCAGCACCGAAAAAAGCGGAGACCAAGAAAAAGTAATTCGTGAAAATTGGTGATTACCGGTTAGAAATAATTCCGGATACGGAATTCAGATTGGACGGCGGGGCGATGTTTGGAGTCGTCCCGCGTGTTCTTTGGGAACGCGTTTCTCCGCCTGACGAGCTCAACCGAATCCGCATGAATATGAATTGCGTGTTCGTCGATACGGGTGCTGAAAAGATTCTCATCGAAACGGGGATCGGCGAGAAGTGGAGCGAGAAAGAACAGTCGATGTACGGCATCTTTCGCGAAAAGCCCCTAGCTGAATCGCTATTCGATATTACCGGCTGCACACCCGATGACATCACCATCGTCGTCAACACACACCTTCATTTCGATCACGCCGGGGGAAACACAATTCACGACACACTAGACTCGTTAAGCCCGCGGTCTTCGACCGCGGTGCCCGTCGCAGACCGGCGGCTAAACGAGACGTCGCCGAGGTGCATTCCGCAATTTCCTAACGCCCGTTACTTCGTTTCGAAAAGCGAGCTCGAACACGCGCGGAATCCTCATGAACGTGATCGGGCAAGTTACCTTCCGCAAAATTGGGAGCCGCTCATCGCGTCCGGCCAGCTCGATCCGAGGCCCGATGATTACGAAGTCGTCGAAGGCTTGCGAATGCAGACGATCCGGGGGCATTCCCAGACGATGCAGACATGGCGTCTGGACCGGGGCGGACGAACCGTTTACGGTTTTGCGGACCTGATCCCGACCGAGCATCACCTCTTGCTACCGTGGATAATGGGTTATGATCTTTATCCTGCTGAAACTTTAGAATTCAAAAAGCGTGTGCTACCTGAGGCTATCCGTGAAAATTGGCTTTGCCTGTTTTACCATAATGTCGGATCTCCGCTTCGAGCCATCACACAGGTCGACGGAAAGATCACCTCGGTAGAGCGTGCGGGCTAGCCTCTTCGAGATACCACGTAAAGGAGAAAGGTCATGAAGCTTGTACTGAACCTCGTATTTTTTGTCGCTCTCTCGGTCGTCACGAACGAATTTGCGGCAGCTCAAGGGCCCGGACAGCGGAACGCCCCGGCAACCACCGACCTAGCGACCCTGTTCGCGCGAGATCCGCTGACGCAGTCGCTGTGCTTCAAAGACGGTGGCCCTGGCGGTGTATTTCAGAACGGCCAGACGCGAAATCGCTGCAGCGATCTGAACTTCAACTCGTATTCCGCCGACGCGTTCAAGGTCGGGGTCGAAGGTGGCCGGGAGGGCGTGATACTGGATCTTGGCACTCCCGAAGAGTTGATGAAAAAATATGGTTACACGGAAACCGTCGGCCAGGGCCAGGGCTTTGCTTCGATCGACGTCAAAAACGGGAAGGCGTTGATCTTGAAGGACTACAGGACGGGCAAACTTCAGGATCTGTCTGAATCGGCCGCGCTTTTCCACGTCGCCGACAAGACTTCCTCGGCGGCCGTGAGACTCGGGCACGTTTACCTCGTGAGGATAACGGACAAGAATGACAAGGGGTTCGAGATGTTCGCGAAGTTTCTCGTGGTCGCACATGTACCGAACGAGTCCGCGACCATCCGTTGGCAGGTTATCGCCGATAACGAATCGGCGAAACTATAATTTCGGTTTTTGAATTACCCGGTTGTCGAGGTTCTAGATAATGAAAGTCACTGCCCACATTTTTGATTACGGAACGTTTCGGCATTCCAAAACTTTGCTCAGGGCTGTTTTGTTGATCTGGGTTTTTCTGGTCGCATCGGCAAACAGTCCGACCGTTTTCGGTCAGCCCCTTTCCCGACCGGAGCTCGTTAAATTACAGGAAGTTTTCGCCACCGCCAGTAAGCTGATCCAAAACGGAAATGCTCAGCAGGCGGTCGAACAATATACCATCGGTGTCGGGATAGCACCATCGTTTTCCCTTCTTTACGTCAACCGCGGCGTGGCGTATCTGTCGCTGGCGAAGTACGCCGAGGCTCTCGCGGACGCGGACAAAGCACTTTCACTGATGGCGGGTGGCCCGTCCGAACTGGCTAATGCGGCCGACATCGTGAACTACTCCGCTGTCGCGTATCAGGTCAAAGGAACCGCGTTGCAAAGCCGCGGCGAATACAAACCCGCGATAGAAGCATTTTCAAAATCGATAGAGCTTGTCCCGACGGAAGCGAAATTTCGGAACAGCCGCGGCGGCGGGTACAGGTTTCTGAAAGATTATGACGCGGCGCTCAAGGATTATGACAAGGCTATCGAACTGGATCCGACAGTGGCGATGTTCTTCGCCAACCGGGCTTCGATACGCCTTACGATGAAGAATCTCGACGGCGCTGTCGCCGACAGTGACGCGGCTCTGCGGATCGATAAAGCAAATGAGAACGCGTACTACACGCGGGCCACGGCTTATATCGAGCTTAAGAAGTTTCCCGAGTCCCTCGTCGACTTTAACAAGGCCATCTCTCTGAACCCGAAATCGGAATTCCTCCACGGCCGCGCCCGCTACTATTTTATTCAAGGAAATTACGATCTGGCGGTAAAGGACTATACAGACGCGCTGGTGGTTGACCCGGCCAACGCGAATGCGTTCGGCGACCGGGCGGTCGCTTACAGCCGGCTGGGCAAGAACGCGGAAGCGATCGCGGATATTCGTAAGGCCCTCGCGCTGAAAGGTGAATCCGCTTTGATGCGTTACACGCTGGCGTATCTTCTTTACAAAACCGGTCAATTCGCCGCTGCCGCATCCGAGGCAACGAGGGTGATCGGCCTTGCTCCGAAATGGCGCGATCCATATCTGGTCCGCGCGAACGCGCGTGTGAAATTGGGCGAACAGGCAAAAGCGAAAGCGGATCGCGACATGGCCGCGAACCTCGGGGCGGGTAACCGTCCGGTGGAGAACGCGTCGGCGTTCGATTTAGAATTGGTAGTTGTGTCAGAGGAAAAAGATAAATAGTGGAAAAAGTAAACATCGGAATTATCGGAGGTTCGGGTCTTTATCAAATGCCCGAGCTTCAAAATGTAAGAGAGCAAACTGTGGAAACGCCGTTTGGCTCGCCGTCGGATGCGTTCATAATCGGCGAGCTCGAAGGCGTCACGGTCGCATTTCTGCCGCGACACGGACGTGGACATAAATTGCTGCCGACCGAGCTTCCCTTTCGCGCGAACATTTATGCGATGAAGCTTCTGGGTGTCGAGTACATCTTGTCGGTCTCCGCCGTCGGAAGTCTGCAGGAACAATACGCGCCGACCGACATGGTCATCCCGGATCAGTTCTTCGACCGTACGCGAGGCCGCGTTAAAGAGTCGACGTTTTTTGGGGAAGGAATTGTCGGACACGTCACATTCGCTCATCCTGTCTGCGATCAGCTCGGAGACATCCTCGAGGCTTCGTGCAAAGCGGTCGGTGTTACGACGCATCGGGGCGGGACGTACCTCTGCATGGAAGGCCCCGCGTTCTCGACAAAGGCCGAATCGAACGTGTATCGCCAGTGGGGAATGGATGTGATCGGGATGACGAATCTGCAGGAAGCAAAGCTTGCCCGCGAGGCCGAGATCGCGTACGCGACTCTCGCCTTGGTCACCGATTACGATTGCTGGTACGAGGGCCACGACGATGTGACCGTCGATATGGTCATCGAGTATCTCAATAAAAATGTCCGCAACGCGCAGCTGATCTTGAAAGATGCGGTCCAGCGCGTCGCCGCGAAAGAAACTCCGAACCAGTATCGTGAAGCGATCAAGAACGCGATATTCACGGCGCCGGACCTTTGGCCCGATGCGACTTTTAAGAACCTCGAGGCAATAATTGGGAAGTACGCATCCAAATAGCGTTGGATCCCCGGTTCGGAGCCCCGCCTTCACGCGGCCTCTTCGACTCGTGCCCTGTGCTTGTCGGTGCACCCTAAGCGTCTGGCAATAAAGGGTGGCCGCCTGAAGGCGGGACTCCAAACGAGACGGGACTCCAGACCGGGGACTGCAAACCGCTCGGAAAACTCTTTGTCAGATACAGACATCTTTATAGATATGAAACTGAAAGTTCTTAGTCTTTTGCTCTTTGTGGGGATTTTCGGAGGGACTGGCGTTAACACTTATGCCCAGCGGAACATCGATCCCGCCATCGACCGGGACCCGATCCTCGAGCAGGACGCGAAACATAATCTCGAGGTCGCGCGGAATTACTTCCTTCTCAAAAAGGCTTACAAGGCGGTTCTGATGCGGTTCGAAGAGACCTTCGCCGCTTATCCGACCTTCTCGAAGATGGACGAGTTCCTGTACTACGCCGGGATGAGCAGCTACTATCTATCCGAAAACAAGGGCAAGCAAAAGGTGAACCCGAAGTCGGAGAAAGAAGATAAATTCGCACCGACGAAACTGCGCGAGGATGCCGTGGCGTATTTCGCGCTGTTGATCGAGAAGAGCCCGCAGAGCCGCTATCGCGACGAAGCGGAAAAGATGCTGGAGCAACTCAAGAGCTCTGCGGCCGCCCCACCAGTCAGTAATTAAGAAATTTCGAAATTAATAATTACGAAATTAATCTCAATGAAATCCTGACGCCCCCCGATCAGGCCCTAATAAAACTCCGACTGTTTCTTCAACTAACAATCGCAAAAACCCGCCTCGCCGTGTAAAATAGCGGCTTGCTTACTCGATCCTTATTTCTGGAGATACTTTTCTAAATGTCATTAACAGTTGTTGGCTCGGTCGCGTTCGACGCGTTGGAATCGCCGTTCGGAAAACGCGACAAGATCCTCGGTGGTGCGGCCACGCACTTCTCTCTTTCGGCAAGTTTCTTCACACAGGTCAACGCCGTCGGTGTTGTCGGCGGGGATTTCGGCGATGAAGAATGGGCGGTCTTCAAGCGTCACGCCATTAACACCGACGATGTTGAGGTTGTTCCTGATGGGAAGACGTTTTTCTGGAGCGGCCGCTACGATTACGACATGAACACGGCGCACACGCTCGACACCCAACTCAACGTGTTCGAAACTTTCAACCCGAAGCTTTCCGAAAATTCCAAAGGCGCCCGGCTATTGTTTCTCGCGAACATCCTGCCGATGCTGCAGAAACAGGTGCGCGAGCAATGCGGCAACGCGGAGTTCGTCGCGATGGACACGATGAACTTTTGGATTTCTTCGATGAAGGACGAGTTGATCGAAACGATCAAAGTCGTCGACTGCATCATCATAAACGATGCCGAAGCACGACAGTTGACGGACGAGCCGAACATTCACAAAGCCGCGAAGAAGATAATGGACTTCGGTTTGAAAGCTGTCGTCATCAAGCGCGGCGAATACGGTGCGACCCTTTTCACGAAGGACAGTTTTTTCTCGACACCGGCGTACCCGCTCGAAAGCGTTTTCGATCCGACGGGTGCGGGTGACACGTTTGCCGGCGGCTTTATGGGATATCTCGCGAGCCAGAAAGAGGTGACGGATGACACGATGCGGCGGGCGATGATCTACGGCTCGGTGATGGCTTCGTTCAACGTCGAGAAATTCGGCACGGAGCGCGTCGACGCTTTAGACTACCCGGAAATCAACAAGCGTTTCAGCGATTTCAAAAGGATGACGCACTTCGAAGACATTCCGTTCGAGCGCTCGTCTACTGCGGGATAGATTTCTGTCCGGGATGGTCCCTATGAATTGCCTCCGGGCTTCAGCCGGAGGTAAGCTGTACCGGTTCACGGCTTTAGCGGAAATAAAAAGGGGAGCTTTCAATAGAAAAAAGCTTTAGCTGAAACGCTCCGGAATTATGCATTTTTCTTTTTTCGGCTAAAGCCTGTAGTACGGGTATCGGCCACCTCCGTCTTAAGGCGGAGGCAATTCAGGCAAGCCTCGGGCAAAGACCAAACATGTCCAAGCCTCTAGACAACACATTTGTCCGGTTTTCGCAGCACCAGTCATCGTCCGCCCTGATGGGGCTGAGCGTGGCGGTGGGAGTTTTTCTCGCCGCGGGCCTGATCATGGGGGTCTTCCTTCGTGCATGGCCGTTCGTTGCTGTCTTCGCACTCTCGATCATAGGGCTCTCCATCTATTCCTTTCTCAGTTCGCGTACGACACGGCGCTTGGCCGCGGCGCACGACGAATCGCGGATCGACTGGCAGGCGGCTCTTCCGGAAATTCAGCGAGAGAGTTTGAATATCGAGGTTGTCGAACTTTCGCGGATCCTCGAGGTGAGCACCGAGCAGATAAGCGATCTGCAGTCGGCGTACATAGTCGCCGAGGACCTCGCTCTAAGACAGATCCAGCAGGAAGAGCAGGTCCCGCTGCTGCGGCATGTGAGTCTTGGTGATGTTCCTTTCGACGCGGTGCTCGTCAAACAGGAGATGATAATCTGCGCCGAAGTTTCGTTTCTCGTGGGGCCCGAACTGAGACAGGAACGTATCGACTCGATGATGCGGAAGATGGCTCGCGTTAAGAACATCATCGCGCAGATGAATGTCGCCTTGCAGGTGAGGCTGATGGTAGTGCTCGTCACGCAGCTCAATTTCGAGGACGAAGAAAGGCTCCGGAAGAGCTTGAACACGAAACGATTTTCCGGCACGCCGGTCGACGTCGATATTCGGCTACTGGACTTTGAGGCGCTGCAGAGAATTTATGTAACGGACTAGTTCAAGAATTTTCGATTTGCGATTTTCGATTTGCGATCTTGCCTTGGAATACGGTCCAGATTGATCCGGGTCCTGATGAATTCCACGAGATCGCAAATCGAAAATCGCAAATCGAAAATAATCGAAGAGGAATTCATGTTAGAAAACAAAATCGGATTGATATTCGGTGTCGCGAACAAACGCTCGATCGCCTGGGCCTGCGCGGCCGCGTGCGGGGGGCACGGTGCGCGACAGGCTTTTACGTACCAGTCCGAACGCATCAAAGAGAACGTCGAGGAGCTCGCCGGCACTCTGCCCGACTCGCTCGTCGTTCCCTGCGACGTGTCGGATCAGGCTCAGGTCGACGCGGCGTTCGAGGCCGTAAAGGAGAAATACGGCCGGCTCGATTATCTCGTTCACTCGATCGCTTTCGCGCCACGCGAAGCGCTCGAAGGCGAGTTTGTTACGACGACCCGGGAGGCGTTCACGAGCGCGCTGCAGATAAGTGCGTTCTCGCTGACCCAGCTTGCGCTCGCGGCCGCGCCTTTGATGACGGATGGCGGGAGCATCATAACGATGAGCTACTACGGTGCGGAGAAAGTCGTCATGAACTACAACGTGATGGGCGTCGCAAAGGCCGCACTCGAAGCGTCGACGCGCTATCTCGCGGCCGATCTCGGCAAACAGAATATCCGCGTCAACGCGATCAGCGCCGGCCCGATCAACACGCTGTCAGCGCGGGGCGTCCGCGGGATGGGATCGCTGCTGAGTTACGTGGGCGAGCGCTCGCCGCTAAAACGAAACGTATCGGCGGCCGAAGTCGGCAACACGGCGCTCTTTCTGGTGAGCGATCTTTCATCCGGGATCACCGGCGAAACAATATACGTCGACTGCGGATTTAATATCATGGGAGTTTAGGAATTTTCGATTTGCGATCTTATCGTTACCTCGATTCGAGGTTTTTATCGAGTCTCGGAGCCACGCGATTGCAAATCGAAAATCGAAAATCGAAAATTTAAGGGATGGCAAAGACGGAAGCAAACAAACCGAAGGTAAAGAAGATCAAAAAACCGGCCGAGCCGAAGACTGTTGCCGAGGCGAAGACGCTCGAGAAGGAGCCGGAGTACTGGCAGCTTACGGACGACGAGGTTCTTCTCCGCTCGCCCGCGCCTGAGGATGACTATAAAACCTCGGATTCCTGGCGCGTGTTCCGGATCATGGGTGAGTTTGTCGGCGGCTTTGACGATCTTGCGACAATTACACGCGGGGTTTCGATCTTCGGTTCCGCGCGCACTGCCGAAGGCACCGACATGTACAACGCCGCGCGCGAGACCGCTAAGCTGCTCGCGGAAGCAGGCTTGGAAATCATCACCGGCGGCGGGCCGGGAATTATGGAAGCGGCGAACCGCGGGGCTTTCGAAGCAGGCAAGGTCTCGGTCGGTTGCAACATTGAGCTGCCGTTCGAACAGGATCCAAATCCTTATCAGACAAAATCGCTTTCGTTCAAATATTTCTTTGTTCGCAAGACGATGTTCATCAAGTACAGCAACGCCTACATTATTTTCCCCGGCGGTTTCGGAACGATGGACGAACTGTTCGAGGCGCTCACACTCATACAAACTCGCAAGATACGTAACTTCCCTGTTGTCCTGTACGGCTCACAATATTGGCGCGGATTACTAGCGTGGCTGACGTCGATGATGCTGAACGAGGGGAACATCAATCCCGAAGATCTGGGCCTGATCCATCTGACGGATTCACCGCAGGACGCGGTCAAGTTTATCGTGAAGACCTTCAACACCGGGGCCCAGCACGGCGCGGGAAGCGGGATCGAGAGTTGAGGATAAGGTCCGGGAGCGAGCCCCGGAGGGACGTTTGATAATAGCCCAGCGATTTATCGCTGGGTAGATGCGGAGCAAGAGAAGTCCCGTAGGGACGGCTGAAACGCCAATGAGTTCAGCCGTTCCTACGGGACGTTTTTTTATTGCACCGCTACCCAGCGATAAATCGCTGGGCTGTTCTCGATCGTCCCTAACGCGACGTTACGCTGCGCATCCAATTCAAATATTCTTCCGAAACTTTTTCGGCATTGATCCCTACGATCTCGGGAACATCGTAACTGTGATTTTGTTTGATGAACTCACTCAGCCCATCGAACTTTTCTTCGAGCGTTTTTATAAGCAAAAGGTGCTCCCCTTCAGCCTGCACCTTTCCTTCCCAAACATAAACCGATGTCATCTTCGGGAGGACCTGCACACAAGCGGCGAGTCTCGATTCCACGATCATGCGGGCGAGACTTTCGCCTTCGCCCGCATTTCCGACGGTGGTCATCACTATTAACATTCCGCTAATTATTCTTTAACACTTCCTCATACTCCCCGCTCTCGGTCCACTTGATGATCTCCGAAACGCGCCAGATCGGGAACGGGTGCGAGAGTCCGGCGTTGATGATGTCGGTCCAGAATTTGTCTAGCTTCTTCTCATCGTAATTCTTTTGAAACTCGCGGCCTTGTTCGAGGAACTGCTCGTAATCGATCTTCGATGCGAACGTTCCGCCCGCCAGCTTCATCATCGTTCGGCCGACGACATGCGGGTCTTGGACGGTAAGCAACGCAGCCCGGTCGCACGACAATTCGGCCCGGCGGGCCCACGCGAGCAGAGCGCTTGAGATACCGGCGGAAACGACGAACTTGATGATCTCGGAACCCGGGATCAGCCGCGCGACGCTGAGGTTCGCAAGGGCTTCCATCAGTCGCGCCGCGGTCAGATAGAGCACATGCTCGGCGTGGATGTGTCCGACCTCGTGCGCGATGACGGCGAGAGTTTCTTCATCATTCAGCCTTTCGATAAGCGCCGAGTGCAGGACGATGACCGGCCTTTCGACGCCGCCGGTGAATGCGTTGACCAGAGGATTTTGCTGGATGAACATGTCCGGCATGTCGACGCCGAGCGTCGTGCAGGCGATCTGAAGCTTAGCGTGCAGATCCGGACATTGCTTCGGTGTGACCTTGACGGCGCTCGCCATGAACATGACACGGATCGCGGATTCGCCGGTCCACTCGAGAAGCTTCTTGAGCGCCGAATCAACGCCCGGGATGGCCTTCAGCGCCGCGAGCGCTTTGCTATCGGCCGGATGGATATATTCGTGCTTGCTAAGACTGGCAAACTTTTTGTGCGGCTGGTTTGAGAGCGGCAGCTTACATTTGCCGCAATTCGCAGCGTTGTTCTCGTAATCGGCCTTGACCGAATTTTTCTGCCCGCAATAGCGGCAACGCACAAAGTGACCCTTGGTTATTGCTTCGGATTCGTCCTTCTTTTTCGCCATAGATAAAGTTTAGTTTAGCTAAGTCCAGCAATACAAACGATCGTAGTTCTGGAAAGTTTTGGAGATTGTCCGAAATCTATCGCGAAGCTCGTAGCGAATTCTAAGAGCGGCCAGGTTTCGACATGGCATACCCCTCCGTGCTTAGGAGGGGAGCCTTGAGCCGAACGATCGTCTCGACGTGATGCGTCTGCGGAAACAGATCGAGCGCGGTGATGCTCTCGATCTGATATCCGCCGTCCAGAAACCGCCGCAGATCTCGAGCGAGCACGGACGGATCGCACGACACATAAGAAACGATTTTCGGTCGAAGCTTGATCAGGTCGAGAACTGTTTTCTTTTCAGTTCCCGAACGCGGCGGGTCAAGCAACACGAAATCGATCTTCGCTCTTGCACCTCCACCGAGGAACTGTCCAACCGGCTTTCTTACGACCTCCACATTCTGTAGGCCGGCTTTTGCAATATTTTCGAGCGCGAAATCTACGGCGGGAAAATAGTCTTCAACTGCTGTAACGCGCTTGAACCTGCGAGCAAGCGGGAGAGTGAAAAGCCCGACGCCGGAGTAAAGGTCGAGTGCGTGCTCCCCGGCCGCGTCGCCGATCGCGGTCTCGATCAACGTCTCGATGAGATATTTATTTCCCTGAAAGAAAGAGTGGGCGGCAAA
>DATLCA010000182.1:0-2189 GCA_035526605.1 Pyrinomonadaceae bacterium | reverse complement strand
AGCTGCCCGGCGATTGGAACCCTCGTCGGAAGCAAGACAAAAGGTAAACGACTCTGTCCTCGACTACGCTGACAGATTCGTCGATCAAATCGAATCGCGAAAAGCGTACGAGATCGTCGGCAAAGGCGAAGGCCTTTTGGGCTCGCCGATCTCCGAAGAGGGAATGGACATCAACGCGGCGCTGGAACTTATTCGCGAGAACGTCGATACGCCAGGCCTTAATCCCGCATCGGGCGGGCATCTCGCATATATTCCCGGAGGCGGTATCTACTATTCGGCGCTCGGCGATTATCTGGCGGACGTATCCAACAGATATGCCGGCGTCTTCTATGCGAGTCCGGGGGCGGTGCGCATGGAGAACATGCTCATTCGCTGGATGTGCGATCTCGTCGGCTATCCCACCGTGTCGGGCGGCAATCTCACAACGAGTGGCAGCCTTGCAAACCTCATCGCCGTCGTTGCCGGACGCGACGCGAAGAACGTTCGAGCTGCCGAAATCCCTCGCTCCGTTATCTACCTTTCCAAACAAACTCACCACTCGGTCGACAAAGGAATCAGGGTCGCGGGTCTCGCAGAATGCGTGATCCGATATATCGATCTCGACGAGAAGTTTCGAATGATATCGAGCGACCTGGCCGACAAGATCACCCGGGACAAAGCTGAGGGTCTCAATCCCGTAATGGTCATCGCTTCGGCGGGAACAACCGACGTCGGCGCCATCGATCCGCTGCCGGAGATAGGCGCGATCGCGAAACAGCATGGACTTTGGTACCACATTGACGCGGCTTATGGCGGCTTCTTTATTCTCACCGACGAAGGAAAAGAAAAGCTTCGGGGACTCGACCTGGCAGATTCGATCGTCATCGATCCGCATAAGGGATTATTTCTACCGTACGGCCTCGGCGTTGTTCTCGTGAAGAATATCGAAGATCTAAAACGTTCTTACGGTTTCAGCGCGAATTACATGCAGGACGCCTTTGCCGCGCCTGATGAGGTTTCGCCGGCGGAAGTTTCGCCCGAGCTGACAAAACATTTTCGTGGCCTGCGCCTTTGGCTGCCGCTGAAGCTGCACGGACTGGCACCGTTCCGAGCTTGTCTCGAAGAAAAGCTTCTACTCGCAAAATACTTTTACGATGAAGTGCAGAAGATCGGGTTTGAAAGCGATCTTGAGCCGGAGCTTTCGGTGGTAACTTATCGATATGTTCCCCGAGGCGGGGACGCGGACATATTTAACAAGCAGCTGCTAAGTAAGGTCATCGATGACGGTCGCATATTCATTTCATCAACCACGCTGAACGGGAAGTTCACGTTGCGATTCGCCTGTCTCGCATTTCGGACGCATCTGAAGACGGTCGATATGCTGTTGGAAATTCTTCGCGATGCCGTTGCTTCGCAATAGTCCCAGCGAAACGATGATTATGAGGCGAGAACCCGGATCCAGTTTCGACCCATGATCTTCTCTATCTCCGAGGATTTGAATTTTTCTTTTTCGAGGGCGGCGCGGATGGTGCGAATCCGATCGATGTTGTTCAGTTCCGGAATCGCGACGTGTTGGGGCTGCTTGTCGAAGCCAAGTATGCCGCCCATTTTTGCGATCGAGTTCCACCACCCGAGATAATTCTTGACGGCGGCCGCGTTGTCGCCTTTCGCTTCGACCAGACCTTGTTCCCCGGACAGCGGGACGTCGTTCGCGATTCCTACCGCTTCAATGCCGCCGACATTGATCACGTGTCGAAGCTGACGGATGTACGAGTCGACGGTTGGAACGGGATCCGGCGTGAGCCAGAAACTCATCATAAAAATCCCCATCACGCCGCCGGACTTTGCAACGCCGCGGATTATATCGTCGGGTGCGCAACGCGCGTTATTGACGATCGCACGCGCCGCTCCGTGCGAAATTATCACCGGCTTCTTACTCGTCTTGAAGGTATCGAGTCCCGTCTGATCAGAAGCGTGCGACAGGTCAGGGATAAGCCCGAGCGAATTCATCCTTTCGACCGCCTCGAATCCCAGTTTTGTCAGACCGGAAGTTTTGCTCATTAGGCCACCGCCGGCCAGAGGGTTGTCATGATGATGAGTCAGTTGGAATACCCGGAGCCCATTCTTCTGCAGTTGATCCAGCCTGGTTAAATCTTCGCCGACGATCTCGCCACCGCCTTGGACCTGAAAGAAAATCGCTGTCTTCTTGG
>DATLCA010000181.1:0-7838 GCA_035526605.1 Pyrinomonadaceae bacterium | reverse complement strand
TTCCGTCCGTTACGACATGGAAATAGACGTTGACGACGCCGCTGGTTACCTCGGGTGCAGTGCGGTTTGCCGATCTTTGTTTTCGTTTCGCCGCGAGGTCCTGCTCTTGTGCATCGACGACCGCTTTGCTGTGATCGGTTCCACAGAACCTTTCGCCTTTAGCGGTGGGCAGGTCGTTGGCGGGAATCGCCTTTACCGAGTCGGCGGATTCGGCTTTGCTTATGTACCCGACTTTTAAGATCGTCAACGATACGGCGAGGGCGATAGCTATCATGCTGGATAAGACATAGATCCTTTTCATGCGAGAAGTCCTCCTCTGGTGAGCTGCTGAACAGAAAGTTATATACGATTGTCTTGTATGTGGTGGCGAGGAGCTTACGATGTCAGGGTTGATATTGTCAACGATTTTCCAACCAGGATGTCTGGATTCTGATCCGAAGGCCGGTGAAAGATGGTTTCCAATTTCGATCAAAACCTAGTCAGCCAACGCTTGAATTTCAGATTTGCAATTTGAAATCAGAAGCTGGAGATCCATGCGTTTCGGTCGGCGGCGAAACGCATAGATCTCCAGAGACTACTGCGCGCGTTGACGCCGCGGGCTATCTAGTTGTGGGAGGTCAGTCAAAGCTTGTTAGGAGGTGACTGATGTTACCACACGGCCTCGGGGAGCCGGACGCTCGCGGTGTTAGGGTCGAGCCTCAGCTCGATTCGCTGCGCTCCGCGATTCGATTTATCAGGTCCGGCTGGTCGAGGGAAGTGATTTCCGCTTTGAACAACATCGAGCGATTAACCCGGGGGCGTAATTCGCCACCATCCCTTAGCTTTCATATTTCATCTCAATTTCGTAGACTAATCGTCCATTTCAAATTTGAGATTTCAGATTTGAGATCATCACGGGGGCGACAGGCTTCGACAGGGGCTTGTATAGATCTTTGGATGCACGTCGGGCTTTTTGTAGGTGAGCTCGTTAAAAAAACTTGCAAAACACAAATGCTAATCAAGAATTAGCTCTTGCTGCTTAGTTTAATTACTAACCACAAGTGTCTTACCGGAAGTCAGCTTAGAGCGACCGGATAAGGCATAACCCAGTCAAAGCTAGGGCACGTCCACCGCCTGCGGACGCGTCCGAAATGTTAGTCAGGCTGGTTTTCGGCAAGGTTCGCCCGTTTGCTTACTTGTCGAAAATAAGAACCGAGCAAATGGGCTAAACGTGTAGATTTCACTGGTCGCAACCTTTGGATGCGGGTTCGATTCCCGCCGCCTCCACCATAAAAATTTCAAATTTGAGATTTCAAATTGAAGATGCCGGCTTCCGCCGGCGTTTTTAGTTAGGGGACAACCCCGGCCACGCGAAGGGTTTCATCCATTTCAAATTTCAAATTTCAAATTTCAAATTTCAAATTTCAGATTTCAGTAGCTTGACCGAGGCATTTGAGGTCTATGCAATGCGTTGATCCCACCTACGCCATGTTTCTCCGCTGCGCCAGTTTGTAGATCCCAAAGCCGATAAGGTTCGTGATAACGATCAGGCCACCGATCTTTAACGCGAAGCTCAACCGGCTCTCGACTTGGATTATCGGAACTACGGACAGGACGACGTAAAGTAAAGTCATCAGAAAACCTGAAAGGGCCGCGATGCGCAGCCATGCGGGCGGACGCGGTTTGATCGATCGAAGTCCCACCAGCGGGATCGCAAACAGGACGAGGTATGTCAATGCGTAAAAGGCGCCCGATGCGTTATACAGAATTTGAAATGCTTCCTGCTTCCCGACCCCGATCAATCCGACTACGCCCATGAACAGGGTTGCCGCACCTACAAACAAAATCGAGTTCACGGGCGTCCGGTACTTTGCGTGAAGTTTCGTGAACCATGCGGGAAGAAGGTTGTCCCATCCGGCGACCATCGGGAGGCGAGTGTTTCCTCCGAACATCACGCTCGCCTGCGCGATGCGGATGCTCAGCAACGCGAGGATCGTGAGAGTGCCGATAGAGATCGCGCTTCCGAGTGAGCCGAAGCCAACGCTGAGTATCTGCGGAATGGGCGCGATCAGGTCGATCTGTTCCTGTGGGATCAGCATTAGCACCGAGCTCGTCCCGAGAATAAAAAGGACGACGATTATCGGCGCAGCGATCGCGACGGATCGCGCAATCGCCTTTCCCGGATCGCGGGCTTCACCGGCGTGGATCGCGACATACTCGAAACCGCCCAACGCGCCAAATCCCATCTTACCCAGAAGGTTCAATGTCATTATCGAAAGCACGGGCATCTCGAATGTCAGAGGTTTGTATTCGGGTATGGTCCCGTTGAACCAGTTGACGATCGGCAGGATCAGGATCGTCGCGAAGGTTAAAAGCATCAGCACGGCGCCCGCTTTGTGGACCCATTTCCCGACGCCGAGGCCGACGATAGTTATGAGGACGAGAGCTCCGATAACGACCACGTTGACGCCCGCTACGAACCACGGATTTGACAAGGTGGGTTCACTTGCCGGGCCGGCAATGTAAACAAGATATTGCGTGAGCTGGATGCCGATCTCGGACGTGTTCAGGATCGCGAAGAGCCATAGGTTCCATGCGACCATGAATCCAAGTAGATCGTTGAACCCGAGCTTTGCCCATTGGTAAAGTCCACCCTCGAGCGGCATCGCGCGGTTCAGGTAAATGACGACGAACGCCGATGGAATGTAAAAAAGAACGGCGGCCCCGATCCACAACACAACATGCGACGGCCCCTGCTTTGCGGCGACGCCGACCCACGGCAGGCCGACGATAAAAAGTATCTGCGTAAGGACGAGATCGGTCAGGCCGAGTTCCTTCTTGAAGACATCGCTGCGTTGTTCGAGAAGTTCTTCTTCGGCGGCGAAACTTGCCGCTTCCGTTTTTGTCGAGTCGATCATATTGTAAAAAGAACCTGAACTGAGGAGTGGCCGTGCATCGCGGTTAGAACTATGCCACGTTTTTCGAGTTCAATCTACAAGATCGGTATCAACCCGGTTGTCGATCCGCCGGATAGCGTGATGAGCTTGATCTTCGAACAGGCCGGCAAATCGGCCGGCCCGATACCCGTGCGCGGAACGCTCAACGGGGCTGGGTTTATCCAGACGCTGGTGAAGTATCGAGGCGCGTGGCGCTTGTATATCAACGGGCCGATGCTGAAAAGGTCGGGGTTGAAGGTCGGGGACACCGCGACGATCGAGATCGAGTTCGATCCAAATCCGCGGGAGGTTCCGATTCAGAAGAAGCTCGCCGATGCGCTGAGCGAGGACGCCGGGGCGAAAGCGGTATTCGAGAAGTTGCCGCCATCTCGTCGAAAAGAGATTCTCAAGTACCTGAGCTCGCTGAAGACGCAAGCCGCGGTCGACAGGAATGTCGAGCGGGTGATGCGAAATTTGCGGGGCGAATAAGCGCCGTCCGGTTAAGCGTACGGCGTAAATCCCCCGCTCAAAAATAGAAAAACTCAAAGGAGGGCGTTCCCCTATGACCGCCCTCCTCGAGTTCTCAGCCGAAGGCTATTGCCCCGGCTCAGCCGCGAAATCTACGTCCGTAATGTTGTCCTTAATGCTGACCGTCCGCGGCGCGAAGACGTATCGCTTATGGGTTACGTCGATCAGGTATGTTCCGCCGACGGGCAGGTCGTCGATGGAGTATTGGCCGAAGGCATTGGTCAGTGCCGTCCGTATCTCGCCGCTCTGATCCTGGACCTGAACCCGCGCGTACGTCACAGGCCGGCCGGCAGAGTTCAGGACTCGGCCCGAGATCGACGCCCCGGCCGCGGTCGGGGAAAGCGCACACGCAATATCCGAGTGCGAGGACGCGACGACGAAATCCGTACTAGCCAGACCCGCGGGCGTAAGCACTACGTGAAGAGCGTTGATCGTAAGGTCGCCCGTTCCCGCGCTGGTCTGCTCATTTATCGTTATCGTCCCGATTCCGCCCGGAAGCGTCTCAACCTGATTCGGCGCACCGCTGATAACGATCGAAACCGGCACGCCGCCGACAGCGACCGCAAGATTCGTAACCACCGAGCCGCCGGAGCAGCTGGGGACCGCGAGACTGCATTGGCATTGCGTGTTCGATTGCACGAGGGTCGCGCTGACGCTGACCCCGCCGACGAGCGTCGCGTTAAGGTTGTTGACGCTCGAATTCGACTGGCTCGTATCCGCATTGCCGCCCGGTGTGCCGCCCGACGTGTTGGCCGTGACGATTCCGGTAGTCAGAGTCCCGGCGACGTTTACGCTCGCCGTCGACGTAGCGATGCTACCGCCGGAGCTTGGAAGGAATCCGGTATCGGAAACGATGGTTGCCAGATTTGTCTGCGGTGTCACCAGACTGGTCGCGAGACGAACACCGGTCGCCCGTCCGCTATAACGGTCCAGTGACGGCGTCGTCGTGCAAACGATGTCGGAATGCGACGAGGCGACGACGACATCTGTCGTGACACCGGTGGCGGAGTCCGTCAAGGTGATGTGAAGTGCGTTGACGGTTATGCTCGATGGAGAGTTCGCCTGCTCGTTGATGATAATGGTAAGTGTGACCGTGCCCACCGTCGTGGAAAAAGTTTGGTTCGGGGCCCCGGTCACGGTTATCAATGTTCCACCGGCCGCCTGGCCGACGCGAAGGTTCGTTATCGAGGAGCTTCCGCTGCACGAGATGTCGATGCAGTTGCACAGCGTAGTTGAGGATACGGCGTCCGCACGCACGCGAACTCCGTTTGGTAATCCTGCGACATCGACGTCAAGCGTCGCCACGCTCGCCGAAGACTGGCTAGTCGTGCCGCTTCCGGACGTGGTGACGGTGGACGCTCCGGCCGTCAGAATATTCGTAATGTTCGCCGTGGCGCTGCCTAACGTGATCGAGCCGCCGGCGCTCGGGAGCGGCCCACTGTCCGTGACCGAGCTCGTGACACCGGGTGCCACGCCGGTTATAACCGTCGCTTTGATCCCCGTGGCCCGGCCGCTATAGGTTTGACCCGCGGCAGATGCCACGGTGACGACAAAACTCAGGATTGCGATACTGAATAGCGAAATAAGCCTTATACCCTTTTGCATGAAATTTCTCCCAATCAATTTTTGTGTAAACGATCTCCCCGCGCCGGTCGTGTTGGCGCAATTTGATCGAAGCCGTATCGGACCGTACGGGCGAAGATGAAGACACACTTCCGCCGGCGGCAGATAAAAGTCAGCGATGCTTTAGCGAATGTTCAGGACCGTTTTCGCCGGCGAATTGGATCGCGGATTACGGAACTTGAGGTTGGAAAAAGGAAATGTAAAACTCGGGCGTCGATGTTCAGCTTCGAGCCCGAATGAGCGGGGAGGGGAGATAGTATATTTACTAAATCGTTCCCGCCTGAATGGTGAAGAATAGACGCAAGCGTCATGGTAGTATCCTCCTCAGGTGAGCAAATTGTTTCTGAAAAGTCGGCCGGCGGCATCGGTTCGCGGAGGATATCTCTTATCGAGCACCGCCCCGTTGGAAGAACCAACTCCTGTGGCTTGGGAGCATTAAAAGCGTGGTGGAAGGCCACGTCGGAATCCGCTTTTTTGCCTGCATGTATGATTCACTACGGCCGCTCTCAAAGTCAATATGTTTTTTGACCGCGACACGACGATTTGCCCAATGAGAATGGTTTCGGTAGCCTTATCCTTTTCCGCACCACAATGGCACCGCCGAATGAACTACCAATAGGCATTTTTGATTCGGGCGTCGGGGGGCTCACCGTTTACCGGGCACTGCACGACCGCCTGCCGAACGAACGCTTCGTATATCTCGGGGACACCGCGCGGGTTCCGTACGGGACGAAATCGTTGGCGACGGTAGAGCGTTACGCGATCGAGAATTCCGAATTTCTGGCATCTCTCGGGATCAAGCTTCTCGTCGTCGCGTGCAATACGGCGTCGGCTCTTGCCCTCCCGAAAATAAGGTCGTGTATCGGGTTGGAGGTCGTCGGGGTCATCGGCCCGGGCGGGCGTAAAGCGGTCGCCGAAACGGCAAACGAATCAAACGCGAGAATCGCCGTGATCGCGACCGAGGCGACGATTTCCAGCAACGCATACACGAACGCGATCGAACGGGCTTCGAAGACCGCGACCGTCTTTCAGAGCGCGTGCCCGCTTTTTGTCCCGCTCGCGGAAGAAGGTTGGACGGCCGAAGCCGAAACGTTTTCGATCGCGGAAAAATATCTGAGAAGGGTGCGGGAGTTTGATCCGCACTCACTCGTTCTCGGCTGCACGCACTACCCGATCCTGCGGGGCGTGATCCAAAAAACGGTCGGTGAAAATGTTAAGCTTATTGACTCGGGCGAGGCTACCGCGGAAGAAGTCGAGCGTTTATTAGCCCGCAACAGTCTTTCCAATCCGAACGAGATATCCGGAGTGAGGGAGCTCTGCGATGACCTTGATCACTTCTATGTGACGGATGCCGCCGACCGGTTCGCCAAAGTCGCGGAACGGTTTCTCGGAACGACTCCGAATAAGCTGGAAGCGATTGAGGTTTATGGAGGGGACAGGTTAGTGAAAGGTTAAGAGTGAATAGTGAATATAGTGACGAGGGGGGAAGCGTCAACGGCGTTTTTTTTAACACTCTTCACTAAAAAGATATGACTTACCAAAGACCAGACGGCCGTGCCGTCGATCAGATCCGAAATACAAAGATCACACCAAACATCTCGCCTTACGCGGAAGGGTCCGCGCTTGTGGAAGTCGGCGGAACAAAAGTTATATGCACGGCGACTGTCGAAGATCGCGTTCCAATGTTTTTGCGCAACAAAGGAGTCGGGTGGGTGACCGCCGAGTATGCGATGCTGCCGCGGGCGACGAACACGCGCACGCAGCGCGAAACCCAGCGAGGTGTGTCCGGCCGCACGCAGGAGATCCAGCGGCTGATCGGAAGAAGCTTGCGGGCGATCGTCGACACCAAACTCCTGGGGGAGCGACAGATCTTTATCGACTGCGACGTGATCCAGGCTGACGGCGGTACGCGATGCGCGTCGATAACGGGGGCGTATGTTGCTCTGGCTCTCGCCTGTCGAAAGCTGGTCAAGAATTCGGTGGTAAAGACGAACCCGCTTTTGAGCGAAGTGGCTGCGGTCAGTGTGGGAATTCTGGAAGGGACCTCGGTTCTCGATCTGGCTTACGCGGAAGATTCGACCGCCGAAGTCGACATGAACATCGTCTGCACCGGTGCCGGAAAATTTATCGAGATCCAGGGCACGGCCGAACGCGAGCCTTTCACGCGCGGGCAGATGAACGAGATGCTCGGATTGGCGGAGAAGGGAATCGGCGATCTGTTTACCGTCCAGCGAAATGCGCTGGGTGAATAATATGAGCGAAAGACAATTCGAAGGAAAATGCGCGATCGTCACCGGCGCAACACGTGGGATCGGAAAATCGATCGCCCTCGGACTTGCGCAACGCGGATGTAACGTCGCATTCAATTATTCAAAGAGTGCAGATGAAGCCGAGGCGTTGAGATCTGAGATCGAATCGCTCGGCGTAAAGGCTCACGCCGCGCAGTGCGATGTTGCGAATACCGCCGCGGCTTCAGAATTTGTCGGCAATGTGAAAGAGGCATTCGGCACGGTCGACTACCTCGTCAACAACGCCGGCATCACGCGCGATCAGCTTATCCTGCGGATGAAGGAAGAAGACTGGGACTCGGTTATCGACACGAACTTAAAAGGTGCATGGAATTTTTCGAAGGCGGCCCTGCGTCCGATGCTGCGGAACGAGAACGGTGGATCGATCCTGAATATCTCCTCGATCAGCGGCGTCGTCGGGATGCTCGGGCAGTCGAACTATTCGGCTTCGAAAGCGGGAATGATCGGCCTGACGAAATCACTC
>DATLCA010000180.1:0-1427 GCA_035526605.1 Pyrinomonadaceae bacterium | reverse complement strand
AAGCGGTAAGTGAGAAGTAGAAAATAAAAAGTTAAACTTTCTAGTTTCTAGTTTTGAGGAATTGTCTCGTCAGCTCGAGCATCTGATCGTGAATCAGGCCGTTGGTTGCAAGGAGCTGCGGCCTTCGCGACGAAAATGGGCCGCCGCTGAAATCGGTCACCCTTCCACCTGCCTCTTCGAGAATCACCGCTCCCGCTGCGATGTCCCATGGTTTCAGATCCTGTTCCCAGAAACCGTCCATTCGGCCCGCGGCGACGTAGCAGATATCCAGCGCCGCCGAGCCCAACCGGCGAACCGCTCGCGCTTTGCCGACGAAATCGCCAAACAGACCGACGATCTCCGGAATGCGTTTGTGAATGTCGTATGGAAATCCGGTCACCAACATCGATTCGACAAGCGTTGATGCCGCGGACACATGAATCGGGCGGCCGTTGAGGTACGCGCCCGCGCCACGCTCCCCCACGAAGAGCTCCTTCCTTGTGGGATCGTAGATGGCGCCAATCTCGCCCCTCCCGTCGATCTCGAGCGCCAGTGACGAGCAAAAGATCGGCAACCCGTGCGCGTAATTATTTGTGCCGTCGATCGGATCGAATACCCAGCAATGTGAGGCGCCTCTCGTCTCTTTGTCCTGACCGAATTCCTCGGCGAGAATCGTGTGGTCGGGAAACCGTTCGGCAATCAGCTTGCGGAACATCGTCTCGACCGCGAGGTCGGCTTCGGTGACGAGATCGATGGCACCTTTTTTAGAAATCGTGAAGCCGCTGTCGATGAAGTCCATCTGAATCTGGCCGGCCTTGATCACCGCTTCGATTGCGGTCGACATGAGAAGAGGATTGCTCGGCATAGTTATGTGCGGAGGTGTTTCAACATCCGCACTTCGGTGCCGCCGTCTCTGGCTTTTTGGATGGAAACATCGTCCATGAACTGTCGCATGAGAAAAATACCGCGTCCGCTGGCCCGCAGAACATTTTCCGGTGTCAACGGATTCCTGAGCTCTGAGGGATCGAACCCATTACCTTGATCTCGCACACGGACGACGAGGTCCACCGGGTCCTCGTTTGGCACTGCGCTGAAGTCGATGTAGACGAGTTTGGTTGGATCGCTGTGGTTCCCGTGGGTAATGGCATTGATAACGGTTTCGCGTACCGCCATGGCCGTCCAGTGCTGCGTGTCTTCATCGAGGCCGAGCCGCCGGGCGATGTGTTCGGCGACGACCTGCACGATTTCAAGCCCTTCGATGACGCTGCGAATCTCCAGATGTACGTGGTGGAAGCCGGAGGCCATGCGTTTCGAACGTAGTATAGTCTCCCGATGGCTTCCATCGCCGCAGCGACGGTGAGGCCTGCCCGGCGCATGAAGGGACGGGTTGGGCTTTCCGGCGACAAATCCATTTCTCATCGGTACGCGATGCTGGCCGCTTTAGCGAA
>DATLCA010000179.1:0-13618 GCA_035526605.1 Pyrinomonadaceae bacterium | reverse complement strand
AAATGCGCTTTGAGCGACCGCGATAAAAAACACCGCGGAGCCGAGCCAAATGCTCAAAAGCAGGAGCCTTAAGTCGGATAAAAACTTCATAAAAGCAAGGCGATATTATCGCGTGTTTCGATTTAAAGGGCAAAGAGCTTGGTTTTGGCGTCTGGGTTCGGTGTCTTGTGCTGTGACGGCGGCAGCGTGTTGGTTTCATCCAGCTCCTACATGTATTTCTTAGTCTGTGTCTTCTCCGTGCATTCGGTGTATTCCGTGGTTGCCGGGACGTAACCACGGAATACACCGAATGCACGGAAAAGACACGGACACCTTCTAAGAATCTCATCGCCGTTAAGTTTCTTGCAGAACTCTCGAATATCAACTTTGGAACTAACTTCGATAGACCGAATAGTCGATCTCAGGAAAAATATTGTCCCGTCGCTCGATCTCGGCGAGCAGATCGTGATCGATGTCGCCGGTCTCCAGCATCTTCGCGAGCAGGTCGAAGCGATGGATGTGCGATTGGAACCGTCGGGTTGAGTATTCGACCGTCGTGCCTTGGTATATCTGAAACGCCCAGTCCGAAGACTCGGCGAGCAGCAACTCGCGGGTGAGCTGCTTGAGAAGCCGGTCCTCGGTCGCGAGCAAGCCGCCCCCTACGAACCTATCGACAAGGTTTGTCATTCTTCTTTCGGCGTCATGCTGGTACGGATACATCCACGCGTTGCGCTCGTTCAGCCAAACTTTGTAGTAGCCGTTCTCTCCCCAGGACGAGGCGGTCGGTTGCTGCCTCTGTATCGGGATGCCCGAATCCAGAAAATCGCCGGGTGTGATGGCCGCGATATCGGATTGATCGTAGTGAAGCTTCTGAAAAAAGAAGTCGATGAACATCGGCCCCTCGAACCACCAGTGGCCGAACAACTCCGCATCGTAAGGTGAGACGACCAGTGGCGGATGTCCTTCGAACGTAGCGCGCAATTTGTACGCCTGTTTGATTCGCTCACCGATAAAGTGCGACGCATTCTCCGCCGCTTTTTCACGGGCTAGTCCCGGGATATACGGCGCCTTGTTTTGCTGCGGGACGTTGCGGCCCGTGATGCGGTGATATTTCAATCCGAGGTGCCGACGGTTGCCGTCTTCGTGCAGATGCGGTTTGAGATATTCGATCGGCAAGTCCCACCCGACGTCGCGGTAGAATTCGCGATAGACATCATTGCCCGGATATCCGATCTCCGCGCTCCAGACTTGCTGACTCGTTTCGACATCGCGTGCGAAAACCCCGACACCGTTAGGGCAAAACACCGGCGCGTGGACGCCGTATCGCGGCCGCGGATCACCGTAGAGAATCGCGTGCGTGTCGGAAATAAAATATTCGATCCCGGCGTCTTTCAACAGCGTTTCGACCCCCGGTTCGTACGCGCACTCGGGGAGCCAAATGCCTCGGGGCTGCCGCCCGAAATGCTTCTTGTAATTCGCAACCGCGACTTCGATCTGCGCACGGCGTGCCTCGTGCGTGGAGATGAGGGGCAGGAACCCATGCGTCGCACCGCAGGTGATGATTTCGATGACGCCCTCGTCCTGGAGCTCGCGGAAGGCGCTGACGAGATCGCGGTTGTAGCGATCGTTCCACAGCCCCAGCGAGGCACGCAGGCTTTCGGCGTACATTCTCGCGACGTCGTGAAACTCCATCGAATCGTTTCGTGTGCGGTGAACTTCCTTGTCGGCGAGCCCGAGAAGATTCTCCAGATGACGTGTGTAGCGCGCCTGCAGAAGTTCATCCGACAGCATCTCGCACAGCGGCGGCGAAACGTTCATCGCCAGCCGCGGTTTCACGCCCGCTTCATGCAGATTCTGAAAAATGAAAATGAGTGGAAGGTAGACCTCGGTGATCGCTTCGAAGAGCCAGTCTTCCTCAAGAAACTCGGGGTATTCCGGATGCCGGACGAAAGGCAGGTGAGCGTGGAGAATGAGGCTGAAGAAACCGGTCGGCATCGTCGGTTGTCACTCGTGAGTAATCACCTGTCAGTTCGAAGACCCATCGCCTGCGCGGCTTGAGGTGCGAAGCGAGCTGACTGGTTGAAACTTCGGCAGCGTCCGCCGGGTTTTGAGACGTCTCGGAAAATTGACCGAACTCGAGCCGAAGACCGCTGAACCGAGTTCTTCTTCGACGATCTCATCCGCCTCGATATCAAATTGTTCCTTCAATGCCTGAAGGGCCTTCTCGGAACTGAGCGATTCGGCTCTTTCCTGGAGGATCGCGAAAAGCGACGGGCTGATTTTCCAACGAAGGTTTTCAAGCGTCACGCCGGACGCCAGCAGCAGCATTACGTTTCGGATCTCGTCGGCAGCTATTCCTGCAAAATCGATAGTGGGCTCGCCGACTAGCTGCTCGAATGCCGCGTGCGTCGCGCCTTCCGCATGGTCCGGATCGTCGCCCGCGAGCGCCACATCGAACGCGTCTTCGGTAAACCCGGCAACCTCGAGCACGCGGGCGAAACTGTCCGCGGTAACCGACCAGTCCGCTTCGGTATCGACGCGCGAGCTAGGACTTTTGCGCGGGGTCGCTACCGTATTCGAAAACAGTGCGCGAACGTATGGCCGATTGGGTGCATAGAACCCGATCTCGGCGCGATACTCTCCGTCGGCTTCGACATCGAACCACCACGAGCCCTCGGCGTCGATCGGCTGGATCTGTTCGGTGTCGCGTCTCAGATCGATAAGCTTGAGAACCAGGCTGTAGTTCGCGGTACGCGTCCCAAGCGCGCGATTTAGTTTTTGAAACGGATTCGATCCGATCGACCAGTAGAAAAAGAGCCGGTTCGGCGTCTGCATTTGAAGCCGGGCTCGATTTTCATGCGCGAGCTCGGGAAGTTCAGGCAAAGCGAGCGTGCGAAAGACCGGCGACATGTCTTCGAGAGCGGTGGCCGGCGCCGACGTTTCGGCAAGGCGGTCTTTTGGTGGCTTGGTTTCGACGGAGCCCCCGACGTTTCCCGAGGACGGCATCCCGTCGGCCGGGATGAACTCGATAAATTCCGGCTCGGCAAGCGATTTATTATTTTTCTCTAAGCCTTTACTCATCTCTCGAACGACCCGCGATACGCTTTCTGACCGCACACTGTCAAAACAGAGCCGGAAATAAAACGAAATTATGGAGGCTTTCGCGGGGAGTTACAAGCTGGACTTTGTCTTTGTGGGTGTGGGCGGGGCCGGATTAGCGAAGGTTTTTCGCACTTTTGAGCCGGACATCGATCTTTCCGTACGGCGAGTCGATGACCGAGCGAACAGGCAAACGGCGTACGTCGTCCGTTATCCAGATCGTCATTTCGCCTTCCCGTTCGATGAGGCGACCGCGGCCGAACACCTGCGGCTCGACGCGGAAACACCATTGCTTTCCGAACATGGTTCTTTGCTGTTCGCGGCCGGTGACGCGAACCGGAATTTCGTAAACGAGACCGGAATCGCTGATGGACATTCGAAACGACTTGCCGACAGATAGGGGCAGCAAGCGAAGACTATACAGAGCCGATATCATGTCATGACTGACGTCCTCGATCTCCGACGCGATACGGCGTGGGGGACGCATCGGTTCGTTCGGATCGGTCTCGACATAAGTCACACGCCGCTCTCGATAGTCGAATACCGCTTCGCTGTTTCGAATCCTTTCTTTCTGAACGTCGTGCTTCACCGTGCGGGTCGCCCGAAAATCTTCCGAGTCGATGCTGCTCTGCATTTCCTGGAGAAAGCTGAAGCGGAAGAGCTTTAGCAGCGAGCCTTTTGATTTTGCTTCCGCCTTGACGAGATAGTCTTCGCCGTTTGGATCGTTTTGAAGCGTGAAGGTGAGGTCGGCCACCGCGATGCCCCGAATGATCTTACTTATCTTGCCTTCATACGTGAGAGTTTCGCCATCGACGAACGGGGTCGTTTTTGGCTTTGCCTTGCCATTCGTCTGGGCCGGAAGCGTGATCGAAAAAACGCCGATCAACCCAGCAATGAAGAGCAGTTTTACCCGGGAAAAATTCATAACAAACAACAAGAAATCCGTAGGAGTCACCTGGCTGCCGCTTCTCTTGTTTTTCAGATTATAGCCTAAATACGATCTTACCAAAGCAAAATTTTATCTGTCCACGGCGACCTTGATCTGCTCGTTCCTCAGCCTCGCGAGAACCGCCTCGAAAAGCGTTTCCGGGCCGATATCCATACATATCCAGTTCGAGCAGGTCCGCCTGTGGCAATCTACCCGGCAGCCGATGTCGACCCGTTCTACGCAAAGGTCGTTGGGATTCAGGCTTCCGTTTCTCCACCACTCGGTCGGGCCGAAAACTCCGACGACGGGAGCTCCCGCGGCGATGGCGAGATGCGTCGGCCCCGTGTCGCCGCCGATGTAAATCCGCGCCCGTTTCGCGAGTTCGTAAAATCCCTTCAGGCTCGGCTCCGCGAGAATCGTTTTGCCCGACTTGCTCGCGGCAAGAACTCCCGAGGCGAGTGCGGATTCATTCGGGCCGGTAACGACGACCGAATGGATTCCGCATTCGTCCCACAAAAGGTCCGCGAGCCGACCGAATTTTTCCGGATGCCAGAGTTTCGTCACCCAGCCGCCGGCCGGATTTAGAATGGCGAAGTTTGGGCCGGCCCGGTCAGCGATCGCCGCCGCTTCGTTCTCGTGTTCGTCCGTCGTGAAGATCGGAAAAGCCGGTTCATCAGCGGGCAGCTCCATGCCGAGAGCCGCTCCCGCGAGCGCGAGGTTTCGGCGAATGACGTGTGCCGTGCCGGGTATCTTTGCGGTGTTGGTGTAGAAGACCCGAGCCGCAGGTTCCCGAAGATCCGCACGCGAAAATCCCCACCGGATTTTCGCTCCCGACAGCTTCGCGATCATTCCCGATTTCAGGAGGCCCTGGAAATCTATCGCTAAATCAAAATCATATTGCCGAAGATTCTTTATCTGCTTTGCACCTTCGATGAGCATCTTCTCGATGACCCGGCCGCCGCGCAGCGCTTTTGTATCAACCTCGATAAGATTGTCGAGCAATTTATTTCCGCGAAGTATCTCCGCCGAACGCTGTTCGGCGACCCACGAGATCTCCGCCGAGGGAAAGCCGGCACGCAGGGCCGCGAGTGCGGGAAGCGTGTGGATGATGTCGCCGATGGCGCCGAGTTTTATTATGAGAATCTTCAAGCTCTACTAATGTTATGCGCCAACATCGAAATACGGGAAATAGCGCAAATGTATTCCCCGAAACACGGTTTTCTACCATCGGGCGGCGGCCAAAAACTTCTGGAAATTTAAAGCGAGGTTAGATATCCTATACGTGGCCTTCACGCCCTCGCTCTCGCCTGCCCCCTATGATGAAACCCGAACGAATGAAACGCGATCTCCGTCCTGCGCTTGTTTTCTTGAGCGGGGAGCTTATCGCTGTTCCGATCCCGCTCGAGCGCGAAGAGGTCATTCTCGGTCGCGCCCTAGAAGCGGACGTTCGCGTTAACGACTCGATGGTTTCGCGCCAGCACGCGCGGATCAACAAGGTTCTGAATGGGGAAACGAACGAGGTCGAATTTGTTCTTACGGATTTTGGCTCGAGAAACGGGACCCTGCTGAACGGGCAGAAGATCTCGCGCGAGATACTTCAGAACGGCGACAAGATCACGATCGGGGAGCAGATCCTGCGGTTCGATCTCCTGGATGAGATCGATCGGGAATACCAGCGTCAGATCCATCGTTTGATTTCGCACGACGACCTGACCGGCCTGCTGTCGAGCCGATCATTCTTTTCCGAGCTGCGTCGCGAAGCAGCACGGGCGAAATCCGAGGGGCGGCCCTTTTGCGTCCTGATGATGGACGTCGATCACTTCAAAAATGTTAACGACACATACGGGCATCTGACGGGCAGCAAGACGCTCGAGGAAATCGGCGGGCTGATCATCGAGATAATGCGGAGCGGCGATGCCGCGACCCGGTTCGGCGGCGAAGAATTTGCAGCATTTCTGCTGGATGCTCAGATGGGGCAGGCGATGGTGGCCGCCGAGCGCATACGGACGGCGATCGAGGCTCAGGAATTTACGGTGGTGAGGACGGGACAGCCTCTGTCGAACCATCACGTCACCATCAGCATCGGCATCTCTGCTTTTCCGCAGGACTCGTCGGATCCGATCGAGCTGGTCGAAATGGCGGATTCGGCTCTTTATCGCGCAAAGCGCGAGGGCCGCAATCGCGTCTGTGCGTATCACGATCTCACCGAAGACGAATTAACGAAATCTTTGCCGTCACGTCGCGAGTAACTCTTTTTGCAACTTTTGCATCCTAAAGCCCGTGAAAGACAGAGAAATCTATTCGTGGTAAGCTAATTTTTTTCGCGCGCCCTGGAATTCGACCGCAAAATTAGTTTTTCAAAGCATTACGACCTGTGATCACCAAACTTAATCTAGCTAGCCGGCCGTTTCGAAACAGAACAACGCCGTATCTGATCTCGCTTTTGCTCCTCGGGCTGGCGGTGTCGGGCGGTTTGTTGTGTTTTGCACAGTTAAATAAGGTCGGAACCGAGACCGAGATTGCGAAAGGCCAGATAAAGCAGATGGAGGACGAGATAGCCGGGCTTAAGGGGAAGGCCGGTGAAGTCCAGCAGCAGCTTACGCCCGAACAGCAAAATTTACTCATTGCCTCGCACAAGCTCGTCGCCAGTAAGACATTTGGATGGTCTCGCTTGTTTGCGGACCTCGAAGCAGTTCTCCCGGGAAGCGTAAGCGCGTCGCGGATCGCGGTCGAAAACATTTACAAAGACGGCGACCGGATCAAGGCCGAGCTCGATTTCGGCGTGCTGAGCCGCGATTACCCGGCGGTCATGACGATGATCGCGAACATGAATAATTCCGGATTGTTCCAGGCCGAGCTTCGCGGGCAGGATCGCCAGCAGAACGAGCGCCTTACATACACCGAGTACACGCTGCATTTGATCTACACGCCTGCTTACGGCTACGCGCCGGCCGCCGCGAGCGACATCGCGCAAACAAATCAGGGAGGTGGCCAATAGTATGGACGAAAAACCTCTCGACCAGACCAACGTGCCGGCGGAGAATGAGCCTGAGATCCTGGTGAACGACTACGGCGACACCCGTGACTCGGCCGTGGTAATTGATGAAGCGAGTCGAACGGTGCTGCTCACCCAGGACGAAACGATCGTCATCGATAAGGAACCGCGGATCGACGTGGTCCCGGTCAATCGCCCGCGCAAGGTCTACGGCGGAATGTGGGGGCCGGCCGAACTTGTCACTATCGCGTTCGCGATGGTCGCGTTGTTCATCGTCGCGATGCTCTACATTTTCATGGTCGCGCCGGCGAATCGCGAGCTTGAAGCGACCCGCGCGAAGCGTGACGGGCTCGAAAGGGAATTGATCTCCGCGCGCAACAAGTACGGCGACATCAGGGACACAGAGACGCAGGTGTCCAAGCTGATGGCGAGCGTCGACGATTTCGAATCGCGGTATCTGCCGGTCGCCTCGAGCGGGCGGACCTCGATGTACCAGCGGATCAACTCGCTTATTCGCGGGTACGGGCTAATCAACACGAGCGGTCCCGACTACTCGCCTCTCGAGACGGCCGATCTGAATAACGGCGCCGAGTCGGACGGTGAAAAGGGCAGGGCGAAATACAAAAGTTTGTTCCCCGGCGTCTATGTAACGATGACGGTCGAGGGTTCGTATCAGAATATTCGAAGATTCATCCGTGAGGTGGAGACCGGAAACGATTTCGTTGTCGTGAGCGCGGTGGAGTTGGAGCCCACTGACGGCGACGGCGGTCCTCGGCAGCAGAATCCACAGAACCAGGCTGGTCCGGTTATAGATTCAGCCGCAGCATTCCCACCGGGGGGGAGGTCGAACAACCCGAACGGGGCTGCGACCGGCGCACCGATTTCGCGTCCGAAAGGTAAATCGCATGGCGAGGTTGTGAGTTTGAGACTCGAGATGGCGGCGTATTTTCGTCGTCCGAATGTGGTGACCCAAGCACCTACGGAGCAACAGAATTAAGTGACGAATCCGTTTGCAGGTAAATCTCCCACCGAGAGAAATAAGATCATCGCCGCCCTGGTGCTCGGCGTGCTTGCGCTCGGGTCGCTGTTCTTTGCTTTCGGCGGCACGAGGATGTTCTCGAGCTCCCCGAAGATCACGGTTTCCGTTTCGCCGACGCCGAAACCCTCTGCGACCGTTCCGACAAACCCGAACGATTTCAAGATCCCGACCGAGAGCGAACAGAATCTCAACTACATGATTCCCGTCGCTTACCACGGCTCATATTCAGGGCCGGATCCCGGCCGAAACATTTTTGCGTTCTACGAACCGCCGCCGCCCTGCGGCCCGGCCTCCAATCCTTGTCCGCCGCCGCCTATTAAACCGGTGCCGACGCCGACGCCCGCGCCAACACCGGATATCCTTATCGCCGGGGTGAATCCTCAAAGTGTGTATGCCGGCTCGCGAGGGTTCCGGCTCGAGATCAGCGGCGAGCGTATTCCCGCAAACGCGAAAATATATTTCAGCCAGAACGAGCTGCCGACAAGTTTCGTCAACGAGCAGCGATTGGTCGCCGACGTCCCGGCTAACTTTATTACCGGCGAAGGCCCACGCCAGATCATTATTCAAACGCCGGACGGAAAGCTGTATTCGAATGCGGTGTCGCTGAATGTTCAGGCTCCGCCGAAACCTGGGTTCCAGTACATCGGCATGATCGCCCGGAAGCGAAGCAACAACGACACGGCATATTTCATGGAGCAGGGACGCCAGACGCCTCTTAGTGCCCGTCTGAATGATGTTGTGGGCGGGCGGTTCCGTTTGATGAGTATTTCGGCCGAGGAAACGGTATTCGAGGATGTGAGTTTGGGATTCAAACACAGAGTTCAGCTTTTCCGGCCGGCTCCGGGGAGTGCGACCGCGCAGCCGACACGACCGGGGCCTCCGGGCGTAGAAAATTACCAACCTTTCCCGAGCACCAACTACCAGATCCAGCCGGGCCAGAGTATTCCCGGCATCCCGGATAATATTCCTCGCTACGTACCGCCGGCCGCGAACAGGCAGCCGACAGACAGGAAGGACCAGAACGACGATGACGACGGCGACGGTAAACCCTAAGGCATCGCATGGCGGTGAATGCGGCATGACGCTTATCGCCGTAATGATGTTGATGGCCGTCTTCGCCGTCGCACTGCTTGCGGTTGCGCCGTCGGTTCAGCAAGACGTCCAGCGGGAGAAAGAACTCGAGTCGATTCGACGCGGCGAAGAAATTGCCGACGCGATCCGCCGTTACGTCGTGCATTTTCAAAAACTGCCTGAGTCGATTGATGATCTTCTCGAGGGCATTCCGCAGGGAACGAAGAAAACAATGATACTTCGCCCTTCGGCGGCGACCGATCCTCTTAGCGAAGACGGGAAATGGCGACTGATCAAGGCGGACCCGGCAATAGTTTCGGCTTTCGCCAAACGCGTGCAGACTTATAATGGCGGGCTTCTGCCGAACAACCCGGTCCGCGAGCTCGACCGCTATTCGATCCAGCTTCTCGTGAACCTCAACACCGGGACCGAAGACGAATCGGATATTGTCGACGAAGATTTCGACATTACGACGGACAATCAGCCGTTCATCGGGGTGGCGAGCCAGAGCCGCAGCAAATCTATCCTTACCTACTACGGGATCGAAAAACATTCGAACTGGATCTTCACGCCTCTATTCCGAGGGACGGGCACCCTCACCGTCGGAAGCGGCCCGGGGCAGGCGCCCAGCGCACCAGGACCGCCTCCGCCGTTCGGTGGTCCTCAAGGCCCGCGGTAAAATCTTTCTCTTAAGCTCGATATATCTTCCATCCGAAGTTGACGTGGCTATCTTCTAGAATTAGAATAATTCTAAATATGGCACTTCATAATACAAAGATCGATCTTTCCAAAGATGCACGGGAAAAAATCATTGAGCTTCTAAACAACCGGCTCGCGGACGCGAGTGACCTGAAATCTCAGGCGAAGCAAGCGCACTGGAATGTGAAGGGAATGAGCTTCATCGCCCTGCACGAGTTGTTCGACGATATCGCGACGGCGGTGGAAGGACACATAGATCTGATCGCGGAGCGGGCCACGACGTTGGGCGGAACGGCGATGGGGACGGTTAGGCTGGCGGCGGAGAATTCGAGCCTTAGTGAGTACCCGCACGAGATCACCGACGGGCCGGCTCACGTTGATGCGTTATCGACCGCTCTCGCGGATTTCGGCAAGCTTGTTCGTAATGGAATAGACGAGGCGTCTGATCTCGGTGACCAGGACACTGCGGATCTCTTCACCGAGATCTCGCGCGAGATCGACAAACAGCTGTGGTTCGTCGAGGCGCACATTCAGGCGTGAAACGTAGAACAGGCTTCCAGCCTGTTCTACTGATAATCAAAAACAATGTTCGCGAATGCCTTGATGCCGACGTCAAGGCGGGAATCGTCGATCATAAAATCGGGTGTGTGATGAGCGGCAGCGGTCTTCGGATCCTGCCCTTTTTGCATTCCGCCGACGAAGAAAAAGTACGTGGGGACCTTCGCGCCGAAAAATGAAAAGTCTTCCGCGCCTGTTGTCCATTCATTCTCGATGACGTTTTCTTTTCCTGCCGCCTTGATAAGCGACGGAAGGGCTTTCTTCACAAGTTCGGGTGTGTTGTACGTCACAAGAGTTTTTGTGTCGATCGACACTTCCGCAGTGGCTCCCATACTTTCGGCGATCTTAGTCGCGGTCAGGCGAATCTTTTCGTGCACGTCTTTCTGCATCGCCGGGTCCAGCGTTCGGATCGTCCCCGCCATCGTCATTTCTTCCGGGATGATGTTTTCCCGAACACCGCCGTTGATCTTCCCGACAGTTATGACAACCGGAGCTTTTGTCAGCTCGGATTCCCGAGCGACGATCATTTGCAGCCCTGTGTAGATCTGCGTCGCGACCGCGATCGGGTCGATGCCGAACCATGGCTGCGAGCCGTGAGTTTGTTTTCCCTTCACCTTGATCGAGAACCAATCGCTCGAAGCTAACGCCGCACCGGATTTGTATTTGATCTGTCCGACCTCGGTCTGCGAATTAATGTGGATACCGAAGATGACGTCGATCTTCGGGTTATCCATCACCCCTTCTTTTACCATCAACTCCGCCCCGCCTTCCTCGCCCGCAGGCGCACCCTCTTCGGCCGGCTGAAAAATGAAGACGACAGTCCCTTTGATCTTGTCCTTCATCCCGCTTAGGACCTGCGCCGCGCCCATCAGCATCGCGACGTGCGTGTCGTGGCCACAGGCATGCATCACACCGACCTTTTGGCCGTTGTACTCGGCCGTTTCTTTTGACGCGAACGGCAGAGAATTTCTTTCCGTCACGGGAAGCGCATCCATGTCGGCCCGCAATCCGATGACAGGTCCCGGCTGAGCACCTTTTAGGATTCCGACGACGCCCGTCTTCGCTACGCCCGTGCGAACTTCAAGACCAAGACTTCGCAAATGATCTTCGACGATCTTCGCAGTTTTCGTTTCGCGATTCGAAAGCTCCGGGTACTGATGAAAATGGCGCCGCCACTCGATGACTCTTGGAAGTATTTTCGCCGTAGCGGCGTCGATCTCGCGGCTCATATCGATGGCGAAGACCGGCGTGCAGACCGAGACGAGAACGCAGATCGAGAGCAGAATTCTTTTCATTAATTTTCTCCGGGGAATAAGGTGAACCAATTGTATGCGGTGAAGTAAGGAATGCAAAAGCGGAGGCGTGGTGCCCCGAATCAAATTCGGATTCCACTTTCGGGCACGATCTTTCTTCTTTTGTGGGTGGATTCGAGGATTGCTTTTTCGCACCGCTCTTTCTGTGAATCCGTGTATTCAGTGGTTTGCGCAAAAGTGTGGCAAGCGAGCGCCTAGAAGAGTTAACCACTGAATACACGGAACGCACAGGAAAGAAACACGGAACAGAGCGCTCATCCTACGCCAATGACGATCTGTGCGTAGTGCTAACGTTCCCCGGGAAGATTCAACGCCGGTTTGATCTCGCCGCGATGGCATGTAGTGCAGTTGACGATCGGCATCTCGCTTTTCAGGCTCTTCATATTTCGCAGAAGTTCCTTGTTGATCGTCGTCACCATCGCGGACATGTCCCGTGCCGTCTGCTTTTGTATCTTGTCTTCCGCTTCCCACTTATCCGGCACGTGGCAGTGCGTGCAATTGACGCCGAGGGATTTTGTAAACCCGGTCTCCATCACCGAGAGCAGGCGTCCGGCCGGAGTGTTCTTCAGTGTCTGAATATTTTTGAAGGCCAGCGGTGCGAGCTCGGTCTCACGCCCTTTGATCTGCTCTTTCAGTTTCCGGATCGCGGCGGCCTGATCAAACCGGGCGGATGCTGCCTGAGCCGCAGGGGCCGGGGCAGGCGTCGGCGAAGCCTGTGCGGATACTTGTGTCGAAAAAGATGTGCCTTGCGTGCGGGAAGCCAATAAAGCCCCCGCCGCAAGCGACGCGATCACCGCGAGTTTAAGAAAGTACTTCACGATTGTCCCTCCTAAAATGTTTCCCGCTTGATCGGTAGGTTCAGACTAAAGCCGGTGCTTCATTTCTTTTTGTAATAGCCCCTGTCGACCGTCATCCAGCTTTCCGGATTCCACAGATTCGTGTCGAGCGCCATGCCGCCCTGGATGTCACTGTATTCTTCGCTGGTCACCAGCTTGCCGCCGTTATAAAACAGCACCTCGGCCGCGCACCAGCCGCCGCCTTTTACCTTTACATACTTGTTGAATTGCGTTTCCTGGACGACCTTTTTGTCGCGTCCGCCGAGCTGTATAAGCCGGACAAAAAGCAGGTCCTTTTTCGTTACCCAGAACTGCGGAGTGTTCAGGTCGCCCTGCTGCGCACCGACAACGTATGCCGGCTGGCCCTGCCATGTGTCCTCGTGAAAAACCGTCATGTCCATCCCGAGTCCTTTGAGCTGAGCGATTGTCGTTTCCGGCGACTGCACGTACGCGTCAAAGCCCAGAACCAGAAGCGGGTGAACGAAGGGGCGGCTGTTCGCGAGCTTGCCCTCCCGGAATGAATAGAGTTTGCCGTCCGCGAAGAGAATGCCATCGTGCTTGTCCAGCGGCTCGATGTCGATACGCAGCTTTCCAGGCGCGCTGAGAGCTTCGTACCACGTTTCGGAGGACGACGTGCCATCCGGTTTGTGAGTGATCGTCTTTTGGACGAACGTCAGCGTTTTGTACCACTTGCTGCTGTACTTCTTGTGCATGGCCGCGACCAGCTCGTCGCCCGATTTGATACCCGCAGCAAATGAGCCGGCGGCAAGGATGAGGATCAACAGAGTTGCTTTAAGAGATTTCATAAGGATTTAAGTTTAGTTCAACTATCTAGGTTCGACCTTTGCGATTTCTGCAAGCTTTGCGTAAAACGATCATTGAAGGCTGGTGACTTAAACGATCTTTCACGCAAAGTTCGCAGAGATCGCGAAGAAATCAAAATCAAAAACTGGTTGCTATCGTTTGGCCGACGCCTTCGACGGTAAAAATTCTTTCGGGATCGGACTGCCGGGCCTCTCCTCGTCCCAACTGGCAAAAGCGATCCACCAGCGCGATCCGTCCCAGTAGAGCTCGATGCTGTTCACGCCACGCGCCGTTTCC
>DATLCA010000178.1:0-5776 GCA_035526605.1 Pyrinomonadaceae bacterium | reverse complement strand
AGGATCGGAACCGCACAAGGCCTCAGTCACCGGCGACACCGTAGGTGATCCGTTCAAGGACACATCGGGCCCGTCGATGAACATTCTTATCAAACTCATGTCGATCGTCTCGCTGGTGATCGCACCGTATATTTACGGGATCGGGCAATAACCAAGTGCCAGGGGTGCGGCGGTAATTTTAGCCCCGGACGAGGGGACGCAACTTGAGCCGCAACGCTGCGGGGTATTCTCATACTCGGCGGCGTTGCGGCTCCTTTTTTCCCGGCCGACCAAGGCCCTTTGTTCGCCTTGGCTGAATTACGCCGCACCGTGGGCGCCGCATTTACCTGCCGTCATATTGGCTACCCGGGATGATCTGCCGCTAGCGCCTCGGTCGTCTCACCACCGTATCATCATCATCATCCCCGAGCCTGACCACCGTCTCGTCTTCGTCTCTCGATCGAACCACGGTCTCATCAGCGTCATCGAGCAAGATCGGTATGGTGTCGTCCTCGCGGGTGGGCGGAGCAGCCCCGACTCGCCCACCGCCAGCGTCGTCGAAGCTTCGAACCTCTATATGTTGGCTCAAAAGACTCCCAAGGTCAGAAGCGGCAATATCGGGCGTGACGTCGGGGACAACTAGCCGGGCCCCGTCGTCCGAAAGCGCGTAGCCGACGGACGCGGGCAGGAAGAATTCGCGGCCGAGAAGCTTGTCAAGAATGGATTGTCGGGCTTCGTACAGAATGTGCGGCGGCGGCTTCAGTGTCACGAAAATATTTGTGATGTGCCCGAGCACGTCTCCGCTCTCGGTAATTATCTTCGTTCCCACCAACTTACTTGCCTGCCGGCCGCCGGCGAGCGCGCCGCTCTCGAGGGGAACGATCGATTCATCGCTTCTAACCATGACGGCGTCTTTTCCGAAATTATAGATCTCGTCCTGCATGATGCCGGCGACACGGCCGTCCGCCAAAAGCGCGGTCACGCCAAGCAGCACTCCATTTATCGGATCGATAAACAGGTCGAGAATCTGTCCGATTTTGTTTCCCGTCGCGAGGGACAGGACCGTCATCGCGGTCAAACCGCTGATCGGTGAGACGTCTTTCAAATCACTCATTCGCTAACCCCCAGGATCGATTCTTCTCAGATTAACAGAATAGAATTCGCGCGCCCTAGCAAAATATTTTAGACCTGTAGCCCACGGATATGGTGTATGCCTCCGCACGAAAACGGCACGGATTTGGTAATTTTGCCCCGCATATTTCGCCTTTCGAACTCGGCACCAGAATTGCTTTCTGTGTTGGTAATGATTGACTCTGGGACATTATTGCAGGAAAGGTTTTTGGTCGAGGAAAAGATCGGCGTGGGCGGCATGGGCGCGGTTTATCGGGGAGTCGACCAGAAGTTCGGCTCGACCGTCGCGATCAAGGAAACTTTCTACGGCGATACCGAATTGGGCGAGGCCTTCGAGCGCGAGGCGAGGCTTCTGAATGGCCTCCATCATCCGATCCTGCCCCACGTGTCGGACTATTTTACGGAGAATGGCGGCCACTTTCTGGTGATGGAATTTATCGAGGGTGAAGACCTGTCTGCTCTTCTGAAGCGGGGCGAAACCTTTACGGTAAGTACGGTTATGGGCTGGACGCTGGATATCCTCGACGGTCTCGACTACCTGCATTCCCAGAATCCGCCGATCATCCATCGCGATATTAAACCCAATAATCTGAAGCTGACGTCGCGCGGAAGAATCGTACTCCTCGATTTTGGAATGGCGAAGGAAACGTCGCACAACACGCTTGGGGCGAAGAGCGTATTTGGGTATTCACGAAGGTACTCGCCGCTGGAACAGATCGAAGGAACGGGAACCGACGTCCGGTCAGACCTGTTTTCTCTCGGGGCCACGGTCTATCACTTACTGACCGGCAATCCGCCGGTGGATGTTCTGGCTCGGGCATCGGCCATCGTTGCGGGGCGACCTGATCCCCTTTTACCGGTAAATTCGATAAACACCGACGTACCCGAATCAGTGTCAGCGATCGTGAATTCCGCGCTTTCCCTCAATGCGGACAATCGATTTGAGTCCGCACGGGCGATGTCGAACGCGTTGGACTTTGCGATCGGCACAAACCCGATCGCGCAAAAGCCGGAAAATGAGCACGTGGTCGCGTTTGCGGCCAGCGAGGTCGACGCGCGGGCCGAGGAAGCAGCGGCCTTTGAAGCGGTCGGCGGACCGGAAGTTTTTGACGACCAAACCGAACCGGTGATAGGGGATAACGCTAATCCGGCAGCGCAACCGCTGCAAGATTTTTGGCGGTCCGAGGATGAGAGCGAAAGAGAGGCTGTCGACACTACTCCGCTAGTTACCGACGGGGCCTCGCGCACTGTCGTGGCGGTAGCCGGCGCGGCCGGATCAGCGAGTCTTGCAGGGAGTCAGACTGGTGTTCGTTCGCATTCCGAGACGAAGAGGACGACACGGAAGTCCGGACGCCCCGGATATGTATACTGGGTCCCGGCCTTACTCCTGTGTTTGGGTCTTGCACTGTTCGGCGCTTATCGCGCCGCGAGAATGGATGACGGCACGACGACCGTCTCGAACGAGCCGGCAGCGGGCGTTTCCACGGAGCCGATCCCGGGCGGGAATGCGGAGACGGTGTCTGGGTCAACTTCGCCGAATGGCGTGGCGGTTCCGGAAAGCGAGGAAGATCGATCGGCAGAGCCTTCAGCCGAGATCGCGGACTCGCAGTTCGATGATTCTACGTTACCTGAAGAGGATGACGCCCCGGTCCGCACCGAGAATCCTATCAATCTGAAAAAAGGGCCGATCATCGCGCGGCGCGAGTCCCCCGCACGGGTCGTCCCAGAGACGAAGCCGGAGCCCCGGAATGTGACCGCTCCGGAACCGGCGCCGAAAAGGCCGACCGTTGCCAGAAGTCCCGTCAAGCAGGCTTCCACGGACCTCTCACGCAGAGCGGTGAGGCCTGCATTTGAGCAGCCGCATGTCTCGAGCATCGAGGCGATCTTTAGCGGCGTCCCGTATGAGCAGAGGCGAAGGTGGGAGAGCGACCGAGACCCGGGGTTTGAGGAAGAAATGCGCCGCCGGCGGATGCGTCAGATTAGGCGCGAAAATCGTCGCCGGCAGCTACCGTTTTGATCGTCCGTCGGCGCTTCGATTAGCGAAGGACACGGACGTCACGTTCACTGAAGATTCTCCACCCGTCGTTGGTACGCTGCCAGCGCAGTTCCTGTATGACCGCGCCCTGACTTGTTTTCGATCTTTGGGCCACCCGGTATTCTTTAACGAATCGCATCACCGCTGTCTGTCCGCCATTTTGAAAAACTATTTCCGGCTCCCCGGCACGGATGTCCACGGAGCGAGCCGATCCGAATACTTTTTCCTTTTCAAGCCGGACCGATCTTTGCGGGGTATTTCGGCTCAGATAGTAAGCCTGAAGTTCGGGCATGTAATAGCGCATTTGTCGGTTGATGTCGCGGCGATTCGTCGCGTCAAGCCAGGACGCAAATTCACCGCGCAAAGCGTCGGCGCGATTGCGCTGCGCGTTATCTTGAGGCCGTCTTACAGGCTGCGGTGAGGCCGGCTGCTCCGCAACAAGGTTCCCGTCGTACAGCCCCCATTCGACAGCGGGGGATATCTTGTCGTAAAAAGTTTGGATTATGATCGGTTCAGGCAACTGCTTAGCGTAGATGCGCCGCGTAACGCTCATACGCCTACCCCCATCCAGCGACTCGAACGCCACGTTGACGTTGTCCTCAACATCGCCTTCGGAAACGAAAGTGAGGGCGTCGTTGTCGAGAGTGATCTTCGAGTTAACATACCCGCCGCCCGGCAGACGTTCACGGCGATTCTTTCCGTCGGCGACATAAGTCATCTTGCTTGCCCGCGAAGAGCCGACGCTAACCCGCCTCCCGCGACACTCGACGGCGAGCACATCCGGCGGGGTCAGCCGCGTCGAAAGATCCATGAAAAATTGCTGCTGGTCGGCAAAAGGTACGGTGCTTTTCGCATTTCTAACTACGGAAAAAAGTCCATCACTCTCGGCGACATCGATCCGGTAGGTACCGTTTAATCTGCACTGGCTCACCACCGACTCGGCCGCCGGTGAAGTCACTCGCCGCCGGTCTTTATTTTGTGCTTCGGCGGAACCAATGAAGAAAACAAAAACCGCGATGAACGTGAGAAGGTGTTTTATTTTTACCATCTGCCTTTCCCTTGATCGTTAAGATATTCAAACGATGTAGTAGATGGTAGTCCTGTTGTTTTGGTTGAACTGTTTTTTAGACGACGGTTTGAACTGGAAAGGTAGGGTACCTGATCGGCAGAGAGCGGAGGCAAGGCCCGCTTCCGGATCTGCGAATGTCGCAACAGAGCCCGAACACGTCAGGCCTTCTTCATCAACTCAACAAACCTTTCAAACAAATACTCCGAATCATGAGGACCCGGTGCCGACTCCGGGTGATATTGGACTGAAAAGACCGGCAGCGTTTTATGTCGTAGCCCGGCAACCGTGTTGTCGTTGAGGTTAATGTGGGTGACCTCGACGTCCGGGGGAAGGGACTTCGCATCGACCGCGAATCCGTGGTTGTGCGCCGTGATCTCGATCTTTCCGGTCGTGAGGTCCTTGATAGGCTGGTTGCCGCCGCGGTGCCCGAACTTCAGTTTGTAAGTCTCGCCGCCGAACGCCGACCCGAGCAGCTGATGTCCAAGACAAATACCGAAAATCGGCGTCTCCGTCTTCGTGAGCTTTTTGATCTCCTCCACCACTGTGGTCATCGACGCCGGATCGCCCGGGCCGTTCGAAAGAAAAATACCATCGGGTTTTAGCGCCATAACGTCGGCTGCAGCGGTGCTAGCCGGGACGACGGTCACGCGACAGCCAAATTTCGAAAATTCACGAAGGCTGTTTGTCTTCACGCCGAAGTCGAATGCGACGATGTGAAAAAGTTCTTTTTCGGTTGTCGGATAATCGAACTGCTCAACGATAGTTACCGCACTCGCAAGCTCGCGATTTTGCATTCCGGGCGTAGCGAGAATTTTCTCGAGCAACGATTGCGGGTTCGTCTCGACCGTCGAAATGCCGGCCCGCATAGCGCCCTTGTCGCGAATGTGGCGAACAAGAGCACGGGTGTCGATGTGCTCGATTCCAACAATGCTATTTCGTTTCAGATATTCATCCAGGCTCTCCGTCGAGCGCCAATTCGAAGCGAGCCGACTCGCTTCCCGGACGACGAAGCCTTCAACCCAGGGCCTTCGAGACTCCACGTCCGACTCATTAACGCCGTAATTTCCGATCAGCGGGTAAGTCATGCACACGATCTGGCCCGCGTAGCTCGGGTCCGTGAGGATCTCCTGATAGCCGCTCATCGACGTGTTGAAAACCATCTCGCCGAACGTTTCCCCGTCGGCGCCAAAAGACGCACCGTTGAAAGTGCGTCCGTCTTCTAAAACCAAAATCGCTTTTGTCATCGTGTGCTTGCGGGCTCCAGCTCGACAGGATACCTGAATGTCGATCCTTCCTGTCTGTGTCTCCTCCGCGCGGTCTCCGTGTATTCGGTGTATTCAGTGGTTCTCTCATCTAAGGCATAACCACTGAATACGCCGAATACACGGAGACCGCACGGAGGAGACATAGACAGAAAGGATCGACGTTCAGGAACCCTGTCGAGCTGGAGCCCGTAAGCACACGATGACAAAAGCGATTTTGGTTTTAGAAGACGGACGCACTTTCAACGGTGCGTCTTTTGGCGCCGACGGGGAAACGTTCGGCGAGATGGTTTTCAACAC
>DATLCA010000177.1:0-5196 GCA_035526605.1 Pyrinomonadaceae bacterium | reverse complement strand
GCTACTTGTATGATCCCCAGTCCCGCCGAAGTCAGGAATATTTCGTCAGCCAATCGCAGTTCCTCCAGTCCAATCTCCACTTCTCTGCATTCAAAATTTTCCAGCACGAACTCGCGCGTCGTACCGGCGAGGCATCCGCTTTTGAGAGATGGCGTAAAAAGAACCCCGTCCCTCAGCCAAAAAACATTTGCCATACACGCCGAGGCGACCTCGCCGCGCTCATTTAACTGGATCGCTTCATCGAATCTCCGCCTCCTCGCCTCGATGATCGACAGAATCTTGTCGAGGTAATTGCATGACTTCACGCCGGAGAGCGGCGACATCGAGTTTATCCGAAAGGGCGAAACGGTGAGCGATGGATTTTGTAACTTCGGCCTCGCGTCGCCGGTAATAATCAGCAGGCTGACCGGCCTTTCGGATTCATACGGCCAGGGCTCACCGGCCGCCTCGAAAAAAAATGTGATGCGGGCACGGCCGTTGTCGAAGGCATTCGCAGATACGACTGCGTCGAGAGTTTCCCGCGTTTTGCTTTCTGAAAACGCAGATAGATCGATCCAGGTTCTGTTGCATCCCTCCCCGAGTCGCCGCCAGTGTTTTTCCCAAAGGAACGGCTTCCGGTCGATGATCGCGATCGTCGTGAAAACTCCCCTACCCACCAAACCGGCGGACGACAATGCGGGGATCTGGGCGTCCGAAGGATTCGTTAGTCGACCATTGAGCGACACGACGGCGTGCGGCCTAAGATTCGACATACATTTCCGCGCCGTCGCGAGCGGCACCGGCTTCTCGCCCTTTGGGATCGTGGCAGAATTCTGTGACGAGATTGACGAAGATATCGCTCTTCTCTTCCGGCGGAACGTGCCCGCAGTTCTTCAAGATTACGAGTCGCGAATGGAGTATCGACTGATGAAGAGCGTGCCCGTCATCGACCGGAATGACCTTGTCGTCTTCGCCCCAGATGATCAGCGTCGGCTGGTTGATCAAGTGCGCGTCTTGCTCGATACGGTTTGCGCTCCACGCCCGCGACGTCGCAAGCAGCGAGTGGTGTGCGTCGGCGGCGGTCAGTGGCCGGAGAATGCCTTCGACCCTCTCGTCCGTTATGAGGTCGTGATTCGCCCGGGCGAGTGTGCCGCGCATTCGATGGCGTTGAAAAAAGCGCGAATCGATAAGAAACGGTGTGATCGCCTCACCGATACCGGGGATCGCGGCGAGCTTAAGGATCGGGTGGCTTTTTACATTATCGTTGGAGACCGCGTCGACGAGAACGAGTTTCTCGACCCGTTCCGGATAATCCAGCGCAAGCGTCGCCGCCACCGCTCCGCCGTACGAACTGCCGACGAGGGTCGCTTGCCCGATGCCGAGACAGTCCATGAATCGCTCGACGATGCGGGCCTGTGACGTGATGGCATAATCGAACGATTTGGGCTTGTCAGAATAGCCGAACCCGAGAAGGTCCAGCGCGACTACGTGAAAGCCCGCATCGGCCAGCATCGGCGCGGTCGTTTTCCAGACGTATAACGACGCCGTGTAACCGTGGATCAAAACCATCGTGGGCTTCGACGCGTCACCGAATTCCTGGTAGTGAACGTGTGCTCCGTCGACGCTGACAAAATGAGAATTCTCCGCGTGAGGGATCAACGACACGACATCGTTCCAGTTGACACTCTTCGCCCGCGTCAACATCTTTACCGCGACGGCCGCGCCCACCGCCCCGCCGATCGCCAATGCAACGTTTCTTTTTTTCATATCGATGGAACAATTCTAGATCAAAACCACCTTTGGGCGAATCACTTTTTCGTCATGGTCATAAAGTCCTACCGCGACGAGATTTCCCCCGCTCAACGTCATACGAACGAACTCGCCGGCACCATATTTTTCGCCTTCGATGCGCGAAGCAAGGCCGTTCTTCGTCGGTCCGATCCGGTCGTCGGGTAGAGCAAACTCGGGCAAGTGAGCAACGGCGAGCTGCAGAGGAAGCAGAGCGCTTTCCGGCTCTTCCAGATTCTTCAGATCTTCGATGGTCAAGCTCTGCTGCAGATCGAATTTCCCAGCTGCAGTTCGGCGAAGATTTGTGAGATGAGCTCCCACGCCGATCTCACGCCCGATATCTTCGGCCAGAGTTCTGATATATGTACCGGCCGAACAAACAACTCGAATGCGGATCGCGGTGTTTACACCTTTAGAGCCGACCACCGTGCCGGGCGAAGCGGCTGCCACGCCTTCGTCACGAGAAGGAGGGGAGTCCTCGTGCGCCAGTAGTTTTAGTTCGTGTATGGAAACCCTTGCCGGCTTTCTTTCGATTTCTTTTCCCTGGCGCGCGAGCTCGTAGAGTTTTTTGCCTTCGATTTTTTTTGCCGAATACATCGGCGGCGTTTGCATGATTTGCCCACGAAACTTTTCGAAAACACCCTCCCAGTCAGTCGCGTTGAGTTTTCCAACTATCTCTTCGTTCCGCCCTTCGCCTTCCGCCTTACGCCTTCCGGTGTTGTCCCCGGTGTCTGTCTCAAATCCGAACCGCACTTCGGCGATATATTCTTTCGCGTCCTTGTCGAGAAATCTTGCGAGGCGGGTGGCGTTGCCGATCAGCAAAACCATCACACCGGTCGCAAACGGATCGAGTGTGCCGGTGTGACCCACGCGCTTTGTACGCAGAACGCGCCGAACGCGCGAAACAACATCGTGCGACGTCATTCCGGCGGGCTTGTCGATGATCAAAAGTCCGTCCATCCGTTGAACTGATTTTACATCGAAAGGCCGGTTAGATCGCGGGGTAGAGAAACTTAAGGACCTCACCGAACCGCGCCGCCCACGCGGACTCGTCATGCTCGGCGTTTGGAAATTCAAAGTATTCAAGGTCTTCGCCGGAGCGCCACCCGTTAGCAAGGAGAATTTCTTTCAACGCACGAACCTGGTGTTTTATCTTCGGACCCTCGCGCTTCCCTATATCGAGCCATATTCTCAACGGCAGCCGCTCACCGAGTTTCGCCGTCTCTCTGATGATCTGGTTGTTCGCCCACCACACGGACGGAGACATCACCGCGAGCCGGCTGAAAACATCCGGCCGTTTCAGGCCGAGGTGAAGCGAGACGAGGCCGCCGAGTGATGAACCGCCAATTCCCGTGTATTCGCGCTCGGGACGGGTGCGATATTCGGCATCGATAAAAGGCTTCAACTCTTCAATGATCATCCGGCCGTAGCGGTCCGCGTTTCCGCCGCGGCCGCGCATCCGGCCGCGCTCCGAAGCGACGGGCGTGTATTCGTCGATGCGGGCCTCGCCTCCGTTGTGCACACCGACGATGATCAGCGGCGACACCATTCCTGAGAAGATCAACTTCTGAGCGGTTTCATCCACCGCCCAAGGCACACCGCCGAAAGCTTCTTCGGGATCAAACAGATTTTGCCCGTCGTGCATGTAAATGACCGGATAACGCTGTTCGGGATCTAGGCCGTAGCCGGGCGGCAGATAAACAAAAACCTTTCGTGAGGGACCAATGTGATTGGATTTGAAAACCTCGTGTACCTTGATCTGGTCTGTCAGCATAAGTGTTCGCCGTATTAGTTTCGCAAATCCGGTTATAATTTCTGGTAGTGTTTCGGACAAAGAGAAACAAAGTATCCGACGAGGACCGGGTCATCAAGGACCCGGCAAAGTCCCGCGAGCGTACTATGACGCGCGCCGTAAACCTGCTCGCCGCGAAACCGCGCTCGATCGGCGAGTTGCGGGAACGCTTGCTGGAAAAGAACTGGACGAATCTTGAGATCGTGAATGCGGTCATCGAGAAACTGGCAGAGTACGGATATCTCGACGATCGAAAATTCGCAGAAGATCTCGCGCTCTCGAAGCTGCGCCAAAAACCCCAAGGGAAACGGCGGCTACAGCAGGCCATGTCGCAGAAAAAACTCGACCGGGAAACGTTGGATAACGCGATCGCCTCCGCTTTCGAAAAGATGCCCGAGGTTGAGTTGATCGATGCCGCGATTGAGAAGCGGCTTCGTTTAAAAGGCCTGCCGGAAAGTCGCGAAGATACGAAAAAGTTTTATGACCATCTTCTTCGTCAGGGGTTTTCGTTCGACCTCATCCGCGACAAGTTGTCCAAGATCGGCAAGCCGTCGGATGAGACCGAGATCGGCTGACTGCGCTACTCACATATAAAGAATTCTGCTCCGTACCTTCTCGATGTATTCGGTGGATTCGGTGGTTACGGTCCTAAAGCACGAACCACGGAACACAGGGACACTGAAAAGAGATAGAGACTAAGCCACCGCACTTTAATTTTTCCTGAATCCGTTTTGCCCCACCTCGCGAAATCCTACGCAGAGGGAAACAAAATCCTTTTAGAAAAACTAGGAATTAGGGGAAAAATTATGAAGAGATTTATTTGGGGTGCTTTTGTTTTTGCTATCGCGATGGTCATTAGTTCGATGAGCGTTTCCGCTCAGATGAACAACAAAAATCCGATGGTCGGTGGTGCGGCGATGTACAAGACGAAGAATATTGTCGAGAACGCCGTCAACTCGAAGGATCATACGACGCTGGTCGCCGCCGTTCAGGCTGCGGGACTTGTCGACACTTTGAAGAGCTCCGGGCCCTTCACCGTGTTCGCTCCGACCAACGCCGCGTTCGATAAACTCCCGGCGGGCACGGTTGGAACTTTGGTTAAACCGGAAAATAAAGCGATGTTGACGAGCATCCTGACCTACCACGTGGTGGCGGGAAACTTTGATTCTAAATCGATCATGAAGGCGATCAAAAAGGGTCGCGGTAAAGCGGAATTCAAGACCGTCGCTGGTGGAACGCTGACGGCGAGGATGGAAGGCAGGAATCTCGTGCTGGTCGACGAGAAAGGCGGCAGGTCGATGGTCACGGTAGCCGACGTGCGGCAGTCGAACGGCGTTATACACGTTGTTGATTCGGTTCTTTTGCCGAACTAGTCTAATTGTAGATCGATTGCGAGGAGGCGTTCAGGGACCGGTGGTTTTTTCCCTGACGCCTCTTTCTTTACCGGTTTGCGACATAAGAATTGCGAGGCGGTATACAATTTCTTAAGGTGCGAGATATGAGAGTCAAAGTTTTGAGTGTGTTAGTCGCGATCGTGATGGTGAGTGCTGTCTTAGGCGTTATCGGGCAGCGTTCGCCTAAGTTGCGGACTTCGCCGGTAACCGCGGGTGCTGAAATGGCGAATAGAAAGTCCACCT
>DATLCA010000176.1:0-2761 GCA_035526605.1 Pyrinomonadaceae bacterium | reverse complement strand
AATTCCACGTCGACAACCGGTCCGATGATCTGTACGACCTTGCCGATCTGTGCGTTACCATTATTAGCGGCCATTTTTGATAAAGTGCTCCTGTATAGATACGAAACTGCTCTTATAACAAAGCAGTAAGGTTAACACAGGGCGTAGGCGTGTCGCAAAGAGGGTACTAAGTTCAGCGGACGTGCCGCAGGCACGCTTGTCAGCAAGGCGACTGGACCGCAGGCATCCTGCCTGTAACGTGGGCGCATCGGCGACGTCAGCCCCGGTGTTGCCGAATCATAGTCGCTTTTTCGCACTTCGTGCTCATGCAGGCAGGATGCCTGCGGTCCAGTTGGCCGCAGGCATCAGTCAAACGGGTTCCTGTCTTAAGCCGCTCGAGTCTCGCCGCCCAGAATCGTGAACACCTCGCCCGAGATGTAACTCGAATCAATGTTCGACGCAAAGAAGACGAACGCGGGAGCGATCTCCTCAGGCTGACCCGGTCTTTTCATCGGAGTGTCAGCCCCGTGCTTGGCGACCTCTTCCGGATCTTTGTCCGCCACGTTCAGCGGAGTCCAGACTGGTCCGGGCGAAACGCAGTTCACGCGGATCTTTCGCTCCGCAAGGTTCTGCGCGAGTGATTTCGTGAATGCGTGGATCGCACCCTTCGTTGCGGAGTAATCGATCAGTTCCTTGTTCCCTTCAAGTCCGGTGATCGATCCAGTGTTTACGATCGCGCCGCCTTCCGGAATAAATTTCAGCGCCGCCTTTGCCATGTAGAAGTAGCCGAAGATATTCGTTCGGAAAGTCTCTTCGAACTGTTCGTCCGATATCTCCTCGAGCGATTTCTGATGATGTTGAAATGCGGCGTTGTTGACGAGGACGTCCAGTCGCCCGAATTCCTTTTGCGCTTTCGCGACGGCTCGCTGGCAGAACTTGGGATCTTTCACGTCGCCCGGGATCGAAATGCATCGACGGCCCTCAGCTTCGACTGCGGCGATGGTTTCTTTCGCATCCACTTTTTCTACCGGCAGATGAACGATCGCGACGTCGGCTCCCTCACGGGCAAACAGAACGGCGACCGAGCGCCCGATGCCCGAATCGCCACCGGTCACGATCGCCGCCAGGTTCTTCAACTTACCCGATCCTTTATACGCGGGTGCCATGTATTGAGGCTTCGGTGTCATTTCCTTTTCTATTCCCGGCCGCGCCTGCTTTTTTTGCTTCGGCAGCGGCCCTTTCGGCTTGGCGCCCGTCTGCTCTCCGGATGTCTGAGCTTGATCCGCACCGTTTCTACCATTGTTTCCCTGTTTTTCTTCTTTAGCCATAACTACTACCCCTTATAAAAATAAAAGGAGGCGAAAAAGAATCGCCTCCCCGTATCAAACATTAGAAATGTTCGCCTCGTACCTTAGTACTACTTTGACGACTTGCGTCCGGACCCTCCCGGGTTCTTGCCGCCGCCATCCTGTTTATTCACGGTCGCCCATGCCCGCTTCTCAGCTTCTTCCTTCGAGACGCCGCGCTTCTCATAGCCTTCCTCGATGTGCTCGGCCTTTCGTTCCTGCTTCGATGTGTACTTGCTCGTTCCGTCCTTTCGTGTCGGCATAAGTAAGTTTCCCCTTGTTTAGAAAATGCTCGCGGCACGAACCGGACGCTGACGCCGGGCCCGAAAATAAATCTCACGAGCGCGCATGTAAATCCCATTCTCGTCTTGAACGCCGCCGTCGCGAACGTTATTACGCTGAATGACGGTCCCTCGTTTCGTGGCAGACGTCGTGTCGGTGATGGACAACACGATGGGGCTTTCCTGCTTGTTGATTCCCATGATGTACTTTGTAAACATTGTTCGATTCACTCCCCGGCTTATTTTCTTGTAACGTTTTCGAACTGTGCCGAGTCTTGGTGCAATCATCATGCCAACAGGTTAGTGAACAAACATACAAGATACGGTAGGACCGATTACACTGCCGGATAGGTTCGACTTTCGGCGTTGCATCTGCCTTTTTATGATTCCTTCGGAGCTCTGTTCGGTCTCCGGGTGCACTCCGTGCACCCAGAGGCTGCCATCTTTATGACGAGGGAGCCGACGACGATGTCGCGTCAGGATTTTGGAACGATTCTATTTCGTGTCTTAGCTTTGTTCGTGTGATTTCGTGTGGGTTCGTGGTTTCAGTCCTGGCCGAGCCCGGCACCTGGAACCACAAACCGACACGAAATCACAGGAACAAAGCCAAGACACGGAAAAAGCGAGCGACCAAAATACAAAAGCCATTGACAGCAAAATCTCGTTCTAGTAGCCTCAATCTGAACGCGAAACTGTATTTTTTGGACGATAGAATTTGAGCAATCTTCGAAAACTCGAGCTTCCCCCTCAGGGCCTCAACACGCTTTTCGGCGTACAGGATCAAAACATCAAATACCTGGAATCTCTTCTCGACGTGAGCATCGGCGCGCGTGGGAATGAGCTGCTGCTGGATGGCGACGAGCGCGACATCGAGACGGTCGAGCAGATCCTGCAGGATTTCGGCGAGCTGTTTGCCGAGGGCAACACCTTTAGCGACAAGGAACTTCGCGACGCTTTCAAACAGATCGCGGAGGACCGAGCCTACAGCCTGAAAGATTATTTCCTGAAAGCCCGCTTCAATCCGTCGGGAAAAAAGCAGGTAGCCCCGAAGACCGCTAATCAGAGAAAGTATCTCGACGCGATCGCTTCGAACGATCTGGTATTTGGTATCGGAGTCGCGGGAACGGGTAAGAGTTTTCTGGCCGTCGCCATGGC
>DATLCA010000175.1:0-6364 GCA_035526605.1 Pyrinomonadaceae bacterium | reverse complement strand
CGTGAACAGTATGGTAGATAGCAAGGAGCTGCTCGTCATCGATGCGGCGACCAAAAAAGAGATCAGACGGATCAAGCTCGACAGCGTTCCGCTGGGAATCACATTCTCCGCCAATGGCAAAATCGCGTTCGTCTCGGCGGCCGAGCCCGACCTCATTTTGAAGATAAATCTGGAAAGCGGCGAGGTTGTCGGACGCGTCGACAGCGGGAAAGCGCCGGATGGGATTGCGGTTGCGGGCGTTTAGGACGTGTGAGTATTGCAAGAAAACGCTCCCCTCCTGGTTTAAGAGGGGTGGCAGCCGCTTCGGCTGACGGGGTGGTAGTTCTGTGAAAATCTGATTCTTTCTGAACTACCACCCCGCCTCCGCAAAGCCTTCCGGCACCCCTCCTAAACCAGGAGGAAAACCTTTTGCGGTCCGCGACGCACCTCCTCCCTTTAACAGAATATGAAACAACTTCTTACCCTATTTCTCGTAACCTTCGTCCTTTACGCCCCGAGCGCCGCACAGCGGAGAAACGTTTCTTTATCTACCGCCCCCGCTGCGTCGAAATTCGGCAACACCGATGGCGTTACCGCGAACCAGTTGAAAGAACATCTGACCTTTATAGCGTCGGACGAACTTGAAGGTCGCGACACGCCGTCTCGAGGCCTCGACATCGCCGCCATGTATATCGCCCAACACCTGGGAACGTGGGGCATAAAACCCGCGGGTGATCGGGGAAGTTATTTTCAGAAATTCGCGCTCAAGTCGAGCAAGATAGCGCCCGCGGCTACATCCGTCGAATTCGCGGGACAGGCTTACGAATATGGCAAGGATTTCCTGACGTCGACGGTCGACGCGAACATCGCCGACACGCCGGCCGTCTTCGCCGGCTACGGCTGGGTCATCAAATCGAAAAACATAAATCCCTACGAAGGGATCAGCGTCAAGGACAAGATCGTAGTCGTCGTCAACAGTCTGCCGAAAGGAGTGACGAATGCGGATCTCAAAGGCGCGAACGGCGGCGATTGGATCTCGCCGGTCCTCTATGCTCAGTTGAATGGAGCAAAGGCCGTCATCACTTTTCCGACATTTGGAAACCTTGCTAACTGGGATGCGACGCGCTGGAACCAAAGCGAAAAGGGCATTGTCCAATTCGGATCGCAGCCGTCCGCGATAAAAATACCGTCCGTCACCGCTTCACCGAAAATGCTCGCGAGCCTATTCTATCGCGAGAAATTCACCGCGTCCGTTCTCTTTAACAAAACTTACGCGTATGAGCCGCTGGAATCGTTCGACCTTAAACCGGAGAAGCGTCTGAGGATCTCTGTCGGAACAAAGTCGACGGATGTCTATACGCAAAACGTGGTCGGCATTCTCGAAGGTTCCGATCCGGTACTGAAGAATGAATACGTCGCTGTTGGTGCCCACTACGACCACGTCGGAACGAACCCGTTTGCCGCCGGCGAAGACAAAATATGGAACGGTGCCGACGACGATGGCTCCGGCACTGTCGCCGTTCTCGCGATCGCCGAGGCGATGGCGAAGGGACAGCGACCGAAGCGGTCGATGCTGTTCATCTGGCACGCCGGCGAGGAGAAAGGTCTCTGGGGCAGTGAGTATTTTTCGGAAAATCCGACGGTGCCTATAAGCTCGATCATCACCGAGCTCAACATCGACATGATCGGCCGCTATCAGAATCCCGGCGACGAGAATCCGCAAAACAAGGCATTGCCCAAACAGGGCGAGATATTTCTGATCGGCTCACGAATGATGAGCACGGAGCTTGGCGATTTGAGTGACGGCGTCAACAAAGGTTTTCTCAATCTGAACTACAACTTTAAATACGACGACCCGAACGACCCGGAGCAATTTTTCTATCGCTCGGACCACTTCAACTACGCGAAGAAGGGCGTGCCGATCATCTTCTACATGGACGGAAGCCACGCCGATTATCACCAGGTGACGGATTCGATCGAGAAGATAAATTTCGAATCGATGGAGAAAGTAACGCGGACGATCCTTGCCACCGGGTGGGAGCTCGCAAATCGCGCGACACGGCCGAAGGTGGACAAGCCGCTGCCGGCTTCGGTAACTGGAGGTAACTGATTTGATTTTTTCTTTTCGTGTTCTTTCTTTGATCGTGTGATTTCGTGTGAGTTAGTGGTTTCAGTCTGTTTGCGCCGAGAACCTGGAACCACTAAATCACACGACATCACACGAACGAAGAAAGGCGGAGTACTACAAGAAATGAAATACCTGACTCTGGCGATCCTGTTCCTCGTATACGCATCGTTCGCGGGCGCTTTCCCGCCGGATTCAGGTAAGACGTCACAGCGGACAACAACGAAACTGGCGGACGGGATTTACACCATTCGCCATAAAGACGCCCCCGACACCTTCCCTCAGGGGAACACGACCGTCATCATCGGCGACCGCGAGGTCCTTGTCGTCGATTCCTGCTACCTGCCTTCATCCGCCCGCGAGGATATCGCCGACATCAAGAAGTGGACGAACAAACCGGTTCGCTATCTGGTGAACACCCACTGGCATTTCGACCACACGATGGGGAACGGCACATACTGGGATGCTTTTCCCGGCCTCAACATCATCGCGCACATCGAGACCGCTCAGCAGAGTGCCGGCTATAATCCGGGCTGGTTTGATAGGTTTCCGAAACGCGGCGACCGGTTGAAACAAATCCTCGAAGCGGGAAAAGACGGGAACGGAAAAGTGCTGACCGAAGGCGAGCGTAAAGAATATGCGGACGCGATCGCCGGGATCGCTCCGGTTCAGGAAGAGTTCAAGTTGATCGTCGACCGAGCACCCAACCTGACCTTCGATTCGGAAATGCGTGTCGATCTCGGAAACCGTGAAGTCCGCGTCATGCATCTAGGCCGCGGTAACACCGCCGGCGACGCGATAATTTACCTTCCAAAAGAAAAGATCGTCATGACCGGCGACCTCGTCGTCCATCCGGTGCCCTACATGTTCGGCGGCTACCCGGTAGAGTTTGGGGCCACTCTGCGCAAGCTCGATCAATTGAATTTCGAAACGATGATTCCGGGCCATGGTGAAGTGATGCGTTCGGACGAGTCGCGGGCTTACGTACGATTGCTGGTCGACTTTATCGAGACGGTGACCCAACAAGTAAGTTCGGAAACGCACCGGCTCGGCAGCGGGGCTGCAAACCTCGCGGCCGTGCGGGAAAGCGTTCAAAAGAAAATCGACGTCGCCTTGTGGAGGCGCAAATTTGCGGGTGCCGACAAAGACGAGCAAGATGCGTTCGATACGACACTCGCCGCAATGATCACGGCGGCCCACGCGGAAATAAACGGTCGATAGAATAGAAGGAAACTCGCGTTTCAACCGGACCGTGATGGAGCCAAGATTATTTACGTAATGAACCTCGTTGGATTCATCTGTCGCACGGCGGAATAGCACATGTCGGTGAAAAGCAAGATCGGATCGATTTCGATAGCGTGCCTGATTGCCGTCGCTGTTCCTTCGTCGGTCGGGGCGCAACGTGCTCCCTTTAGGGAAGGAATGGCGCGGATTCCCGGCGGGATATTCGAAATGGGTATCGAAGAGAGAGACATCCCAAAGCTGCAGGAGAAGTTCAAAATAAAACGCGCGGAGCTTTTCAAAGAAGAGGTACCGCGTCACAGCGTTACGCTTGCTCCTTTTTTTATGGATCGGACCGAGGTAACAAACAAGGCGTTCAAACGATTCGTCGATAAGAACCCGGAATGGCAAAAGGAACGGATCAGCGCCGCGCTTCACAACGGAAAGTATCTGCAACTTTGGGCCAACGGCAGCTTCCCTGCCGGTCAGAAGAACTATCCGGTGGTTTACGTCACTTGGTACGCAGCGTCGGCATTCTGTCGCTCGCTGGGTAAACGCTTACCGACGGAAGCCGAATGGGAATTCGCGGCGCGCGGAGCTCTGGTGGGAAAGGAATTTTCCTGGGGCGACGAAATGCCGGATAAGAACCGGGCAAACTTTTCAGGCAGCGGGATCGGAGCGCCTACAGAAGTTGCGAGCTATCCGCCGAACGGTTACGGGCTTTACGACATGTCGGGAAATGTTTGGGAATTACTCGCGGATGAGTGGGGCAAATATCCAAAGCAGAAGATGGTGAATCCGTCGACAGCGAATGACTTTCTCCAGGTGAAAACGCGCCGGGCGCTTCGCGGAGGAAGCTTCGGCGGGTCGGCGGTAAATTTGCGCGTGACGTATCGCGACAGTCACTTGCCCGAGAATGCGGTCGAGCATGTCGGTTTCCGATGCGTGGCGGATGCCAGATAAATTGAGAGGTACACAAACTTGCAAAAGTACGCAATCGTGTTTTTGACGTTTCTGGGGATCGTTGCCGGTTCTGTTCTTGGAGCACACTCCCAGGCCGCATCGCGCGACAAACAGCTTAACGAACTTGCGGACGCGGAACGCGCCTTCGCCGCGTATACCGTAAAGGAAGGTTTTCGCGACGGCTTCATAAAATTTTTCGCAGATGACGGTATAGGCTTCGGTCCGCAGCCGGAACGCACGCGCGAGAAGTTGATGAAGTTGCCGCCGGCGACCGGGCCGCGGCGGGTGATATTCAACTGGGCCCCGATGTTCGGCGACATTTCCGAAGCCGGCGATCTCGGATATACGACGGGCCCCGTTCTCTATACGGATGCCGTCGACGGTTCCAAACCGCCACGCCACGGGCTCTATTTCTCGGTCTGGCAGAAGCAAGCGGACGGGGCTTGGAAGGTGGCGATCGATATGGGAATCGATACGCCTAAGCCCGTTGCCCCGATAGATACGAAATTCACGGCCGCCGATCGGATCGGTACGAGGCGATCGAACCCGATGAAGGGAACGGCGGGTGATAACTACCGAAGTCTCGACTGGAGTCTTTGGAGTTCGATGGCGGAAACGAACACGGTCGCAGGTTATCGGTCGCACCTCGACAAGCAGTTCCGAGTGCACCGAAAAGGCGTGATGCCGGTGACCCAAATGTCCGAGCTTGCACCTCTATTGCGCGCCGCGGCGAAATTCGAAATCATCGACGGAAAGATCTCGACCTCCGGTGATCTGGCTTTCACATATGGGAAATACACGGCAGATTTCGGACAGAGCGTGACCGAATCCGGCTACTACGTTCACGTCTGGCGGCGCGATGCGGACTCGAAGTGGAAGCTGGTCGTGGATGTTCAAAATCCGCTGCCGAAATCTGAAAAATAAAAGTACGAGGATGGGTCACGTGAAAACAATCTTCTTTGTCGCCTCGATAGTTCTAATTTCCGCAGCAGCCGCGGCAGGACAGACGACCGCTTTCGTCGGTGTAAACGTCATCCCGATGGATCGCGAGCGAGTGCTCGCGAATCAGACCGTGATAGTTCGCGATCACGTCATCGCGGAGATCGGTGACGCAAAGAAAATAAAAATTCCGAAAGACGCAGTGCGGGTCGATGGCCGTGGAAAGTATTTGATGCCGGGCCTCGTCGACATGCACACGCACATGATGTCGGACGACGGCTTTCCTGACGAGCTGGCTGAGGACGAGCTGCGGATCATGGTCGCGAACGGCGTGACCACGATCCGATTCATGATCGGAACACCTGAGCAGCTGATCCTGCGGGCTCGATCGGCACGGGGCGAAATAATCGCACCGACGATCTTTAGCGCGTCGCCGCACCTGACTGGAAAAGAGCAAGGAAATGATTTTGTCGTTAACACGCCTGATGAGGCGCGCGAAGCGGTTAGAAAATCAAAAGCGGCCGCCTACGACTTCATCAAAATAACTACGTTCATCAAAGCTGATGTGTACGAGGCGGCAATCGACGAAGCCGCGAAGATCGGCATTCGCGTCATCGGCCATGCCGACAGCCGCTTTGTCGGCGTCGAACGGGCATGGAAAGCGAAACAGCAGATCGAGCACCTCGACGGCTATATGGAGATGCTGGTTCGTGATGACGCGCCCGTGAAAGGCTCGGTCTCGGATCTTTACATTTACAATCCGGATAATTGGAAAAGCCTGGACTACATCGATGAGAGCAAGATCGCGGAGGTCGCACGGAAGACCGTTGCGTCGAATCCTTACGTCGATCCGACTCAACACTTCATGAAGAACACGTTCGGCCTTGCACGAAGCGAAGAGTCGATCCGTGCGCAGCCGGACTTCAGATTTTATCCAGCGAAAGTTCAGGAGCGGTGGCTAAATTTTTACAAGAAGAATAAATTTCTCAACACGGTGTCGCTCGAGAAACGCGCCCGCTGGGTCGAGCTTCGCAACAAGCTTATCAAGGCGATCTACGACGCGGGCGGAAAGATCATGGTAGGTTCGGACACGCCCGAGTTTCTCTGGCTGTACGGTTTCAGCGAGCACCGCGAGAT
>DATLCA010000174.1:0-6357 GCA_035526605.1 Pyrinomonadaceae bacterium | reverse complement strand
AGATGGAAAAGAAGATAGGCAGGACACACAAAGGATAATGTTACTCGAAGTAAAAGATCTGCACGCCGGAATCGACGGCAAGGAAATTCTGAAGGGGCTGAACCTCCAAGTAAAGACGGGCGAGGTTCACGCCATCATGGGTCCAAACGGCTCGGGCAAATCGACTTTGTCGAAGGTGCTCGCCGGACATCCGTCGTATGAGGTGCTCTCGGGCGAAGTGCTGTATGAAGGCAATAATCTTCTCGAGCTCGAACCGGACGAACGCGCGCGAAGCGGCGTCTTCATGGCGTTTCAGTATCCGGTCGAAGTTCCCGGGGTTTCGAATTCGCAGTTCCTCCGGCTGGCTTATAACCAGAAGATGAAGCACCTCGAGCAGGAAGAGCTGGACCCACTCGAATTCAACGACTATCTCAAAGAGAAGGCGAAAGTGGTCGACATGAACCCGGAATTTTTTAAGCGATCTGTCAACGAGGGATTTTCGGGCGGTGAGAAAAAGCGAAACGAGATTTTGCAGATGGCAGTACTAGAACCGAAGCTCGCGATTCTTGACGAGACGGATTCGGGTCTCGACATCGACGCGCTGCGGATCGTCGCGGAAGGCGTGAACAAATTACGATCGAGCGACAACGCGATCATTCTCGTCACGCACTATCAGAGGCTTTTGAATTTTATCGTGCCCGATGTCGTCCACGTTCTGGCCGGCGGCAGGATCGTCAAAGAGGGTGGCAAGGAGCTCGCGTTCGAGCTGGAAGAGAAAGGCTACGACTGGGTGAAAACGGCGGCGAGATAGTCGAGTCTCGGGTGTTAAGCCCGCGGTCTTTGACCGCCGCAGCCGATCAGAGACCGGCGGCTTAACGGTTCACAGTTGAGGGTTATTTGGGTTTTAGGTTTAGGTTTATGTCAGCAGCGATGGAAACAATTTACGGCGACGCGTTCAAGCGGTTTTTGCCCGCGGCGGCTGAACCGGGCCGCTTGACGCGGATTCGTGAAGATGCGTTCGGACTTTTCACCGCGATGGGTTTTCCGGCGGTTAAGACCGAAGATTGGAAATACACCAACGTCGCATCCATCGCGGGCAGCGAGTGGACAGTTAACACCGGCGAGCGACCCGCAGCGGCGGATATCGATTTCCAACTTCTCGAACGATTCGACGTGGGCCGCAATGGATTTGCGGCACTGAACGCCGCGTTCGGCGAGTTTGTCACGCTTCGGATAACGAAGGATACCTCGGTCGAAGCGCCGATCGAGTTTACGTTCGCCGCAGATGAAGGTTCGGCGCAATTCCCTCATCTTCTGATCATCGTCGAGGCCGGCAGCAAGGCGACGATCGTCGAAACTTATGAGAGCAAGTCGCGAAGTTTTACGGATTCGGCAGTGCAGATCGTGGTTGAGGACAACGCGAACCTGACTCATTACCGCGTGCAGAAAGATTCGCCCGAAGCGTTTCACTACGGTGTGACGGAGATCTCTGTCGGCCGCGGCGGCACGTACAATTCGACGAACATTAATTTGGGCGCCGCTCTGTCACGGCACGATATTGAGTTAAAGTTTACGGCGGAGGGCGGCGAAGCGTTTGTTGACGGGCTTTACATGATCAACGGCTCGCAGCATTCCGACACGCATTCGGTCATCGACCATGCTGTCCCGAACTGCACTTCGCATCAGAATTACAAGGGCGTGCTAAACGACAAGTCCCGCGCGGTTTTCAACGGGAAGGTTTTCGTCCGCGAAGACGCTCACGGCACGGATGCTCAGCAATCGAACAAAAATCTTTTGTTGTCCAATGAGGCGCGGGTGGATACGAAGCCTCAGCTGGAGATCTTCAACGACGACGTAAAGTGTTCGCATGGGGCAACGGTTGGGCAGCTTGAAGAAGAAGAATTATTTTATTTATTGACGCGTGGGTTGCCGGAAAACCTGGCGCGGAATCTCCTGACGTACGGCTTTGCGGAGGAGATCATCAACAAGATCGGGATCGAGAGTATTAAGTCGAACCTCGATGAAGCAGTACTAAATCGACTGAATGTCAGCTTGGCAGTGTGAAAAACTATGAGAGTTAGAATTCCATTGATTATCGAAGAATCTTTGATCAAAGCAATTGATGAGATCGCGGGCGAGAAGCATCGCCGTGCGGCTACGATCGAAACTGCGCTCCGCGAATATATTGCGCGGCAGGCACGCAAAGCGAAAGCGAATCCGGAACCGGAACCCGCCGCGCCGCAGACGCCGGTGAGAGGAGCGGCACGCTCGAGCGCGGTGTCGGCGGCAAAGTCCGCGGCGCGGTCTACAAGTGTGCAGGCGAAAGCCACTTCTCGGGCTAAGAGGTAGATCAGTGACCGCTACAAGAACAATGGGGAGTTGGGACGTCGAGAAGATCAGGAAAGACTTTCCGGTACTGTCGCAGACGGTGAACGGAAAGCCTCTTGTCTATCTCGACAACGCTGCGTCGTCGCAGGTTCCGCAGGTTGTAATCGACCGTGGTTCGAAATATCTCGCCGAAGAACATTCGAACATTCACCGCGGCGTGCATTATCTTTCGCAGCACGCGACGACGGCGTACGAAGCCGCGCGCGAAAAGGTGAAACGCTTCATCAACGCGCCCGACGTCGACTGCTGCATTTTTGTTCGGGGCTGCACCGAAGGAATTAATCTCGTCGCGCATTCGTATGGAAAGGGTTTCATCAACGAGGGCGACGAGATACTTGTTTCCGAAATGGAGCACCACTCGAACATCATTCCGTGGCAGGTCGTCGCGGAGGATCGCGGTGCGAAATTGCGCGTTATTCCGATGAATCAGCGCGGCGAGTTGATCATCGAAGAGTACGACAAGCTGCTCAACGAGCGGACGAAGATCGTCGCGATCTCGCACGTTTCAAATTCGCTCGGAACAGTGACGCCGGTCAAAGAAATGATCGCTACCGCGCACAAATTCGGCGTGCCGGTTTGCGTCGATGCCGCGCAGAGTGTTCCGCATTTTCCGGTCGATGTGCAGGATCTTGACGCGGACTTTTTCGTTTTCTCCGGGCACAAGATGTTCGCACCTACGGGCAGCGGCATCATGTACGGAAAGCGCGAATGGCTCGACAAGATGCCGCCGTATCAAACCGGCGGGAGCCAGATACGCACGGTCAGTTTCGAGAAAACCACGTATGCGCCTCTGCCGGCGAAATTCGAAGCGGGCACTCCGGCCATCGCGGCGGGTATCGGCCTCGGTGCGGCGATCGATTATTTGAACTCGATAGATTTCGCCGCTGCGGCAAAATACGAGCACGAGCTGCTCGAGTACGCGACTAAGCGTCTTGCCGATATTCCGGGCGTGACGATCGTCGGAACGTCGGCGAACAAAGCGAGTGTCTTGTCGTTCACGATCGAGAACATCCACCCGCACGACATCGGAACGATCCTGGACCAGGACGGCATCGCCGTTCGCGCCGGCCATCACTGTGCGCAGCCGGTGATGAAGTTTTTCGACGTGCCGGCGACGGCGAGGGCTAGCTTTGCGTTTTACAACACGCGGGAAGAGGTGGATAAGTTGGCCGATGCCGTGCAGAAGGTGATCGAGGTTTTTGCGTAGGACTATGAAATTTCAAATTTCAAATTTGAAATTTCAGAAGCCGTATAGATTTGAAATCGTAATTGCAGATGTCAGAACTTAGCGAGCTTTATCAGGAAACGATTCTCGAGCACAACAAGAACCCGCGAAACTTTCGCGAGATCGAGGATGCTGACCGGACCGCAGATGGGAACAATCCATTGTGCGGCGACGCGCTGCGCGTTTATGTTGATCTTGACGGTGACACGGTCAAAGATGTCGCGTTTAAGGGTTCGGGCTGCGCGATCTCGAAGGCATCTGCGTCGATGATGACTCAGGTGATGAAGGGGAAATCGAAAGAAGATGCGGAAACGATCTTTGACGAATTTCACCGCATGGTGACGGGTGGACTGAACGTCGAGACTGAAGAAAATCATCTTGGGAAGCTTAAGATCTTCGCCGGCGTTCTGGAGTTTCCGGCGCGTGTGAAATGTGCTTCATTGAGTTGGCATACTCTGCATGCCGCGCTGCATGGTGAGGAGGTTGTGTCGACCGAGTAAGGCGCTCCCGCCTTCCCAGCTTGCGAATGTGTTTGCGAATAAGAGCGGGGGCAAGCCGCCCTTCCTGACCTGCCAATGTTATCGAAAGCGAATGTAGCCCATCGATGAGCTGTTGTTACATTCGCAGGTTAGGAAGGGCGGCTTGCCCCCGCTCTTTCTAAGAACCCATGACCAAAAGCCCACCCCAAACCTATCCCCGTCAAACCTTTATAATTTTCCTAATCCTGATCACCGCCGCGCTCATTTTGAATTTGCAAGGCCGTGTCTGGTGGTGCCAGGCGGGAGATATATCACCATGGTCGTGGCAAGTTCTGTCACGACATAATTCGCAGCATCTCATCGATCCTTATTCTTTCACGCACGTCCTTCACGGCGTTCTGGAATTTTGGCTGATCGGACTTGTATTCCGGAAAGTGCCGCCTGCATGGCGGTTCGTGATCGCGATCGGTATTGAGGGCTCGTGGGAGGTGATCGAGAACACCAACTACGTCATCAACCGGTACCGCGAAGCGACGATCTCGCTCAACTACTTCGGCGACTCTATAGCGAATTCGTTGTCGGACATGATGTGCTGCGGGGTCGGATTCCTGACCGCGCACAAGATCGGCCGCTGGTGGTCGTTGGCGCTGTTCGTCGCCACCGAGATCGTTTTATTGTTTTGGATAAGAGACAGTTTGCTGCTGAATATCCTGATGTTGATCTGGCCGGTGGATGGTGTGAAGCACTGGCAGATTGGAGGTTAATTCATCAAACTCTTTTGGCCAAGTGTTTTTCCGGCAGATAGGAAAAAGATTTTTGCCACGGATTTTCGCGGATGACCGCGGATCTGAAAAGAAGAAATCAGATCCGCGTCATTTGCGAAAATCCGTGGCAAAAAAGCTCTGCCAACAGTTAACGTTCCCCGCGCGATTCCTCGACTTCCGTTTCAAGATCTACAGTGAGCTTTCGTGCACCAGGCTGATCAAATGTCTCCGTCCACCGGATCGCTTCGTCGAGAACACGAAGCTGATATTCGCGCCAGCCGGGACGTCCCGCGACGGCGCCGAACTCACCATTGTAGTACCCCGTTCTCGGCGGCCGGACCCGATCCGTCATGCCGGGATCGACAGACAGCATCATCGTGGGGATCCCGCTTTCTTCGATACCGCGTGCGACCAGCCCGAGAGTTTGATGACAAAGCGGGCCGGCCGGAATGAGAAGGGCCGTTTGAATCTCGTAACGATGGAGCCGCTCCGCGAGCTTTGGCGCAAGCTCGTCCGCGACTGCGCGGGCGTTCGGGATCCAACTGCTCAAACTCCACCAGACATTGTTGAGTTTTCCGATGACCGCGTTGGCCTGGTATTCGCTAAGACGATCGATCGGAATCTGCGAATTGCGATCTTCCATCACGGCTTTCGGGTCGTACCCCTTAGCGGCGTAACGGAGATCCCCGGCCTCGACCTCGACGGGAATCTCACGAAAATTTATGTCTCCATCTTTCGCGGAGAGGTCGAACGGCTCGGTGCCGTCGATGTAGGCACCGGCGGATGTGATCAGTGCGAGATTCAGCATCGGCAGGGCGCGACGGACCGGGGTGAAGGGTGAGTGAACGTTTTTGATGAACGGATAGCCTCTGAGGTCTTCGTTCTCGTTCCATTTCGCAAAGCGGTGAGAGAACTCGCCTGTCGTTTCGATTATCGGCATAAAGTCAGATCTTAAATTCCTTTGAGAAATCGTACGGGTCGGTGGTCACCGTCTTCGACAGCACCCCGAACTTTCGACTCGAAATAACGAAGAACGCGATCAGCGCCGCAAGCATACCGCCGAGCAAAACCCATTCAGACCAGTTGTGAAGATTGTTGAACTGAATACGAAGCGGGTCGTCGGCGGGGACTTCGTCGATCGGCCGGCCCATCTGACCGCGGATCATCGAAAGCCACAAGCCGATGACGAACTGACCGCCCGCACAGGCGATTGCCAGGATCAACAACAGAAACCGTTCGGTCCAGATCGAAACCCGGTTATAGTTTGCCGAGCGGAGAAAGGATGTGGCGATGAGGATCAATGCGATCGCGAGACCACCGAAATTCAAAATCGAAAGCGTCCGGCTTACCATCGCTCCTGCTAGTTCGCGCTGCGGCAGAACCGCAAATGCGCTTTGAGCGACCGCGATAAAAAACACCGCGGAGCCGAGCCAAATGCTCAAAAGCAGGAGCCTTAAGTCGGATAAAAACTTCATAAAAGCAAGGCGATATTATCGCGTGTTTCGATTTAAAGGGCAAAGAG
>DATLCA010000173.1:0-13155 GCA_035526605.1 Pyrinomonadaceae bacterium | reverse complement strand
GGCGTGATGAACATCATGCTCGTGTCCGTGACCGAGCGCACGCGCGAGATCGGGATCCGAAAAGCGATCGGGGCGAAGCAGTCTGACATCATGCTTCAGTTCCTGATCGAAGCGGCGACTCTTACGGGTTTCGGCGGTCTGCTCGGTTTGCTTCTTGGATGGCTATTGACACTTCTCGTCAAGCTCGTGCTTCCCTCGTACGTCCCACTTTGGGCTCCGGCCGCCGGTTTCATCGCTAGTGTCGGCATCGGCCTTATCTTTGGATTGTGGCCTGCATGGAAGGCGGCAAGGCTCGACCCAATCGAGTCGCTGAGGTATGAGTAATTGAACGCTCCGTCTCGCAAGGCGGTCTGTTGATTTTAATTTCCTTCAGCTTTACCCCCGTTCAATTGCCCCGAGCTTTACTCTCTTATCAATTGCCCCCAGCTTTATCTTCTTATCAATTGCCCCCAGCTTTATGCTCTTATCAATTGCCCCCAGCTTTATCCTCTTATCAATTGCCTCCACCTTTATCCTCTTATCACTTGGCTCCAGCTTTATCCTCTTATCACTTGGCTCCAGCTTTATCCTCTTATCAATTGCCTCCAGCTTTAGCTGGAGGTGGCCATCAACAAGAAAGGCTTTAGCCGAACAGTAAAAAAAACAATCTTCCTTATGGCTTCAGCCCACTTCGGCTGAAGGCACAAGGAATCTTTTTCTTCTATTCGGCAAAAGCCTCTGCTCTGCAATCCTGTCCACTAGCTAGAGCTAGTGGCAATCTAAAGGTTCAAAGGGATACCGGCGATTTATAGCTAGCGGCAATTTAAAAAGAAAGAGGCCGCCTTTCAGACAGCCTCCTTTGATCAAACCACCATAGTCAAGTTTAAGTCGGGTTACCCGAGAAGAACGCTCCAAGGACGCGAAACAGCAGGCCGATCAACATAAAGATAAAAACTATTGTCCAGGCCGAGGTCGACGAAAGTTTGTTTGTTATCCGCAAACCGATTGCCGCGAGCACCCAGCCCCAGATCATGAAAAGGTCCAGAGTGCCCAGAAGGGTGGCCAGCACCGGGACCGACTTTCCGTCAAGGAGTGCGGCCGGGCTGGCGTGGAGCACGCCTCTCTGGCTGGCGCCGAAATCGATGTCATCCGCGGACTTCAAGGCCAGTACGACAAAGTTGGCGATCATCCCGACCACCGTCGGCGGAAGAGAGGAATAAACAAAAACCGATAGGGCGTGCAGGAACCCACCCGAACCGCCAAATGCTTTCGCCGCGGCCCAGTACAGAAGGCCTCCGATCAACAATATGATCGCCATCAGGATCGGCCACGCGTATCGTGCAACCTTACCGATCGTCATCTGGAGGTTTACCGCATTTGCCTTCTGTTCGGAGCTCATCGAACCGGCCTGCGGATTTTTGTCTATCTGCTCGGCCGCGAACTGGCGTACGCCGGCGTCACCGACTTTGTAATAAAGTCCGAACGCGTACGCCGTCGTCAAGATACAAATGACGACCATCGCGAGCACGAAGCGGGGTTTGCGCCGGAGATCCTCGAAGGTCCTTCCCGGCTCGAAGAAAATGTTTCCGAGCGTCGCGGCCTCGGACATCTCGGGTTCTTCGCGCTTGATCATTTCTGGCGGAGGCGGAGCCTGCCAATCTGCGGTTTCTTGATTTTCCATTTGAAAGTTCTCCTTAGGGTGGCGCCGGTCTTATCGGTACTACAGAAGGTTGAAGAACGTCGCGTTGTGATAGAAAAAGTACCGGGCTTTTACGCCGCGGGCGAATCAACGGTTTCAAATTCGGCGACCCGCGCATCGTCATATCCCTCGATCCGGATACAAGCCGCGGTGTGCCCGGGCACGATCTCCCGTAGCTGAGGCACGACCTCCGCGCATCTTGGTATGGCGATCGGACAGCGAGTTCGAAACCGGCACCCCGAAGGCGGGTTGATTGGCGTCGGCACGTCGCCATGCAGAACGATCCGGTCGCGTTTGTGGTTCGGGTCCGGGACCGGAATCGCCGAAAGCAGGGCCTTCGTGTAGGGCATCAACGGGTTCCTGTAAAGCTCTTCGGCGTCGGCGATCTCGACGATCTTGCCGAGATACATTACGGCGACCCGGGTCGAGATATGTTCGACGACCGCCAGGCCGTGGGAAATGAAAAGATACGTCAGCCCGAATTCGTGCTGCAGGTCCTGAAGCAGATTCACAACCTGCGCCTGAACCGAAACGTCGAGGGCGGAGACCGGCTCGTCGCAAACGATCAACTTCGGATTCAACGCAAGTGCGCGAGCGATCCCGATCCGCTGCCGCTGACCGCCGGAGAATTCGTGGGGATACCGATTCATGTAACCAGCGTCGAGCCCAACCTTCGTCAGAAGGTCAGCGACGCGCGCACGCTGCTCCGACTTATTCGAAACGCCATGAATCTTCAGAGGCTCGGAGACGATCGATAAGATGCTCAATCTCGGATTGAGACTCGCGTATGGGTCTTGAAAAATTATCTGCATCTCGCGGCGTAGGTCGCGCATTTCCGAGGGCTCCAGCTTGAGAATATTTCGGCCCTCGAAAAAAACTTCACCGCTCGTCGGTTCCTGCAGACGCAGGAGGCACCGACCGACCGTGGACTTCCCGCACCCGGACTCACCGACCAAACCGAGTGTCTCGCCCGACTTGATCGAGAACGAGACGTCGTCGACGGCCTGAACCAGATCGTCGCTTTTGTCCACCGGAAAGTGCTTAACAAGACGGCGGACGTCGAGGAGTGTTTGTGTCTCAGTTTGTGGTGAGGCTGCGGACATCAACGTTTCTTCCAATCTTCTTTAATTATCGCCCAGCGTTCATGATCGCGCCACCGACCTCCGATCTTTAGATACCGGCGCGAGTAACCCTCTTTCGTGAATCCGCTACGCTCGAGTACTTTTATGGACGGCAGATTGGTCGGCTGCACGTTCGCTTCCAATCGATGGAGCCCCAACTGCCCGAAGGCAAAGTTTACTGTGAGGCGGACCGCCTCGGTCATGTAGCCGTGACCCGTAAAGCCGGAGAAGAGCTGGTACCCGAGATAAGCGTTCTGAAAACTTTTTCGAAAAATCTGACTTAGATTGATCTGCCCGGCAATGGCACCGTCTTCAATCGTGCAGATGAGAAAATACTCGCATGCGTCGCCGGCACCGTCGCTCATCATCTGATCGAATCTCGCCCGGTCGTAGTGCGTCGCAGCGTACCCTCTCAAATGAGTTCGACTGATTTTGTAGAGGCGAGCAAGCTCTTCGAAGTCTTCACGCTCCGCCCGACGCAGATAAACTCCGGGGGACTTCGAGCCCGTCTTTTGATTCTTCGTCATAGAGAACGCAGCGCACCCTAACTTCGTTTTCCAGGTCGTAAAGCGGTATCGCGCCTCTTGTGCACCGTTCCATCCGGAATTCGCACCGCGGCGCAAAGTGGCACCCGCTCGGAAGGTTTGTCGGCGTCGGCACCACGCCTTCGATAGTTTGAAGCCGCACCGCTTTCTTAAGGTCGTGTGCAGTGAGCCGGGGCACAGAGCGGAGCAGTCCCTGGGTGTACGGGTGCTTCGGTCTCTCGAAGAGTTCGCCTACCGGCGATTCTTCAACGATCCTGCCGGTGTACATCACGCAGACGCGGTCGGCGGTTTCCGCCACGACACCCAGGTCGTGGGTGATCAAAAGCACGGCGAGCTTTCGGGTCCGGCGGAGGCCGTCCAGGAGTTCCAGGATCTGCGCCTGGATTGTCACATCGAGCGCCGTCGTCGGTTCGTCCGCGATCAACAGCTCGGGATCGCAGGCGAGGGCCATGGCGATCATCACCCGTTGCCGCATGCCACCCGAGAGCTGGTGCGGATAATCGTTCGCCCGGCGTTCGGGCGAGGGTATCGAGACTTCCTTCATCGCCTCGATCGCCGCTGCCCATGCAGCTTTTCTGTCGAGCCTTCTGTGAAGCCTGAGAGCTTCGGCGATCTGCTCGCCGACCGTGTACACCGGATTGAGCGACGTCATCGGATCCTGAAAGATCATCGCGATGTCGTTACCCCGAATCTCGCGCATGCGATCTTCCGATGCAGCACCGAGGTCTTCGCCTTTGAACCTGATCGAGCCGCCGGCGATCTTTCCCGGCGCTGCTATGAGGCGAAGGATCGACAACGCAGTGATCGATTTTCCCGAACCGGACTCGCCGACTAGCCCGAGAAGCTCGCCTTCGTTAATGACGAAGCTGACGTCGTCGACGGCCTTCACCAAACCGGCGCGCGTCGGGAAATGCGTTTGAAGATTTTGAACTTCCAGGAGGTGGGGCATTGGTTAGCGAACAGTTAGTAAATCTCGAACGTGTACTCCCGGGTTATTACGACCGACACCGGCTTGCCGTTGACGAGCTTGGGCGTGAACCGGATCTGCCGCGCCGCACCCATCGCCTTTTCGGTGAGGCCGTACTTCTGAAGCCGTTTCCATCCCCTCGTCTTTATCAGCGTGACATCTCCGACCTCGCCCGTTTTCAAAAGAGTGATCTTCAGCCGCACGGCCCCTTCGATATTTTTACCTCGGGCCACATCTGTATAGGTTGCCTTGGGCTGACTGATGATTTGGTACGGACGATTTAACTCGTTCAAGTTTTGAGCTTGTCCGAAGCCTTGCAGAGAGCCTGCGAAGAGTACGGCGACAATTGCGAGAAGATATCGGGAGCGGTTCATGAATTAGTTTCCTCCTGTCTTTACGGGATCTTTCGGTCTCGGCGGCAACTTCACCGGCGACGTAAGCTTCTTCATTATCTCAGCTACCGCCCGTTCGAGTTGCGGGTCGTGACCCGCGAGCACCGACCTCGGATCGTTCTCGACTTCTATATCCGGATCCACTCCATATCCTTCGATGATGTACTCACCCTTTGGATTTGCCAGTGCGGATTGCGGAACATTGACGACGCCGCCGTCGATCAAGGTCCCGCGATTATTGATTCCCACAACGCCGCCCCAACTGCGCTTTCCGACGAGCTGCCCGAGTCCGGCTTCGCGGAACATATAGGGAAATATATCGCCGTCCGACGCCGAGTTCTCATTCAATATCGCGATCATCGGCCCCATAAATGCAGCGTCGGGATAAGTGCTTCCCTCCTCGCTGTAGCTGTTGTAGTTGATCCCGAGAACTTTGCGCCGGAGCCTTTCTATCAGCATCCGCGAAACGTTGCCGCCGCCGTTCGCTCGAACGTCGACCACCAAACCTTCTTTTCGCAGTTGCGGGTAATACCATTTGATAAACTCGCGCAGCCCCGCCGCGCCCATATCGGGAATGTGGATGTAGCCGAGTCGGCCCCCGGAGAGTTGGTCCACGCGCCGGCGATTGTCCAAAACCCAATCGAGATAAACGAGATCCGACTCGCTCGTGATCGGTTTGATCGTTACTTTGCGCGACCCTTGAATACTCGGCGTCGAATTCAGGGTAAACGTCACAGTGCTGTCCGCTTTGCCGCGTAGGTAAGAATATATCTCGCGGTCGGCCGTCACGTCTTCGCCGTCTATCGCCAGAACGTATTCGCCGACCTTCGCCTCGCTTCCGACTTCGGTAAACGGCGAGCGGTAGATGTCCTCTTCGTTTTGTCCCGCGAAAATCTTCGAGATGCGGTACCGGTTCGCGGCCTTGTCGGCTTCGAAACGCGCTCCGGTGAGAGCGACTCGTACGCGGGGCGGAAGATTAAAATCGCCGCCATCGATGTAAGCATGCTGCACGGACAGTTCCGCCTGCATCTCCGACAAAAGGTAATTCAAATCGGAGCGATGGTTCACGTACGGGAGCCATTTAACATAGTCGTCACGGATCCTCGCCCAATCGTAGCCGTGCATGTTCGGCGCGTAGAACCAGTCGCGGTATTGACGCCATACTTCAAAGAAGATCTGTCGCCACTCCTTGGCCGGATCGACCTCGGTCACGAGCCCCGCGGTTGAAATATTCTTTTTAGACCGTTCACCGGCCGGGTTCGCATCCATCGTTAGATAGCTGCCTTGCGCGACCGACATCAACTTCGAGCCGTCGGCGGAAACGATGAAGCTTCCCGTTCCCGGAATTAGGGTGGTTTCTTTTCGGTCCTTGATCGAGAACACGCGCACGGACGATTGCGTGTCGGCCTGGCGGCCATAATAGAAAGGAGCGGCGATACCGTAAATCAAATGGCCCTTCGTCGCCGACATGCCGGAATAATTGTCTGCCGCGAGCGGCAGTTTCGTCGCCCGCGCCTCGATCCCGTCGAAATCTATTTTTTCATTTGTGACCGGTGCGGGTGCCGGCGAAGGCGATGGCGAAGCGGCAGGCGCCCCGTCCTTCTTATCCTCGACTATCGCGACCTCGTCGCTCTCGGGTGGGAACGGGTTTTTCGTGTCTTTAGCGAGGGCGAGGGCGTAGACATACGCCGTTCGGTTCGTCGCATAATTGAATTCGGCCGCCGAGATCAGCGGTGCATATTCGCGGTCACTGAGAAAGTATAGATAGCCGCCGCTCGGATCCCACGTCGCGTCGCGCGCCTGAAACATCTCGGGCGTCACCCGGTAGTTTTTATTATCGGCGGAGCTCCAGACATAAACAGACGTAACGCCGTTGCTGCCGGCCATCGAGTACGAGACAAAATTTCCTTTCGGCGAGAACTCGTAATCCGTGATCTGCCCGTTCGGCGCGTCGGCGATCATCTGCATTTGCCTGGACGCCACTGTCGCGATGTATACACGACCGTTCTTGTCGCCGAAAACTATTTTCTTGCTGTCCGACGACCACTGCGGCGCATAGCGTTGAGCAGAACCGCCGCTGGTGACCTGTTGCGGCGGAGTCGATCCATCCTGAGCGACGATCCACACTTCGTCCTCTCCACTTTGATCCGACATGTATGCTATCCATCGTCCGTCCGGTGACCATGCCGGAAACCGGTCGTGGGCGCCTGACGATCGAGTCAGATTTCGCGCTCCGCCTTTCTCGATCGGCACGGTGAAAATGTCGCCTCGGGCGCAGAACACCGCGCGCTCGCCCTTCGGGCTGAGCCCGAACCAGGAAATGCGATTTGCGACCGACGTCTGACGCGGGCGCTTGTTGATACCGTCGTCGGGAACCGTGACCGGGATCCGCGCAGCCTTTTTGGATCCGACGTCGAACATTTCGAGCTCGCCGTTGCGCTCGTACACGATCCTGCTTTGCTCGTCCGAGGACGGCCAGCGGATGTCCCAATCCCGATTCTTCGTGACCTGCGTCGTTTTCTTCGAGCCCGGGTCGTAAGCCCACAAATTGAACTTGCCGTCCTTATCCGAGTTGTAGATAACGGTGTCGCCGAGCCACATGGCGTCGCGGCTCGCGTACGGACTGTCGGAGATCAACTCGGCGTCGTTGGTTTTCAGATCGTAGATGTAAAGTTTATTTGCCTGCCCCCCGCGATAACGTTTCTCGGGTCGAAAGTCGCGAAAGCGGGGCGAATAAACCATCCGGGAACCATCTGGCGAAAACGCACCCGAGCCGGCTTCCGGCATCGGTAGAGTGTCCGGCGCGCCGCCGGCCGGCGAGACGGTATAAAGGCGGGCGATCGGCAGCGACCATGAATCCCGGCCGCCCCTAAAATATATCCGACCGTCCTTCGTCCACCCGAGCACTTGGTTGTCGTAGCCCCACCGAGGCGCGAGCGGGCCTCGCGAGGGATAAAAGGTGAGTTGCTTCGGCTCCCCGCCGGTGGACGGCATCACGTAGACCTGTTCGTCGCCGTCGTACTGCCCGGTGAAAGCTATCCAGCGGCCATCGGGGGAAAATTTCGCGTAGGTCTCTACGCCCGGGTGTGCGGTCAGGCGTGTGGCGGTGCCACCGCTCACCCCGGCGGTCCAAAGGTCGCCGCCGTATGTGAAGACCACCCGGTCACCATGGATATCGGGAAAGCGTAATAGCTTTGTTTGCGAGACGGCAGTGCCCGTGAGCAGACACAGACCAATGAGGGCCAAAAAAAGGCGAATCGACATCAAATTTTTCCTCCGAAAGTGGCACGGGCGAACTTGTCAGAGTGTAGCGTAAATCGGATAAACTCAAAAGCGGCGGCAAATGCTCAAGCTCAACGATTTACGAACTGCCAAGCAACTATTTCCGTCGCCTTTTCCTCAAATGGATGTTATTCTTTTCCAGATCGTTTCCGAGGGGCCTTACAATATCCAGGAGATTCCGTAGTGAAAAAGCTTTCTTATTTTCTCAGCAGTGTCGTTGTATCCCTTTTCCTAATCTCAAACGCATTTTCGCAAGGGGCGGGTGTCGCGAAATCGGGTGACAAGGCCGGGCTCTCGGCTCCCAAATCCACCAAGCAGGTTTCGGTTGAAAATATTGAACAGGATGTCGCAGAGGCCCTTTCGGTCATCGAGAGCAACCACGTTGTAGGTAAGAAAATAAACTACAACGAGGTCTTCAAATCGTCGATCGACGGGATGCTTCACACGCTTGACCCCCATTCGAATTATTTCGACGCTAAGGAATTCGAACAGTTTAGAACCGATCAGAGCTCACGCTACTACGGTATCGGTGCGACGATCGGCGATCTCAGCGACGAGAAAGGAAACGTCGTAGCGACATACATCAAAGCTACCTTCGACACGGCACCGGCACATCGGGCAGGCCTCAGATACGGGGACAAGATAGTCGAGGTCAACGGAACATCGATGCTCGGAAAATCTTTCTCCGACGTGCGTAATTTCCTCCGCGGCCCGCGAGGCACGCAAGCTCGTCTAGTAGTCGAGCGTTACGCCACCGGGAAACGCGAGACGGTCGATATTGTCCGTGACGCGGTCTCGCAGCCGTCGATCAGCGAGGCGTATATGATCCGCCCCGGAACGGGTTACATCGCGATGACGGGAGGCTTCAATCAGACGACATACGCGGAATTCGCGCAGGCGATGAAGTCCCTGAAGGCACGCGGGATGAAGCAGCTCGTTCTGGATCTCAAGAATAACGGCGGCGGTCTGGTGCGCGAGGCATATCGCGTCGCCAACGCGTTCCTCGAAAGCGGCCAGATCGTTTTCACGCAGAAGGGACGCCTCGACGGAGCGACCGAGCCTTACAAAGCCGACAACGCAAATCCGGAAAGAATGCCGGTTGTCGTGCTGGTGAATCGCAACTCCGCCTCGGCGTCGGAAATTTTGGCCGGAGCTTTACAGGATCATGACCGGGCATTGATCGTCGGTGAAAACACGTTCGGGAAGGGACTGGTGCAGAATCCGTTTGTGCTGGATTACGGCTCGATGCTTCTGCTGACGATCGCGAAATATGAAACCCCTGCGGGCCGGCTGATCCAGCGCGACTACTCGAACGAAGGACTTTACGATTACTACACCAACGGCGGCGTGAAGGCCGACGACAACGAAACCAAAGTTGCGAAAGGCGCGGAAAGCAAAACGGACGCGGGTCGAAGCGTGTACAGCGGCGGCGGTATTACGCCTGATGTGGAGCTCAAACCCGAGACGATCACGATCGAAAAAGCTCGCTTTCAGCAGAAGCTTTTCAATCCTGTCTTCGCGTTCGCACTTGAGCTGACCGCCGGCCGGGTCAAAGGGTACGAGGCGAACCGCGTCGACCAGCCGCTCGTCTTCGACTACGATCTAAAAAACACCGACTTCCCTATCTCCGAAGGTCTCTATCAGGCTTTCAAAACTTTCGCCGTCGAGAAATATAAGTTCACTCCGGCACAGGTCGAGCGGGAGCGCGAGTTCGTCGAGCGTGGGTTGAGATCCGAGCTCGTCACGGCCGCGTACGGCACGACGACGTCGCTTCAAGTTTCGAACGAATACGACAGTCAGTTAAAGAAGGCGATCGACCTTCTTCCGCAGGCACGACAATTAGCTCTGGATGCTGCTCGTGCGAAGGCGAGTGCGTCGAAGGTGCAAAGCCTGAGCAATCGTTAGTTGAAAATTCAGCCCAGGACATAAAAAAGAGCGTTCATCACGAACGCTCTTTTTCTTATTTATTGCGACCGTCTACATCCAACTACTTATCAGATAATAAATGCCGTAGCCGATGCCCGCGAGTACCAGGATAAGCACGAGGCCGGCTAGTCCCAGAATCAACTTAAACCTGCGGTAGCGCTTCTCGTCCGGCGGTGAGAGCTGGTTTTGCGGAAAATACGGCGGCGGTCTGTTCATAGGTGCACTCTAACAATTTAGGCCCTGCTCATCAAACCTAACGGGGGATCGGCTGCTCGAGATTAGCGAGTCCGTAAGCAAGCACCGCCATCACCGCCCCGCCCTCAGCCAACTCCTTGGGATCCACCTTGTCGAACGTGTCCGCTTCCGTGTGGTGATAATTGAAATAAGTTCGCGTGTCGAAGAACGGGGCGAACGACGGCACGCCGCCTTGAGTAAGGGGTCCGATATCTGTACCGACGCCGCCGGGTTGAAGCTGGGCTATTCCGGCGCCCTGGCCACGCAAAATATTCGAGATCGGCGCGAAGAACGGGATCGCCTCCGCGTTCCCCGTAAAGAGAAACCCGAGTGGGTGCGAAGCTCCGAGGTCGCTTTCGATCGCGGCAAAATGTCTGGCCATGTTCGCGGCCTGCTCGGTGCCGTACGCCCTACCGCCCGCCGAACCGTTTTCCTCGTTCATGTAAGCGATGACGCGAATTGTCCGCTTCGGTCTGAGCTTTAATTGTTTCAGAAGGTATCCGACCTGCATCGACATTGCGACGCCGCACGCATCGTCGAGGGCACCGGTTCCAAGATCCCAGGAATCGAGGTGGCCGCCGACCACCACGACCTCATCGGGCTTGTCGCTTCCCTTCAGATCCGCGATCACGTTGTAGCTGGTCGCGTTCGGCAGCGTCTGCGGCGTAAGCAACAGACGGATTCGCACCTTACCGGTCTTTGCGAGAAATGCCATCGTCTCCGCATCTTCGAACGAAACCGCCCCCGCCGGAATCTGCGTCACGTTCGGATCGTACCTCATCGCTCCCGTGTGCACGAGACGATTTTGCGAGCCGCCTGCAGAACGCACGAGCACCGCGATCGCACCTAGACGGCCGGCCGCGATCGCTCCACCGCCGCGGTAGGCCACCGCTTGACCGTAAGCGTTTCCGCCAAATCCACTGGCCGCCATTTCGCGGTCGAACTTGTTGTTGAAGAGAACGATCTTGCCCGCGATCCGGTTACGCCCGAGCGCGTTCAGCTCGTCAAAGCTGTTCACAACGACTATCTCACCCGTCATCCCGTCGGCCGGTGTTGCGATGCTTCCGCCGAGCGCAGCGACAACTATCTTCTGGGTCGTGCCGGCCGCCATTCCCGGGAATTCAATAATCTCCGCGCGCTCCTGGCCACGCACCCAGTGCGGAACCGAAACTTGCTGCAGCCGCACGTCCAGGCCGAGTTTTCTCAGTTCTTCGGCAACGTACTGGACCGCACGCTCCGCCTGCGGCGAACCCGAGAGACGCGGGCCGATGTTGTTCGCGAGATATCCCGTTTGGCGGTATGCGTAATCGCTCGCGAGAGCCGCCTGCTGGAGACCGCGCATGTCGTCGAGGGTCTTCGCCGAGTAAAGCTGCGGGGTCGGAGTCGGCGTCGCGGTGGCTTGCGAATAGGCGGAGATCGAAGTGAAAAAGATGGTCGTCAGCAGTAGGATCGATTTCATATCACTCATTTTATCGAATGCTTTCTGGTGTGACAAAGTTATGTGCGATAATGGGTTGCTCTTCACATCTCGATCATATGCAGGTGAAATCTATGTACAGAATTGTGTCCGCAATTGCGCTCTCAGTGATTCTCGCAGCCGCCGGGTTCGCCCAGTCGGGCTTTACGATCGACAACCTCATCGCCACGAAACGGGTCGGCGATCCGCAGCTATCGCCCGACGGCCGGACGGTAGCGTTCACCGTCGGCACGGTCGACAAGGCGGCTAACCGGACGCTCACCCACATCTACACGATCAGGATCGACGGTACGAATTTGAAACAGATCACGAGCGGCGACAAGTCGAACAGCTCGCCCCGTTGGTCGCCCGACGGAAAGCGCCTCGCGTACGCGACGGGCGGCGACATTTGGACTATGGAGCCGGACGGTGACGGCCGGAAACAAATCACGCGGATATCCAGCGGCGCGGGTAATCCCGTTTGGTCACCCGATGGCAAGTGGATCGCGTTCAGTTCGGAGGTATATCCCGAATGCACATCCGACGACTGCAATAAGGCAGAGGACGCTCGGGCCGAGTCGAGCAAGGTCCAGGCGAAAGTTACGGAGCGTCTTCTCTTTAAACACTGGAATGAATGGCGAAACCGTAAACGAGCCCACGTCTTTGTAGTTTCGAGCAGCGGGGGCATCGCCGCCGACTTCACACCGGGCGATTTCGACGCCCCGCCATACGGCGCATCGACGGGCGTCGACTACGCATTCTCACCGGATTCGCGCGAGATCGCGTTTCTGAAGAACCCGGACAAGATCGAGGCGATCTCGACGAATAGCGACATCATCGTTGCCTCGCTGGTCGACAAGAATCAGAAAAATATTACAGTCTCCAACCGCGGCTACGACGCCGCGCCGCTTTACACACCGGACGGCAAATATCTTCTCTATCGTTCCCAGGCGACCGAAGGATTCGAGGCTGACCGGTGGCGGATCATGCGCTACAACCGGGCAACCGGCGAGACGGTCGAACTGACTCGCGGCTTCGACCAGCAGGTCGACGAAATGACGGTTACGAACGACAGCAAGACGATCTATTTTGCCGCCGGCACGCGCGGCCGCGCACCGATTTACAGCCTGCCCGTTGAACCGGACTTCAAGCTCCGAATCGCGACACATGTTAAGACCGTCCTTCAAGGCTATTACGCAAACAGCGTTAGCGTTTCCGGCGATGGGCGAACGATCGTTTTCGCCGCGAGCTCTATCGCTTCACCCCCCGAATTGATGAGGGTCAACTCTGATGGAAGCGGGGTGGCGCCGCTGACCACTTTCAACGAGGCGGTCTACCGGGGCTATCGGCTCCAGAAGGCAGAGGACATGGAATGGAAAGGGGCGGTGAACGCAAACATTCATGGCTTTGTTATTAAACCCGCGAATTTTGACCCGTCGAGAAAATATCCGCTCGTTGTGCTTATCCACGGCGGGCCTCAAAGCGCCTTCAACGACAGTTGGGGTTACCGTTGGAACCCGCAGGTGTTCGCTAACGCGGGCTATGTCGTGTTTA
>DATLCA010000172.1:0-5138 GCA_035526605.1 Pyrinomonadaceae bacterium | reverse complement strand
AGTATGTACGTGACGCTGATCACGAGCACGCAGCCCTGCACAAGGCGGTAGTCGCGTTTGCCAATCCCATCTTCCAAAAGCAGAAGACCGAGCCCTTGCCAGCTAAAGATCTTCTCCGTGATTATCGCACCCGCAAGGAGGACGCCGAGCTGCAGACCGAGAATCGTCACCACCGGGATGAGTCCGTTTTTCAAAACGTGTTTGTAAACCACCTTGCGCTCGCTAAGGCCTTTTGCCCGGGCCGTGCGGACATAGTCTTCACCCAGCTCTTCGATCACACTCGACCGAACCATTCGCGTGATGATCGCGGACAGCGCCGCTCCGAGCGTCACGGCCGGCAAAACGATGTCTTCGGGATTGGCGCTTCCGGTCGGCGAAAACCACCTCAAATTGACCGCAAAGATGTAGACCAGAAACGGTCCGATCACGAACGTCGGCAGCGATATTCCGAGCAGTGCGGTGAACGATGCCGAGTTATCGATCAAGCCGTTTTTATTTGTGCCCGCGAGTACGCCGAGCGGTATCGCGATCGCCACCGCGACGAGCATAGACGCGATCGCAAGTTTGATCGTCGACGGATATCGCTCGAGGATCAAATCAAGAACCGGCCGATCGCTACGAAACGATCTGCCGAGATCGCCATGCAGCAGGCCGCTCCAGTAATCGACGTATCGGTTATCGACGCCGTTCCATTTGAACCCGGACTCGCCCGAATAAGAAAAGAAAAAGGCCGGGCGGTCGAGCCCGTGTTTCTGATTGAAGTTGGCGATCTGCTCGGGCGTCGCCGTTTCGCCAAGGATCGTCGTTGCCGGTTCGCCGGGGACAAGCTCGATCAAAAGCGTTACGAGGGACACAACAGTCCAGATGACGAGCAGCATCAGTCCGAGCTGGCGGAAGAAATTTCGAAGCTTGTGTCTCATTAAAAAAACGGGCTTAGAGTTCAGGGCTTAGAGTTTGCGGCCGTGGGTTCAGCTCCAATTACTAAACGGATATCCGCTATGAGCGCGCGGCCTGTAACCACAAACTCCGAACTCTGAACCCTGAACTCCGAACCCTCAACTTGAACTGTAAAAAATTCTATCGTTCCGGGGAACGATAACCAAATCGTTGTTGACCAATGACGTGATAAAACCGCTACAATATTTCATATGCATGAACGCGACATTTTCGATGAGCGGCAAGAGACTAAGACGGCGAATTACTCCTGCCCGTTTTGCCGGGAACGAAACGATTACGACATCAGGTGGCTGAAGCGGGTGAAAAAGCGAAGCGCCCCCCGACAGATGAATCAGCAGGAACGAGCGCAGTTCGATAAATCGCGCGACTACATGGTCCGCGTCGACGACCAGCTTATGTGCAAAAACATGCGATGCCGGAAACGGTTTGAAATTCCGTCGTCGCAGACCGTCGTCTTTATCTGAAATATCTGGGCGGCGCACGATGCGCGTGCTATGCTTTTTCTACATTTACCGAGCAAGGAGGTTTTATGATCAAAGGAAAAGATCTGGAGTTTTACGAACACGAGAGCGTTCCCAACGAAGCGACGCAGGAGCTCATCAACGACGAGATTGCGAGTGCGCCGAGCAGGCCGCAGGAGTTGCTCGACCGCATTCACGGGAGCAACGACGCGTCACCCGCGGATTCCGGCGGCGACATCGACGCTGACTGGGAAGACGTGAACAACACGGGCGCCGAGGCGGTATTCGGGCACAACCCGACGCCGGATCAATCCGACGTAGAGGAAAACGCGCACGCGATGGGGATCGATTACCAGGACAACGAGCCGCTGGATCTTTTGGAGAAGATGGAGAGGCGGGATCGGGATCGTTACGAGCTGAACGAGGATTCGAAATCGGACAGCGATATGATTTAAGTGATCCGAGTCATCGAGTGTTGAGGAGCCTGTCGAAAGACGGGCTTTTTTGATTCATGTCGGCAGTCCTGTTCCTCAATCTCAATTGCCTCCAACTTCAGCCGGAGGTAACAACTGCAAGAATGTTTGAGCCGAAAAAAAGAACGTGCTAGCAAACTTGCTGAGCGGGTTTCATGAGCGGATGAATCCGGCGACAATTCAACAAAAAAAGGCCGCCCGTCCGGACAGCCCTTTTCGTCGTTGCTTCGTTATCTCTAGTAAATCGTGAAGGTGTACTCGCGGGTAACGATGACCGACACGGGGACACCGTTTACCATCTTTGGTTCAAACCTGATCTGCTTCGCTGCCGCGATCGCTTTTTCCGTCAAGCCGTCTGGGAGCCGCGTTACCGGAACAATCGCGCCGACCTGACCTGAAGCCAGAAGAGTTATCTTCAATCGAACGGCACCCTGAACATTATTTGAACGTGCAGTATCCGTGTACGTGGCTTTGGGTTGGTAGGTGATCTTGGCCGCCGTCGTGACCTTGGGTGCCGCTATGCTAGGAGGAGGACCGTCGCCACCACCGCGGCCGCTGCCGGATCCATTGCCGTCACCGTTTCCGCTGCCATACCCGGAGCCGCTGCCGCTTCCGGCGCCTGTTCCATAACCGCTGCCCTGGCCCTGGCCATACCCTGTTCCCTGGCCGCCGCCCATACCCGGCCCGTTAGAAAGACCGGCGAACTTGGAGTTCGGATCACCGTAACGATCGTAAATTTTTTCGAACTTCTTGTCGCCTTCGGTGGCCGCAACGGGCTGCTTCAGCTCAAAGTTATCGCTCTTGTAGATTCGGACATCGGGGTGAATGATCGGGTTCTTAGTTTGATCGGCAAGATCGCCCTGCGAGGTTTCTTCCTTGTCCTCGCGGCCGCCGCCGCCGCCGCCGCCGTCATCCTTGTCTTTCGCCTTCTTCTCGGGCGTTTCGTCGATCGGCATCGGAACATCGACACCCAGATACGCGAGCGAAGTTTCATCGCCAATCGCACCGATGCCCATGTCCTTTTGAAAGAGTGAAACACCCCAACTGCCAACCGTTAAAAAGAGAACCAGGACTGCCGCACCGACGAGTAGGCCATTCCGCTGCTTGCCGTTCTTCTCTTCAATTACGGTGACGTGAAACGCGTCCTCGTCAGGGGTGTATGCCTGCGTCGCGAAATTTCGCGGCTCGTCGGCGTAAGTGGGCGATGTTTGATAAAAGGTCGGAGCTGCTACTGGAACCGGAGCCGCACCTTCCACCGGCTCGTAAGTATCTTCAAAGGCCGGTTCGTCGATCTCTTCAAACTCCTCGGCTTCTTCCGCCTGAAGAAAGACCGGTGCCGGTACTACCGGCTCGACCTCGATAGGTGTGGCGTCGATTTCGGCGTCCACCGCTTCCGGCTCCACCGCTACCGTATCAATTTCCCCTTCCACCGGACTCATCTCGAACGCTTGCAGTTGAGTTCCGCAATCAGGACAAAACCCAAACTTCTCGGCGAATCCTTCATCACACGAACTGCAATACTTAACAATCTTTCCCATCTTTGTGGCCCTCGAAATCACACGCCCCGACAGGGCATTTAAGTAAGTGATTTTAATTATAACGCGTTTTACGCAGATGTTAAGCGACTATCTGGTTGACGAACATCGCTTTAAACCCGGCTTGTTCAACAAGGATAGATGCTTCACGACTTTCACACGATGCCTGTTCGAATCGAAAATTTTGCCGCTTGCGTCCGGTATCTGACGAAACAACACTTCGATGGAGTTTTGCAACTAAAACAGTTAACATCTCTCTTTCCAAATTGTTTATACGATGAAATTCCGAAGTCGATTCAATAAATTTTTCCCGATCGTTCTGTGCCTGATACTTGGGACCACCGCGTCATTCGCTCAAAAACCGGCAGGGGGAGCCCCTCGTCAGGAAAAGCTTTTGAACGGGCTGAAGGTTCTGATGTGGAGCGACCCGGCCGCCAGCGACGTGAAGGTCAGCATCCGTGTGCACAGTGGTGCGGCTTTCGATCCCCAGGGGAAGGAAGGGGTCATGAAGCTCCTCGCGGAAAATATCTTCCCGACAGCTGCCTCCAGATCGTACTTCGCAGATGACCTCGGCGGCGGCGTCGAGGTGGTCACGAATTACGACTATATTCAGATCAACGCCACTGCGAAACCGGATGAGTTTGTGACCCTCGTGCAAACTTTGGCACAGGCGGTTTCAAATCCGACGATCGACCGGGAGACGCTCGCGGCGCTGAAGAAGGCTCTGTCGGAAAAGCTAACGTCATTGGAAAAGGATCCGGCCTACATCGCTGATCAGGCGGGGGCGAAGCGGCTGTTCGGGACTTTTCCTTACGGACGGCCTCCGATGGGGTCGGTGGAAACTCTCACTCATATCGACTTCGCCGATCTGCAGTTTGCGCGAGAGCGGTTTCTTTGTGCCGACAACGCGACCGTGACGATCAGTGGGAATTTCAATAGCGATCTCGGGTTTCGCGCGGCGCGGCGATACTTCGGCGCCTGGCTCAAATCGGACAAGCGGGTGCCCTTCACCTTTCGACAACCGGATGATCCGGATACGAAGCCGCTCGAGATCAACGTCGATGGCATGACGAACGCGGAGGTTCGGCATGCGAGGCGCGGGCTCGCCAGAAATGATAAGGACTTTTTCGCCGCTCAGGTGTTGAGCAAGATAATTCAGTCTCGACTGAAAGCTTTAACATCGTTGGAAAACGTGACCGTTTCGCACGAGCCGCGCGTGCTGCCCGGAGCTCTTGTGTTGAATTATCGCTCTGCGGCAAACGAGAGAGGACTGGGATTCGAGTGGGTGGGGCGGATCGAGGATTTGGAATTCAACAAGGCGCGAACGGAGGTCGCGGCCTCGATCAATGTCGCGGCATTGGCCGACCGGTGGCTCGACGTGGATACGTATCACCTTACTTCCGTCTCCGAGGATATGAAGTCGTTTGATCAGATCAAAATATCTGACGTCCAGAACGTTGCTGACCGGCTTTCACGAAATCCTCAAGTCACCGTCTTAGTCAAGGGCCGCTAACCTCTCGATGTCGGAAGAGCGAACCGCAAATGAAATTGCCCACGCACGGGCCGTCCGTGAGATGTTCTCCGGAATCGCGACCAAGTACGATCTTCTCAATCACGTCCTCTCGATCAATATAGACAAGCGTTGGCGACGGATGGTCCGGGAAAAGATCGCCGACATTCTCGCCGATCCCGACGCGGTTGTTCTCGACGTC
>DATLCA010000171.1:0-2561 GCA_035526605.1 Pyrinomonadaceae bacterium | reverse complement strand
ACCGAAAAGGTCAAGGTAAACAACACGCTCCTTGGCGGCGGATTTGGCCGCCGGTTAGGCGATTACGTGATGGACGCGGTACGTCTTTCAAAAGAGGTTGCCAAACCTGTAAAGGTCGTATGGACGCGCGAGGACGACATGCACGGCGACTTCTATAGACCTTCCGCATACAACGTAATGTCGGCCGGGATCGATGCCGCAGGTACACCCGTCTTCTGGCAGCATCGCATCGTCAGTTCCTCAATTATGGCAACACTCGGACCGACGTTGTTCGGCTTCGCACCGCCGCCGGACAAGCTTGACGATTCCGCCACCGAAGGCGCACACACGCTGCCGTACGATACGCAAAATCTGTTTGTCGACTGGGTACCGATCAGCCAGGGCGTCCCCGTCGGTTTCTGGCGTTCGGTTGGCAGCTCGCACACCGCGTTTTCGACAGAGTGTTTCCTCGACGAGCTGGCGCATGCCGGCGGAAAGGATCCACTCGCGTTTCGATTGTCGCTTCTGGAAAAGCATCCACGGTATATCGGAGTGTTGAAACTGGCGGCTGAAAAAGCCGGCTGGAGCAAACCGGCGGCGAAAGGGATTGGCCGTGGGATCGCGGTGCATGAAAGCTTCGGGAGTTACGTTGCACAGGTCGCAGAAGTGTCCGTCGCAAAGGATGGAAATGTTCGTGTGCACCGCGTCGTTTGCGCGGTCGACTGCGGGCAGGTTGTCAATCCTGACACGGTCAACGCACAGATGGAAGGCGGGATTGTCTATGGTTTGACGGCGGCTTTGTATGGCGAGATCACGCTGAAAGACGGACGGATAAATCAGCAGAATTTCTACGACTACAAAATGCTGCGCATGAATGAAATGCCAAAGGTGGAAGTCTACATCGTCCCAAGCACCGAAAAACACGGCGGAGTTGGCGAGCCTGGTACTCCGCCTATCGCACCCGCCGTCGTCAATGCGATCTTTGCCGCCACCGGGAAACGCATTCGAAGTTTGCCGATCAGGCGCGAGGAATTAAAAACCGCCTAAGCGCGAGTTCAGGAGTGATGGTTATGAGATCAGTTAAGGATTTTTCAAAACGCCGAAGCCTGAAGTTAGCGACCGTGGCGTTGGCGTGCCTGTTGCTTGCGGGATTTGCATTGTCCGACCGTAAAAATCATCCTGAGCCGGTCGACGGTTCGTCGATGACAGAAGCAGATATGGCGGCCGCACCCGATCCGGAAAAAGCGAAGGCCGCGTTCAAGGAGGCGGCGACCGTTTTCTTTTCCGCCAGGTGCGCAAATTGCCATCCGGCAAGCGACACCCCGACACAGGGTGACGAGATGACGCCGCACTCAATGGGCGTGACCCGCGGCAAAGACGGTAAAGGCGTGTACGGACAAAAGTGCACCACGTGTCACCAGAATGAAAATCTCGTAGGCGAGCATCTGCCACCGGGCACGACAAAGGATTGGCACATGCCGCCGGCCGATCAAAAGATGGTCTTCCAGGGGCTGACCCCTGCACAGCTCTGCCGCAACTTTAAGGATCCGTCTAAAAATGGCGGGCACAAGACTCTCGCGGCAGCGATGGAGCATGTGCAGAAGAAAGATCCGCTCGTGACATGGGCGTGGGCGCCTGGGAATGGCCGTACGACTCCGCCAATGGAACTCGAACCGTTTCTCGCGAAGGTGCAGGAGTGGGTTGATAACGGCGGTGGGTGCCCCGATTAATTTGATCTTGCGAAGTATTGATCGCGGCTTGTTTCGGAATCGGAACAGGCCGCATTTTTTACGATAGATGAAAGAGGTTAAGGAAATTCTGGAAAGGGTTTCGGCGTTTGGCCCGGATGAGCGCGGGATTCTGGCGACTGTTGTCGATGTGCAGGGATCCGGTTATCGTCTGCCCGGAGCTCGAATGTTGATGCTCGGGAACGGAGATACGTTCGGTATGGTTTCCGGCGGCTGTCTCGAGGCCGACGTATTGGAAAGAGCGAAGAAGGTCCTGGCGAGCGGGCGAGCCGAGGTGTTCAGGTACGACACAACGAACGATGAGAACTCGGTCTTCAGCCTCAACATGGGATGCCGGGGAGTGGTAAGGATCCTGCTTGAGTCAGTGGGGCGTGAGAACAGTTTGCTAACCAACCTGCGCCGCATCCGCGAAAATCGGGAGACTAGAACGGTCGCGACTTTGATCTCGTCCGGCATTGGATCCGAAGTCGATCTCGGCCGACGATTGTTCTACGAAGGGGAAGGACGTTTTACTGCGGATAAACTTCCAGATTCTCTGCAGGATTTGCAGACCCTGCAAGAGAAATGTGTGAGCTTTCATGACAGTGACAAAGCTTACGGTTTTCAAAAGGTCGAGACGACGGAAGGGACTTTTGAATTTGCATTCGAGTCGATGATGCCCCCGGTCTCGCTGCTTCTTTTTGGCGCCGGAGCGGACTCTATTCCGCTCGCACGGATCGGCTCGGAGCTGGGATGGCAGGTCAGCGTTTTTGATCACCGGCCAACCTTTCTCACTAAAGAGCGGTTCGCCGGGGCGGATAGACTTATTTTGCACAATGATGAAAATCCGATGGC
>DATLCA010000170.1:0-6682 GCA_035526605.1 Pyrinomonadaceae bacterium | reverse complement strand
AGCGATGATGCAGCGGAGCCGGAAGCGGCGCCCGACAACGGGCACGCCAAGAAGAAAACATACGTTCAACTCCGTTCGGAGTTGATCGAAAAGTTCGTCGAGCGGGCCGAGAAGCTGATAGCAAGAGAACGTAAGATGGATTACCAAAACTAAATTACTTAGCAACTTACCAAAAACCGGCCTCATCTCAACGTGGAGTCGCAAGGTGACTTTGAAAGCAGCGCGCAGATTTAGAAGTATCGAATTTGCGGGCTACTTTTTTTGTTTTTGCGACTGGTTATTTATTAACAAGGAGTAAGGGATAATGTTAAAACGTCTTTTTATTACGCTTTCAATAGCGCTCTTTTCGGTAGCCGCGGCTTCGGCTCAGGCGGTTGCCACGGACGACTACAAGAAGGGCGAATTCTTCATCGGTTATTCGAACGGTCAGGTCGATACCGGCCTCGACAGCGGTAGCAGCGTTCGGGATTTCTTCCGCGACCGTGCAACTTTTAACGGTGTTAACGTCTCGGGAGTTTACAACGTAAACCGTTACGTCGGGATCAAGGGCGACGTCTCGGCAACTTTTAACGGCACGCGCTTCTCGGAAACATTCGTCAATCCGGGTACCACAACGACCTACACGGCGAGTTTCGATACGACCAACTCGCTTTACAACGTCGTTGGCGGAGTCCAGGTAAAGGACAATTCGCGTGAAGGCACGGTCAAGCCATTTGCTCACGCCATGGTCGGACTCGGGCACGTTCGCACGAAAATTAACGATGTCGTATGCACGCCGGTCGCTCTTTGCCCGGTCACCAATGATTCGTTCAGCGACAACGGATTCACGGGTGTGTTCGGCGGCGGTTTGGATTTCAGGCTGAACAACACGATTCAGATCCGCGCAATTCAGCTTGATTACAACCCGCTCTGGATCGGCGGTCAGGTGGATCACAACCTTCGCATAGGCGCCGGTATTGTGTTCTAGTTTTTTTCGATCATAAAGAAAAAGGCCATCCTCAAACAAGGGTGGCCTTTTTTGTTGGTGAGGAGGGCAAAATGGCAAAGCCCTTCCTTCTCGATCTCGTTGGGATTTCAAATTTAAAAATTCAAATTTGAAATCGCTCCCCTCTCTCCTCTTATTACCGCGCCGTCGATAACTCCGGCGGCAACTGCTTATCTATTTTCGGTCGCGTCGCAAGATCCGAGACTTCCCACATCGTAAGAAAGATCGTCCGCGCGACTTTTTCCATTTTTTCGTAATCGATCTTGTCCGGTGAATCCCCGGGGCCGTGATAGTCCTCATGGACGCCGTCAAACCAAAACGTGATCGGGATCCCGTTCAAAGCATAGTTGAAATGGTCGGAGCGGAAAAAGAACCGGTTCGTGTCCTTCGGATCGTCGTACCTGTAATCGTAGTCCAGCTTTAAGAATCCTTCGTTGGCACCCTTCACGATCGAGCCAAGCGTCGAGCTCATCATCTCCGAGCCGATAACATAGATCGCATTCTCGCCCGTCAGGTCTTTGTTTTTTGGATTGGCATCACCCGCTTTTTTGCTTCGGCCGATCATGTCGATGTTGAGTTGTGCGACGACGTTTTTGATGTCGACCGTCGGGAACTTATTAAAGTACTCGGAGCCCCATAATCCTTTTTCTTCGCCGCAGTGCCAGACAAAAAGGATCGATCGCTTCGGGCGTAGTTTCGATTTCGCGAGCGCTTCCGCTATCGCGAGAACCGCGACGGTACCCGAGCCGTCGTCGTCCGCACCGTTCCAGATCTTGTCATCGCCGGGTGCATTTGGATTCGTGCCGACGTGGTCGTAGTGGGCCCCGACGGCCACCATTTCGTTTTTCAACGTGGGATCCCGGCCTTCCCAAAGCGCGACGACATTCTGCGTCCATTTCGACTCGGATCGGCTCATCGCGGTCATCGAAACAGTTTTGTCGATCGTAAAGGCGGTCGTCGATTCCTTTCCCGCCGGAGCTCCGGCGAAGATAGATTTCGCGACGGAATCGGAAACGAGGATCACGGGCAGTTTCGGCGGAGCCTCGCGAAGCTTCGCCGGATACATGCTGCCCCGAGAAAAAAATTGCCCCAGCCGCGGCCACGCAGTCTGGGTTTGCGATGACGCGATTACGATGATCCCCACGGCTCCGTTAGCCGTCGCGTAAGTTACAGGATCCGACCAGTCGACACCTTTTGTCCCGGTCAGATCGGATCGGGAAATACCGCTCGGCAGCCGAACGGGCGTGCTCGCATTCGGAAAGCCCTCACCGCTCAGAACGAGGATCTTTCCTCGCACGTCGACTCCTTTATACGGGTCAAGGTTTTTCGATTTGATCTGCCAGCCGTTCCCGGCGAAAACCATGAGCGCGTTCGCGGAACCGTTTCCCGCGAGCCGATAAAAGTCCGCACCGAGATTGAAAGTCTTCCCGTCTATTTGAAGTAGATTATTGGCCGGGTCTACGGACTCCGAAGCAAGCTCGATCTTTTGGAAAAATGTTCCATTGTCACCCGCCGGTTTGAAGCCCCAGCGCGAAAGGTTCATTTTCAAAAACTCGGCCGTCGTGTCGAGCCCACGGGACGGAGTGTCGCGGCCCTCCATCGCGTCCGACGCGACGAAGTAAAGATAGTTGCTCATTTGATCGGCCGTGATGCCGGCGGCGATCTTTCGCTCGACCGGAGTGATGCGGACGGCCTGCCCGAGGCCGATCGAAGCGAGCAGCGTGAACGAAAGTAAAAACGTTACAAAATTCCTTCTCATTTCTCTCCCGAAAGTTTCTTTGATGTGGTTTTGGTACGTGCGGGCGGGGAAATTGTTTCGTCAGGACCCGAGAACACAGATGCTGTTTCTGTTTGCGAGGGCGATCATTTGTTCCCGATCGAAGATCAAAGTTTTGCCGGCCGTGATAGAAAGACAGGTGGCTCCCGCCGCAATCATCGCCTCGATCGTGGGCACGCCGACGACCGGCACGTCAAACCGCATATCCTGGTCGGGCTTGGCGACCTTCACAACTGTCAGTTTTCCTTTCGCCAGCTCACCTGCCCGGCGGATCGTCGCGTCGGTTCCTTCCATCGCTTCGATCGCGACGCATGCTTTCGCCCGCACGACGATGGTTTGCCCGAGATCGAGCCTGGCGATCTCCTCGGCAATGTGCAGGCCATACTCGATATTTCCGAGCTCAGTTTCCGATGCTTCCCGCTTTGTGAGAAAGCCTTTTTGAGCCAAGTGATCCTGCAAAAAATAAGTCGAGTCGATAAGCTCGATCCCTTCGCTCGCGAGCTCATCCGCAACCCCGCCGATCAGCGCGTCCGTGTTCCGCTTTGGTAAATTCCAGAGCATCTTCAGCATTCTCACATCCGGCAGAGCTCCAGAAAAGATCTGAACGTGTTTCACCTGGCCGGCCATGATCGCCTTCGTCACGCCGCGCGATTTGAAATACGAGATCATCTTCCCAAGCTGGCCGATTCCGACCCACATGACGTCGTCGGCCACCGCGTCGATGCGCTTGTCGGTCTCTTCTTTTATCGCCGCCACGGCGAGGCCGGCCCCCTGCTTGCGCGCGCCTTCAACGACAAGAAAAGGGAACTGGCCGTTGCCGGCGATAAGACCGTAATTCATGTTGAAAATGTGAAAAGCTTCAGCTCGTCGCCTTTCGGCATCGCGATCAGTCGATCGAAAGTGAAACCGAGCTTGTTGAGAAGCTTGCCCGAACGCTCGTTGTGTTGGGTGGTTATTGCGGAGATCTTTGTGAAGCCGAGAACTTCAATGCCGTATGATTTGATCGCCTCGGCCGATTCGAGAGCGTAACCGTGCTTTCGAAAATCCGGGAGAAATGCAAAACCGATGTCGGGGTCTTCGAGCTCGGCGCGTTTCACGTAGCCGCACGTGCCCATCGGGGTTCCATCCGTTTTCAGCTCGACAATGTAGTGACCGAACCCATTCACGTCGTAGCTCTTCGCGGCAAAGTCCGTAATGAAACGTTCCGCATCCGCAACGGTCTTCACTCCTTTGTCGCCGATGTACTCGAGATACGCGGGCTCGTTCATCAGCCGGTGTATGAACTCGGCATCGGCTACCGTGATCTTTCGGAGGCGCAAGCGCTCCGTTTCGAGGATTGTCTCCACGTTCGTTTTATTCACTGAATGGTGCGATCTCGCCGGGACGGCGGAGCATCTTGTTCACTTCGTCGAGGTGCATTTCTTCGAGCAGGATCATTTCGCGGGCGTACTCTTCGAGCGCGACCGACTTCCCCTCGGCGAGTTGCAAGAGTTCGTAGTACGCGGCAAGCGTCGAGCTTTCCTGATCGAGACTCTCTCGCAGGATGTCCCCGATATCGTGCTTATGAGTTTCCAGCAGCGGACCGATCTTCAAAGACGGATGCCCGCCAAGCATCGTCACAAATTCGCCGGCCTTATGTGCATGGGCAAGGCTTTCGTCGCCGTTGCTCTTAAGCCAGGAGACGATGGGGATTCGGTTGTAGCCAAACACCATGAGCGCGTAGTGCGAGTATCGGACGACCCCGGCGAGCTCCAGTTCCATGATCCGATTCAAGACCGCGATCGCATTTTCTTTATCTATGTCGTTCATCAAGTTTGGTTCTTGTGGCTTTATTGTATAGCCATAATCACATCAATTGCAGGCGAGGGCAAACCGGGGTCAGGTTCTAAAAGCTACTGTCTTTGTGCACTACTTAACGCCCTGATCGCCTTCAGCGTGGCATCGGCATTCACCGCGAATCCTTCGGCGGTCGGGTGCATAACGGTTGACCAGTCATCCGTGAAGAAAAGATCGAGCGAGAAAAGCCAGATGATAGTTTGCTGGTCGACGGACAGTTTTGAATCGACAGGTAATCTTATCCACCGGGACCTTTCGCCGTAGGTCTTATAGTCTCGCGGATCGAAGGGCATTTTCTCGTCACATTCGCCCGTTTCGTTCGGCGAACAGCGGGGTTCTATTGAATACCATTTGTGGTTCTTGCGCTTGGGCATGATGAACCTCTCCTGGATGGAATCTTTGGTCAATGGCCGCGCTTGCGCGCAAAAGCCATGTTGCAACCATTTGCTTTTGTCGGCCGGAGCGAGGGTCCACCACGGCACCTGCTGCGTGTTCTCTTGCAGGTCTCTGAGGCGCGGATAGACTATCGAGGCGAGGAGTCCCAACCTTTTCCCGCGACCGCCATCCCTGTTGAAAGGCATTGAAAACTCATCCCGATTGACTGCACAAGGACTGCCTTTCTCATCGTTCAGAAAATCCGGATAACCGGTAAGGATAATTCGCTTGCTTAAAGTATCCCCGCCGGGCAATGGCTTAAATCTTAATAAGCCGAGTTGATGGTTGAGCTCTTTATACTCTTCCTGAAGTTTAACTATTGCGTCGTCGACCCTTTTTATTTTAGGAACTCGCGCCTGTTTCGCCTTTGTCGCCAGCCACAGAGTTTTCCCCGACAGCATCACGTAGGCGACATACTTTGCGAATCCGGCGTCGTTTCCTCCGATACTCAGCAACAGGTAATCGATTCCCGTCTTTCGCTCTGCCAATAATTCTTCAAGGGCGCGAATCTGCGGTTTAATCTTTTTGTTCTTACCCACCGTTTGGTAGACGGTGGCTCCTTTCATTTCTTCCTTCGGCGTCTGCGGCGTATCGATCAATTCGGGTATCTCCGCGCCGGAACAGGAAACGCTCGCGAACGTAACCGACTTCTTTGGATTCTCCAAAGCGAAATGCAACGCCGCTTTGAACTGGTAGGAATACATCGATCGGTGACATCGTTTGTCGAGCCATGCGGGATCGGCGAGGCCGCCCACGTCCTGGTCTATCCGGTCCTTCCGTGCGGACCGGCGAAATTTCCAGAACCAAACAAAATCGGTGTCGGACTGGCGCTCGAGAAACTGTGCCGGAATATCCGGATTTCCCTCACCTGCTGCAAAGGAGTCCCCCATCCCGGCGATCAAAACGTCTTCGACTTTCACAGTTGTCATGAGTACCGCTCCATCGGGGGAAACAGCGCGGGCAGAAACTTCGTTATCGGTTTCGACATCAAACTCGACACACACCTTGTGTTCGTATTTCGGGTGGCATTGCTTTGGATCCTGATCCGTTTTTCCGGTCTCCCATTTCCATGCGAAGAAATCCGTAGAAACTGGATTATCAACCCACATTCGTACGCGGTGGCGCGGAGACTTGATGTAATCCGCACAGGCCCCTTCATTTCGGAACTTGAGTGCAGACGAATCCCAACAGGTTCCGGCGTGGTTGTTTCTCGCAAGGCGAGAAAACCATCCGAGGTAGGGGAACTTTGTTTTTTCTAGACAGGGTTCCCGCTCGGTGGCGGGAAGAATTTGGCACTCGTGTTCTGCGGCATCGCGCCGGTTCTTCACAGTTCGCTCGTTCTTTCTTTGCAGCGCAACTTCGAGAGCATGCGCAGAAGTATCGGTGGCATGTCCCGCGTTCCCGTCATCGCTAAGCGTTTTAAATTCGCCCCGGAGCTCGTCGATGGCGTCGAGGTCACTGATGAAATGAAATGGATTGACCACTTCCCACTCGAGCCTTTGTTGTGCGCTGGAGATCAAAGGAAGCGACAGGGCCAAAACGAATGCGCCGAATCCGAAGCGGATTACGGCGCTGTGGGGCAGGCGAATTAAGTTCATAGGATTTGGGTGTAAAGACGGCGGAATGATAGCGCCGAAGATTTACCCGTG
>DATLCA010000169.1:0-5291 GCA_035526605.1 Pyrinomonadaceae bacterium | reverse complement strand
CGCTCCGTCTCTTCGGCGTTCACAACAAGTGCGGTCTCGAACTGGCCGGTAAATTCGCCGCCTCCGGCAAAAGACGATGGTGCGATCAACAGGCACACCAAGACCGATACGAGCGTCTGCGTTACGCTTAGAGGGAACTGTGTGTTTTTCATAAGAACTGTCAGGAGGGGAAGGGCTTCCCGGTGACATGAGAGTTTATTCAAATCCCGGCAATTCGTCAAAGTTTATCCGGGAGCCGGCCGGCAACTTCCAGGGCCGTAGAACTTTGCGACTTTGCGGCTTTCCGTAAGTACCAGCGTCCGCCGCGCTTGAGCTTGCTTTTCATGCAAAGTCGCAAAGTTTGTCGGATCGGTTAGCGAACAAATCCAAATCAAACCCGGCCGCTCTCCGGCCGGAAATGCTTGCGAGGTTTCTGTCATCGGACATGTGCTATCTTAGTTAAAATCCACCTCTCCACCGACACGAAAGCTTATGGAGTTTACGGCGACCACACTCAATCTCGCGTCAATGGTGTCCCACCATGCCAGGCTTGCGCCGGAAAAAGAAGCGATAGTTTGGGGCGACGTGCGAATGACCTACGGCCAGCTCAATGCGATGTCGAACCGGGTCGCGCACGCACTGACGGAGATGGGGATCGGACATGGCGACAAGGTCGCGCTGAGCTGTCCGAATCTGCCTTTCTTTCCTGTCGTGTATTACGGGATCATGAAAGCCGGGGCGGCGGTCGTTCCGATGAATGTTTTGTTCAAACCGCGCGAGGTCGCGTATCACCTGCGTGATTCCGACGCGAAGGTTGTGTTCGTTTTCGAGGGGACCGACGAGCTTCCGCTCGGGCAATGCGTGAAGGAAGCGTTCGACGAAGTCGATTCGTGCGAGCACCTCATTGTGATAACGAAGCAGTGCTTGCTGGACGGTTTGGGATCAAACACATCGGACGCGAATCGTTTTCCCGAACACAAGACGCTGGCCCAAGTCATGGCGGACGAGCCGGAGTCCTTCGAGACTTATCCGACGGATCCGTCCGACACCTGTGCGATCCTTTACACCTCCGGCACGACAGGACAGCCGAAGGGCGCGGAGCTGACGCATCTCAATTTGATGTCGAATGTCACTACGACATGGAACACACATCTTCCCGTTCTGGATTTCACCGACGGCAAACAGAAGACGGTACTGATTACCCTCCCGCTCTTTCACACCACGGGGCAGACCGTGCAAATGAACACGAATATCTACGGCGGAAATCGCATCGTCCTGCTGCCGCGATTCGAACCAAAAGCGGCGCTCGACGCGATGGTCGCGGAGAAGGTGAATTTTTGGATCGGCGTCCCGACGATGTACTGGGCGATATTGAAATTTGTCGACGAGACCGGCTACGACATCAGCCGCGTTGCGGATTCGATGAAGGTTTGCACCTCGGGTGGAGCCCCGATGCCGGTCGAGGTTATGAAGGCCTTTCAGGAGAAGTTCGGAGTGCGCGTGCTGGAAGGTTACGGACTTTCGGAAACCTCGCCGCTCGCGACTTTCAACCACTTCGAAAGGCCCTCCAAACCCGGTTCGGTCGGGCAGCCGATCTTCGGGGTTGACGTTAGATGCTTTGACGAGAACGACAAAGAGGTTCCTCGGGGTGACCGAGGCGAGGTGGTGATTCGCGGCACGAATGTGATGAAGGGTTACTACAAACGTCCCGAAGCTACCGCGGAGGCATTTCGTAACGGGTGGTTTCACACCGGCGATATCGGGGTCATCGATGATGAGGGGTATCTGTCCATAGTCGACCGCAAGAAAGACATGATCCTCCGCGGCGGATATAACATCTATCCGCGCGAGCTGGAGGAAGTGATCATTACGCATCCGGCCGTATCACTGTGCGCCGTCATTGGCGTTCCGGATGACAGACTCGGCGAAGAAGTGAAAGCCTTCGTCGTTCTGAAGCAAGGCGCAGAATTGAGCGAAACGGAGTTCACGGCGTGGTGCAAGGGGCAATTCGCCGCGAATAAATATCCGCGTTATGTCGAGTTTCGTTCCGAGCTTCCGATCGGCGGAACCGGGAAAATATTCAAGCGAGCGCTGAAGGAAGAAGCTAACAGCGCTGCTAAGCGGTAAGTGGTAAACGGTGAGTGAAAGAATAAGCGGGTTGACAAACGTTCGAAGTCTTAAGTTATTGGGGATCGCGTTGTGCATTATCGTCGGTGCGATCGGATGCGGTACCGGTAAATCTAAGCGGTACTCGATCTCGGAAAGCAAAGCCTACGAGGCTTCCTTGTTTCGTCAAAATTGTGCGGTCTGCCACGGGCCGGAGGGTGAGGGCAAAGCGCTCGACGATGGCAGACGAATCCCAAACCTCCGCGAGGGCGAATTCAAATACACCACAGACGAACAGATCTATCGACACATTTCCGAAGGCGGAAACGGGATGACACCATTTCGTGGGCAGCTGACGGATCGTGAGATCAAGATGATGGTGCGGTTTGTGCAAGAGGAGTTGAGAAAGCCGACGGGCGATCGGTAGAAGGCTCGTGGGCGATTGCATTTCTTTTCGTGTCTTCGTTTTGTTCGGGTGACTTCGCGTGGGTTCGGGGTTTTAGTCCGCAAACGTTAGGAATCGGGAAGTGCCAACGTACACGAATTCATACGAGCAGAACGACGACTCAAATGAAGAAATCGTGAATCGTTTTCCGGCCCAGGACGTCGAGGGCCATTGCTTGAAATATGCGAATTCTAATTACAGGTGCGAGCGGTTTGATCGGGAAGGCGCTGCAAAAATCGTTTTCAGAGAAAGGATACGAACTCCTGCTTGCGGGTCGGCGCGAGCCGAAGCATGCAAACGAGATCCAATGGACAGTCGAAGATGGTTTTCGCGAAGAGGATCTTGGGCGTCTTGAAGGGCTCGACGCAGTCGTGCATCTCGCAGGCGAAGGGATTGCGGGTCTGCGATGGACCGAGGAAAAAAAGAAAGCGATTCGCGAAAGCCGCGTTGATGGGACGCACAACCTCGTGGATGCCCTCGTGCACCTAAAACAGAAGCCGCGGGTTTTTATTGCCGGTTCCGCGATGGGGTTTTACGGAGATCGCGGCGATGAAGTCATGACCGAGACCAGTCGGCCGGGCGACACATTTCTCGCCGACGTTTGCAGGGAATGGGAAACGGAATCGAGACGGGCCGAAGACTCCGGAATTCGAACCGTGCTTCTGCGAACCGGGATCGTCTTATCAAAAGACGGCGGTGCCCTCGCGACGATGATGACGCCCTTCAAATTTGGCGTCGGGGGCATAATCGGCAGCGGCAAGCAGTGGATGAGCTGGATCTCGCTCGACGATGTCGTCGGCATCATCAACTTCGCGATCGAAAATGAACATCTTCGCGGCGCGATAAACGTCGCGAGTCCAAATCCGGTCACGAACGAGGAGTTCACCAAAACACTCGGCGACGTCCTGTATCGCCCGACGTTTCTACCGCTCCCCGAATTTGCGGTCAATCTTGTTTTCGGCGAGATGGGCGATGCTCTGCTGATCCACAGCACCCGCGTCGAGCCCCGGCGCCTCCGCGAGGCGGGGTATGAATTTAAGTTTACAAATCTTAAATCCGCTCTCGAAAATGCGGTAAAATAATCAGCGGCGAACCCCTGCGGACTCGCTTTCATCGTACCTAATCAATATGAAAAAACGTGTACTACTCCCCGCGGCTACCGTGAGCCTGTTCAGCTGCCTTGTTGTCTATACATTGCTGGTGAACTTTGATGTTTACGCCCAGGAGCGTTCGCGAGTTGCCGGGCCCTTGGTCAGGCAGACGGCGTCGATCATGAAGGTGGAGCGGAACAATAACAGCTCAGCCTTCAAAAGGGCCGCTGCGGAAAATGCGAGACTGCGAAATTCGTTGTCGTGGACCTTTAGTGGGAAAACGCAGACCGGCTGGAACATTTACGTGCCTTTGATCTCGCAGGCGATGGGCGTCGACGCCGGCCCCGACACGCCGGAGTTCGCCCTTGCTCTCTCGAACTGGCAGGCGAATGCGGGTCTTCCCGAAACCGGCGTGCTCGACGAGGCGACGCTGGAAACTTTCAAAAAGTACTGGCAGTCACGCCGGCTCGGACGCTTCGGACTTTCCTCGGAAGATAATCTTTTGTCCGCTCCGATCGCGGAATTTTTCGATCCGACGCGATCGACGGACATGCTCCAGCTCGAGCGTGACACGTATGCGGCGTATAAGAAAATGGTCGCGGCCGCGACGAAGGATCTTCAGCACGAGCTCAAGCTGACAAAGGATGGCGAGCTCGCACCCGAAGAGAAATTCCTTCGGATCGTTTCGGCGTACCGGTCGCAGGACTACCAGGACGCCTTACGGAAGAAGGAGCCGAATGCGGGCCGGGGTGCTCTTGCGAAAAACAGCCCGCACTCGACGGGCCATGCGATAGATATTTATGTCGGAGGCGAGCCCGTGAAAACGCTTGATTCAAACCGGCTCATCCAGGTGCAAACGCCGGCGTACAAGTGGCTCATGAAGAACGCCCACCGCTTCGGGTTTTATAATTACTTCTACGAACCGTGGCACTGGGAGTACGTTCCCGGAAAGTAGTGAAAATTGAAAGCCGGGCTGATATACAGCCCGGCTTTTTGTTTCCATTTGCTATTGGAAAGATTTAACGAACTCGTGCTCGCGGCCGAGGGGCTCGGGCAGCCGGTGTAGCGACCACGCTCACCGCACGCCCTTTCGTCATAGCGAGTCCCGACTCGATAGCCGACACCTCCACTACAAACTTCTGTCGCCCGGTGGCGGACGCGATCATTCTCTTGATCGCCGCATCCTTCAAACGGTTATCTTCGACGCCGCTGGTCTGCAATTCTTTCCTGACATTCTCGACCGTATTCAATTTTCTGTCGTACACGTCCGGATAAATATTAAGTCGCCCGCCTTCGACAACAATTGTGTCGTACGTGATCTCGACCGGCACGTTTGGTTCGAGCTGAGCGATCAACGTTTTCTTGTTGCGCTTCGCCGCCGAGATCTCCGCGGCAGTCACATCGAGCTCTCGCGCCGCTACTATTTTCTCCGCGAGGTCGTACAGATCGGCCTGCAAGACGCGGACGCATCCGTGCGAGACCAGACTGCCCATATCGCCGGGCCCCTTTGCCTGGTGAAGAAGATATCCATAGCCCAGCGGTATTTTTAGTTTGCCAAGCGGGTTTCGCGGATCGGTCGGCAGAACGATCTCGCCGGCTTTTACGGTGCTCGATTTTTCTATCCAATCACTCGAGGGCGGGATCCAGACCGGATTCCATTCGATCGACGA
>DATLCA010000168.1:0-14339 GCA_035526605.1 Pyrinomonadaceae bacterium | reverse complement strand
GCTCGATCTTCAGGCAATGCTCGCGGCGAGTTCTTCGTCAGCTCTATATCATCCGCTGCCGAAGTATCCGCCGGTTGTGCGCGACGTCTCGTTCATCGTAGATCGCACGGTGGGTTTCGAAGAAATTCGTACTTCGATCCTCGCCCAGGGACGCGAACTATGCCGGGCGGTCCGGTTCGTCGACGTCTACGAAGGCAAAGGTATGGCAGAGGATGAGCGGTCGCTGACGATCCGTTTGGAATATCGAAGCGATGAAAGAACGCTTATCGATACCGAGGTCGACGACGTTCACAACGAACTTATCGCGCTCGTCGAAAAAGATTTAAGTATTCGGAGAAGATTCTGAATTTGACTTGAACTTTAAAGCAAAAGTTCACATAATCGTAACCCTAAAGATTTTCTAAGCCCGCAATAATTGGAGACAGTCGATGAATGGCCTAACGGGAATGGAGAAGTTCTCTCATCTCGAAGATAAAATTTACCTTACGATCGAATTTGCCAAGCGGATCCGCGAGGAAAAAGAAAAGATCGAAGTGGAAACGAGCGATCTGCGGCGGGAGGCTGTTCATCTTAGGGAAGAAAATGAGAGGCTCGCGGAAAAGGTCAACGGCCTGCTTTCGGAGCGTGACGCCATTCAATTAAAAGTGGAGGCGATGCTCGACGCAATGACGATAATCGACGCAGAAGTCGCCGAGGCAGTTGGGAGATAATCAGCGATGATCGGAGGGAAAAGCAAGGCGGATTCTGCCGAACAAAGTATCAGGGTCGAGATCTATAATCAGAACTACAGCATCAGATCGGACGGCGATAATGAGTACATCATGGACCTTGCGGACTACGTCGACGGCAAGATGCGTGACATCGCTTCCGGCACCCTTACCGTTGATTCACTCAAGGTCGCCATCCTCGCAGCGCTTCACATCGCGGACGAATACCACCAGCTGAAAATGCAGCAGCAGCAGACCGATATGCAGCTCGCGTCGAGGAGCGCAGAGTGCAGTGAGATGTTGGATCGCATACTAAAGAATAGAGAAGTCGCCGCTCCGCAGGAGCTTGAGATAGAGCAGTAAATCACTGACCTATGTGAAGTGAGTTGTGAGCTATTTGGAGTTTTAGTTTGGTCTTTGGTCTCATTTCTACGTACCGTATCCGGCCCAAGCTCCGCTAGGAGCGGCATGTTGGTAGCAAATCGACAGGAAAACTATTTGAGCTCCGTAGGAGCGACATCAAACGTGTCGCTCCTACGGAGCTCGGATTCATTTGGGCAGGCCCGTCCTACCAACATGCCGCTCCTAGCGGAGCTCGATAACCCGACACCTGTGCTACGAATCTCACTTCTCAGGTCTCATTTCTCACTTCTCATTTCTCAGTCGCGTTTGGTATAGTTACTCAGGCGAAAGATTCTTCTGCGTATCCCGTCACCGAACGCATAATAATTGAGCCAACACTTGAATTGAGGGAGGCTAATGCCGGTGCCGGTGCAAACTTCCATGTGAAGATTTGCCATAGTCATCGGCTCATCTGTTTCTTCGGAAATGGGAGGCCGCCCACCTGATAATCACAGGTTCAATTCAAGCGTTTGGAACGGATCACGCGGTTTTCTTTCGCCTAACTTTCTTCGCTTTCCTCGTCGAGTTCCCTTCTGATCTCTTCCGTCATTTTGGCTTCTTCGAGCGCGATCGGCAGTTCCGCGGCACGTGCGGATAGTTTCTTCAGCGCTAATTCGGAATCAGCAAGATGCGAGCCCCGAGCGGCGGCCGCTTCGATCAGTTGCAGGCGCGACTCTGCTTCGGCAAGCATCAGCTTCGCTTCCTCATTTATCGACCCGATCTTTTCGATATCTCGGTCGATCTCTGCTTTGAATTTCTCAGAGCTTTCTTTGTTCAATCTTTTCAGCTGCTTTAACTTTGTCTGCCGTCCCCTGGACAACACCAGTTCTTTCTTCGAAGACTGGATGATCCGCGTCGCCGTTAGGCGCGATGCCAGGGTTTCTCGATAAGCATCCTCGAGCATCGGGTCGGTCCGCTGCATCTCGCGAAGTGCCCGCTTCTCGTTTGTCTTGAGCTCGTTTCGAAACCACTCGATTTCTTCCGCTTTTATTCCGTCGGCCGCGATCCGCTCCCTCATTTCCTTGGTCCAGCTCGAATGGCGGACGGCGAAGAAGCCGGTGAGCCCCAGTCCGACGACGAATCCGATAATCGTGAGGATCAGGCCGAGGAAAAAGAACGTAGCGGCCACCGGAGGGGTCGTTCCGAACACGAACATCAGCAGCAGAAACACGGCCGCCGGTACGACGGACAGAACGATCGGGGCCGAAACTGCCGCGATCTTCAAATTGCGCCCGCGAGCCAGATCGCGTTTTGAGACGTCGTATTTCGATACGATTTCTTCCATTTTCAGATGGATTTACTTTACAAGCCGTGCAAACTTAATTCAAACATCTGGCATCACAAACTTTAACTAGCTCAACCAATTATATTAGACTAGCGGGTGTTGTAATCTGGCCGGGTTGAAAGTATGACCAAAAACATATTTTTCTCGCTCTTTGCATCTCTGCTGATCACGGGCGCGCTGGCGGCTCAGCCTCAAGGACCTAAAGAAACCCAACGCATCCGGACCGTCTCGATCCCCATCTCCATCTTCACGAAAGAAGAGCTGCGGCAGGGCCAGGCTGAAGAGTTTGTCCAGGCCGACAGGTTGATCGTCAGGGAAGACAAAGAGGACCAGACCATACTTTCGATCCGGAGCGTCGTCGACGCCCCTCTTGCTTTGGCGGTTCTGGTCCAGGACGATCTCTCTTCATCCTTCAATCTACAGATCAAAGACCTAAAGAAGTTCATTCGAAATTTGCCTCGCGGCTCCCGAGTTATGGTGGCGTATCTCCGCGGCGGCACGCTTCAGATCCGGCAGAGGTTTACGGATGACCTCGAGCGCGCGGCGGAGTCTCTGCGGATCGTTGCCTCAAGCTCCATCGTCGCTCCGCGGAATCCATACGACGGCGTCGTGGATGCGCTCGACCGGTTCGACGCACTCCCGGCCGGCCGGCGAGCCATACTGTTGATGTCGGACGGCCTCGACGTCACGCAAGGGCTTTCTAATTCGACTCCGACCCAAAGTATCGATCTGGATCGTGCCGTTACGCGGGCTCAGCGGCGGAGCGTCGCGGTGTTTTCGTTTTACAATCCGGCGAGTATTACCGAGGGTGGCGACCAGAGGCTGATCTTGAATGGGCAGGGTTCGCTTGCACGCCTCTCGGACGAAACAGGCGGGCGGGCATTCTTTCAAGGCTCGATCGCTCCCATAAGCTTCGAGCCTTTCTTTCGCGACCTAACACTATTGCTGAACCGCCAGTTCCTGTTGTCGTACCTATCCACACACATGAAGCGCGGCTACCACCGCGTGGAGGTTCTTAGCACCAACCCCGTCGTAAAGATCGAGCATCCGAAGGGTTATTATTATCGCTGAGTTACTTGAGGCGAAGATTGCAGGACGGGCAGATCTGAATGTCTTCCTTTATCAATAGCCCTATCCAGGAAAGCCAGAACAGTACCACCGTCGCCAACATCACTCCAAAAATTATCCAACCCGTCGTCGAAATGCGCCGTTCGATGCGCGGGAGAAATTGGCTCATGCAGTTTGGGCATCGATAATTCCCAGCCATATGTTGCTGGTCGCGGTTGGCGAGAGGCTGGGCGGAAAACGCGGCGTTGGCGGCGTGCTTGCGGGCTTCGGCCTGGGTTTGGAATTCGTCCGTTTTCCACGAGTAAGGACGTGGAGCCTGATAGCCGTAATTCTGCGGCTGTTGCTGCTGCATCGGTTGGGGCACCAAAAATTTCGTCCCGCAGAAACGGCAATACTGACTTTCGGGTGCGTTTCCCTGTCCGCAATTCTGGCACTGGATCATAGCTAATCAATAGTAAATCGTGAATGGTAAATAGTGAAGAACGGCCGGCTCGCAAGTTCCTCCCACATTGTTAACGACGGTGACTTCGCTAAGTTCCGAATCTGACGCGTCCCCCGCTACTTATCGCGGAGTAGACCGACTCGACGAGCTCCACCGATTTAAAGCCGTCATCGGCGGTGACGGGCGGCGGTATTCCGTCCAGAATGGAGTCGATGAATGCCCGATCTTCCTGCACGTAACCCCACCGCTCTTCTTTCTCCGTCATGTGCCACGAGTGAGTTTCAAAATTCGCGTCCATCCCGCGTGAGTCCAACAGACGCTCCATCTCCTCGGTCATCACGGTCCGGTGATGACAGAACACTTCGACACGCTCGAACGGAAAATGCCAACTAGCGTCGCTGGACGACGCGAATGTGCAATGGAAGCCATTCTTGAATTTGAAGATTATCGAGAACTCGTCGAGCTCGGGATATTCGTGCTGAGAACCGTACGCGACAAGCTCTTCTATCTCCCCGAACTGGAACCGCATCATGTCAAAAAGATGGATCGTCGTCTCGTACAAAAATCCGCCGGTAACATTTACGTCGCCGGTCCAGATCGGGTTCTTGAGCTCGCCGCGATTCATCTTTACATGGGCCGAGTGCGGTTTGTCACTCTGCAAAAGATGTTTCAAATGCGCGTAAACCGGAGCGAAGCGCCGGTTGTGCCCGACCTGAAAAACACATTCGCTTTTGTTCGCCGCATTCCGAAGCTCAGCGGCGTCGGACACACCGATCGAAAAGGGCTTTTCGCAAAAAATATGCTTCCCCGCCGTGATCGCGTGAAGAGCGATTTCTTTATGTGTCTTGTTCGGCGCGCAAATGAGTACTGCGTCGCAAATCTCCAGCAGCTCCTCGCGTGACCGACAGACTTTCCCACCGATGGTTCGTGCGGTCGCGTCGGCCCGCTCGGGCACGATGTCGTACAGCGCCGCAACCTCGGTCCGCGGATCGCGCGAATAGATCCGTCCGTGCACGTTTCCGATGTAGCCGGTACCAATGATCCCGATTCGTACTTTGTTCATAGATTTTCTTAACGCAGAGACCGCGGAGACAATGGAGTAAAGACTGAAAGTCCTCCTCCGCGATCTCCGCGATCTCTGGGTTAAAAGCCTTCTCTTGTCCTAGCGTAAAGCAAAATCCACCGGAGTGTTACCAGCTGCCCCCGGCCGCATGCTGACCAATGCCCAGGACTTTTTCCGTCGCGGCCTTTGCTTTCTTCGCGACCTCATACGGGTCCTGATCCCAATATTCGGGCCGGAAGATCTCGATGCTAACCATTCGGTCGTAGCCGATCTTGTCGAAGTGTTCCTTGATCTCGGCAATAGGAAGAATGCCGGTTCCGGGATACAAACGCTGCGCGTCGGTCAGTTGGTCTTTCGGCAGGTCCTCGGCGTCGTTGATGTGAAAAATAAATAACTTTTCCGGCTTCATCGAATCGATGGCCTCGAATGACGAGCCTCCGGCATAGAAGTGGAAGGTGTCGATGACGTTGCCGACGCTCGTCCGATCGACTGTCTCGACGATCTCGTTGCAGAGGTCAAGCGTTTGAACCGAACAATCTGTCTGTCCCAGAAATTCAAACGCGAGCGAAACACCCTGCGGCTCGGAAATGTCAGCGAGCTCGTTGAGGACACGCACCGATTCGTCGACGATTTGCTCTTTCGTTGCGCCCTCGGGAAGTTTTCCCGGCACGACTACGATATATGGGCATCGGAGTGCCCCCGCTATCGCCGAAAGCTCGCCGCATTGCGCTTTGATCGATTCGTAATCCTCGGGTGTTCGGAAACTGATGTGCTCGATCGAGTTGATCGAATAAGGCTCGACGTTGTTGTCCGTCAGAAGTGCGCGGAGCTCGTCGATCGAGTGCGTCTCCAGGTACGTCCGCAGCTTCGAAGCCCACAGTTCCACCAGGTCATACCCCGCCTGGCCGGCGGCCCGAATATCGGTCTCAAGATCGGCGTGCATCGTGGTTGCGCCGTTCAGTGCAATTTTCATATTGTCTCCAGGAGCAAGCGAAATTTTACCATGCACCAGGTTAGGAGTCCCGCTCTCGCACGGCTGATGTTGGCCACTTCCTGGAACAGGCTTGCGGACGGGGCCGGCTGAACCAAGGTAGGACTCCGAACCCTTGAGCCCGAATGCGTCATGCAACTCACCGTATTGTCCGCTCGTCATAGAATCGGTTAAATTAGGTTAGCTCATCGCTCTTCCCGAATTACACAGCTATGAAAACTTTTCTCGCCGCCCTGATCGCCACGGTTTTCCTATTCTCATCCGCCTTCGGTCAAACCTCGGACGCGGCACTGCGCCGGGCAATGCGGCTCGACGACGATCAGCGCGATTCGGGCGGAAAGCTGCCGACCCTCGATGCGGCGGAGCATCTCTCCCGTGCTGAGACTTACATGGCGAACCGTCTGTTCCCGCAGGCACGGGAGCACTGGCAAATAGTTTTCGATAATTTTCCCGACGATCCGGGAATTCCGAAAGCCCTCTTCGGAACCGCGCGCTCTTACATGTGGGAACGTCAGTACGAGAAAGCGGTTTTCTGGTTTGAAAAACTCAACGGCAATACTTCCAAGGATGGACGCGAAGGTCTGGCGTTCAAGGGGGCTTCCTTGGTACGGCTCGGGAAAAACGTCGAAGCCGCGAAAGTTTATGAGCAGTACGTCCAGCAGTTTCCGCAGGGTGAGCGGATCGAATCGGCTCACTTGAACTTGATCGACGCATACCGGGAAGGCCGGAAATACGAAGACGCGGAACGATGGATAGATAGAACAATCTCGCGATTCGCTGGCAAACCGGCTGAAGTGAACGCGCTGCACGCGCGTCTGCGGATGGAAATTTACCGCGAGCGTTGGAACGAGGCAATCGCCGCCGCCGACCAGCTTCTTGCGGGAAAAAGTTTTTCCGGAGCGATGGCCGGAGGCGACGAGATCAAATTTCTTCGCGCTCTCGCGCTGGAGAAGGCCGGTCGCAAACAGCATGCGATGGATGCGTATGCCGCGATACCCGACAGTTTCTCGTCGTACTACGGCGGGCTCGCCGCGGCCCGTCTTGCAAAGAACGGATCGAAATCAAATTCTCTCGTCACACCCACCGCACAACAATCGTCCGACTCGCCCATCATGTACCGATCTGAGCTGCTTCAGTCGGCCCGGAAATTCGACGTCGATCCGCGCTTTCTTTTGGCGATCATGAAACAGGAAAGCTCGTTCAAGGCCGCCGCCAAATCTCCCGCTGGTGCCCGCGGGCTGCTCCAGCTCGTCTACGATACGGCGATCAAATACAAATCCAAGGCCGGCTACCCGAATCTTCAACCGGACCAGCTATACTCTCCGTCCGCAAACATCGCCATCGGCGCGGCATACATTGCAGATCTGAAATCCCAGTTCGGCGGGCTGTACGAGGCGATTGCCGCGAGCTACAACGGCGGCGAAGATAATGCGGCCCGCTGGCTCGATCGGAGCAAGCCGAAAGAGCCCGGAATCTTTGCATCTGAGGTGGGATTCGCAGAGTCGAAAGCGTACGTTTTCAAGGTCATGAACAACTACCGGATCTATCGCGAGCTCTACACGGAAGATCTACAGCGAAGGTGAAAGCCTCGGTGGTTTTTCGTTGCACAAGGCGCGGCTTTTGATTTAAAGTTCCATATCTTTTCGTACGCCCGGGACATTATGGCACCACCGCTGAAGCCCGTCTGCCGCCGAGCCTTTTCTTTTGTTATCTCCCTTTGTCTGCTCGCGTCGACGTGCGCGGCTATAGCGCTCGACACAACGTTCGGGAGCGGCGGGAAATTTACGACCACGTTTTCCGATACTGGCGACCCGCACTCCACCGCCTCCCGGGTATTTGTCCAGCCGTCAGGGCGAATCGTCGTGGTCGGAAGACATCAACAACAAGGCAGCGACGGGCGCGTCAGCGGCATCGCTCTGGTCGGTCTGACAACATCGGGCTCCCTGGATACCAATTTCGGTACGGGTGGAAAAGTTCTGATCTGGAATTCGGCCGGGCACTCGCTCCTGACCGACGCGCACATGCTCACTGACGGTTCGCTTCTACTTCTTTATCAGGTAGTCCAGCCGAACACCCAGACGCCAATCCTCGTGAAATATACGCCGAACGGCCAGCCTGACCCGTCCTTTAGCGCTGACGCTCAAATTCGCATTACGCCCGCAACGCAAAGCGTTAGGCTTGCCCCTGGTATCAACGGAAAGACTTACCTTCTGCTGCTCTGCGACGCAAATTACTTCCTGATGAGATTGAATTCGGATGGAAGCCGGGACGGATCTTTCGCGGAGGCCGGCGTGAGAAGTATAAACGTCCACCGCATTCCGGTAAATCAAAGAGCCTTCGTCGGGATGCACGAGCTGGGTGACGGAAAAATCCTTCTTACGGGCTATTACGAGGACCGAAATAGTTTCTTAACAAACGGGTTCGCGATGCGTTTTGACTCTGACACGAACGTCGACCGATCGTTCGGTCGTCAAGGAGTTACGCAAATCTCGTTGCCGAACGGAAGTGTCCAGTTTACGCGCTCCACGGTGCAACCCGACGGCAAACTGATGCTTGGCGGCTACTTCACGTTTCTGGGCTCGTATGCGCTTCTTGTCCGGCTCACGGCACGCGGGCGGCCCGACGCGTCGTTCGGCAACGCCGGCGTGGCCATGACCTCGTTCAATAACGTCAATGGGATAAACGGCATCGTTACGGCTCCGGATGGCAAAATCGTCGTGACTGGAACAAGCGGTGACAAGGCTTTGCCCGCCAACCAACGTCTCTTCGTCGCGCGGTTCTCTGCCGCGGGCGTGCGGGAAGATTTTCTTTTGACGAATTTTCTTACGAACCGGGACGCCGGAGGCGCCGACCTGGTGATCCAGCCGGATGGAAAACTAGTCGCGGCCGGATTTAGCCAAAATGCGACCGGATTTTTCTCGCAGCTCGCGGTTGCCCGGTTTACCCCGTAGAACTTACTCTTCCCAATCCCCGACGCCTTCCCGCTCCACATGATACCCGGCATCGCCGAGATGTTTGTGGACTTCGCGTCCGTGCCGTTCGTCGCGGACTTCGAGGATCATCTCGATCCCGGTATAGCCCAGCGGCGCAAGCCAGATCGCACGCTGATGGTTCACTTCGATAACGTTTGCGCCGCTTTCCGCCACCGAGTCCAACATCGATGCCAGGGATCCGGGCCGGTCGAGCACGAGAAGCTTGAATACGACATATCTGCCCTGACGCACCAGCACCTGCTCGATCACGCGGTTGAGCAAATTCCCGTCGATGTTGCCGCCGCACAGAACCGCACACACGGTCTCGTTTTCTCCCAGCTTGATCTTGCGCGCGATTAGGGCCGCTACTCCTGCCGCTCCGGCTCCTTCGACAACGAGGTGCGCGTTTTGCACGCAGTGAAATATGCCGCGGGCAATCTCGTCTTCGCTGACCTCGACGACCTCGTCGACAAATTCCCGGATGATCGGCAGCGTCAGGTTGCCCGGACGCTTCACCGCTATGCCGTCGGCTATGGACGGCTGATGATTCGCTTCCACCGGCTCGCCGGCAATCAGCGAGGGGTTTACCGCCGCCACATTCTCCGCCTGGACCCCGATCACGCGAACATTCGGCAACAGGCTTTTCGCCGCGATCGCGATCCCGGAAATAATTCCACCGCCGCCGATCGGGACGACGATCACGGTCGCGTCCGGCAATTTCTCCGCGATTTCGCAGCCGATGGTTCCCTGCCCCGCGATCACTCGCTCATCGTCGAAGGCGTGCACGTAGGTGTAGCCATGCTCCCGTCCCAGTTCGCGGGAATATGCCACGGCTTCGTCAAACGTCGAGCCCTTAAGGATCGCCTCCGCCCCGTGCCCTCGGGTCGCCATGACCTTCGTCAGAGGCGCAAACTCGGGGAGCACGATCGTCGCTTTGATATTTAGGAGCTTAGCCGCGAGGGCGACGGCTTGAGCATGATTGCCGGCCGATCCGGTCACGACGCCGCGTTGCCTCTCGTCCTCCGAAAGGCGGGAGATGGTGTTGTAAGCGCCCCGAATTTTAAACGACCCCGAACGCTGCAAACACTCCGCTTTTAAAAACACTCTTGCTCCCAACTCCGCGGAGAGCTTTTCGTCGGAGATGGTTGGGGTCGGATTGATTATGCCTTTGAGGATGTTTCGGGCGTCTTCGATATCGGCAAGCTTAACCGTCATAACTTTGCCAAATTATAAGTTAATGCGCCGTGAACGCAAAAAAACCGGAACCGGGCGAAAGCGTTGGAATGAATAAGAGGGACAACTGAAAGTAACTATGCGGATTTTGAAATGATTACTGAGCTTTTCGCCGGTTCCGATTTATTTGTAAAAGAGCTTTCATACCCTGGAACGTCTCCTTCCCTTGTTATGTTCCATCTTAGAACGCGTAGCCCGGTCGAAAATTGTATCAGCCGGCGAAAATAGTTTATATTTGCTGTACTTTTTACACCCGGAGGCATCAATGGAACTATTCGGTTTGAGTGCGGCATTTTTGCTGTTTCTGGCTATCGCGCTGATCATCTTCGCGTGGAAGACCATCAAGATCGTTCCGCAATCCAGCGTGCTTCTGATCGAGCGACTCGGCCGTTTCAACCGCGTCGCCCAGAGCGGCCTGAACGTTATCATTCCTATCGTCGACTCTCCGCGTGCGGTCTACTGGACGAATGCGCGGCCCGGGGTTACTTATCTCGACCTTCGCGAACAGTTCATCGACCTTCCGCCGCAATCCGTGATCAGCCGGGACAACGTGATGGTGAACGTCGACTCGGTCGTCTACTGGCAGATCACCGACCCGATCAAAGCCACGTACGAAGTTAACGATCTTGTCGGATCGATCGTCCAGCTGACCTTTACGGGAATGCGCTCGGTAATCGGAAAACTCGATCTCGATCATACGCTTTCGTCGCGCGATCAGATCAACAGCGAGCTGCGAATGATCCTTGACGAAGCTACAGATAAATGGGGAGTAAAAGTCACCCGCGTCGACATTAAGAACATCACACCGCCCGAAGACGTACGCATCACGATGGAGAAGCAGATGACCGCTGAACGAAATCGGCGTGCGTTGATCCTGCAGGCCGAAGGAGACAAGCAGGCGGCCATCACTCGAGCGGAAGGTGAAAAACAGGCGGCGGTTACGCGTTCGGAAGGAAACAAGCAGTCCGCGATCCTCGATGCCGAGGGCGCGGCACAGGCGCGGCTCGTCGCCGCAAGCGCGGAAGCTCAGGCGATCAACCAGATCGCGGGTATCGTCGGAAGTGCGGAGCAGACCACGCAATATTTGATCACTTCGCGCTATATCGATTCGCTCCGCGAAATGACGCGGACGCAAAATTCCAAGGTAATCTTTATGCCGATGGAAACGTCCACGATGCTGTCGAGCATCGGTGCTATAAAAGAAGTGTTGTCGGAAACGGGCGAGAAGCGGGAGCAGGCTCCGCCCCCGCCGCGTTCTCCCCGGGAGCTGAACAAGTAATTAGGAGAAATATTATGTTGAAAGGAATCTTATTATCGTGCGTGATAGGCGCGATCTTTGTCGCGGTGTTCGTTTGTCATCATCAGCAAACAGTTGTTGCCGGATCGCCGTCCGTTTTGGATTTTAAGATGAGGGACATCGACGGCAAGGACGTGAAGCTGAAAAAATACAAGGGTGACGTCCTGCTGGTCGTCAATACGGCGAGCAAGTGCGGATATACCCCGCAATACGAAGGCCTTCAGGCGACGTTCGACAAATACAAAGATAGAGGATTTTATGTTCTGGGATTCCCGGCAAACAATTTCGGCGGGCAGGAGCCCGGCACGGAAAAGGAGATCAAAGAATTTTGCACGTCGAAGTACAAGGTGACGTTCCCCATGTTCGCGAAGATCTCCGTCAAGGGCGAAGACCAGGATCCGCTGTACGCGTTCTTGACGAAAAAAGAAACCAATCCCGACTTCGCAGGCGACATCACATGGAACTTCAACAAGTTCTTGATCGATCGGAAGGGCAAGGTTGTCGCCAGGTTCAGCTCCAAAGATAAGCCCGATGGCGAGGCGGTAACGCAGGCGATCGAGAAATATCTCGCGGCGAAGTAACGACCGTTGGGAGCCGCGGTTTCAGGCCGCATTCAGCGCGATACTCGCCAAGCGCGAATATACCGAGCCGGTCGGTTGAAGTTTGCTTTCGTAGATCACGATCTCGGAGACTTCGAACTCGACTGGCTCGATCTTTGACCTGAGGTGAACGTCGGCCAAGGCGGCCGCCTCATCCGGGTCGCGAACACGCCCGACGGTTATGTGCGGCCTGAACGTCCTCGTTTCTTTTGCCCAGCCTAATTCCTGACAGACGCTTTCCAACTCCGCGTACATCGGCTGGACGCCACTTGGACGATCCTCGAGTCCTACCCAAAGCACGCGCGGCCGGGTCGCTCGCGGAAACACACCTGTCCTAGAGAGCCGAAGAACGAACGGTGAATGCCTGATGCCGATCTCCGAAACACGGGCGTTCAGATCCTCAAGAAGCCGGCTCCCCGTATTTCCGAGAAACTTCAGAGTTATGTGCTGCTTCTCAGCCTTTTCCCAGCCGATTCGAACATCCGGAAATCGATTTCGTAAATTTTGGATGTGACCGTCGCAGATGGTGCGGACCGCATCGGGGATATCGAATGCGAGAAAAATTCGTCGTTCGTTCATTTTGTCGGCTATTTTACCACTGCTAAAATTCTCACGAACTTATGAAGATCGTAAAGATCCTATTTTTGATAATCGCGATCGGGGCTGTTGGATCGGCCGGCGCCTCATATTGGCTATATAGCTCGCTTACCACCGCCCACGCGCATGAAAAAGCAAACCAGTTTATTGTGATCGAGAAGGGCTCGGCCCCGACTTCAATAATCGAAAAGCTTGCCTCGGACGGAGTGATCGCAAGTCCGCTCGCGACCAAAATTTACCTGCGAACGTTGGGCGATTCGGAAAAGCTTCAGGCGGGTGAATATCAATTTGAATCGCCGATAACTCCGCTTCAGGTCTTGAAGGAACTGGAGAAGGGAGAAACGCAGACGATCAAGCTGACCATTCCGGAGGGCTTCACCCGATTTGATATTGCCAAGCGGCTTGTCGAGAAATTCCCGCAGGAGCCTCCCATGACCGAGCAGCAAGTTCTTCTTTTGATGGAGGACACGACGCCAATTCAGGATATCGCGCCCGCGGCGAGAAACCTTGAAGGCTACATGTACCCGAGCACGTATAGCCTTCCGCGGGACTCGAAACCTGCAGATGTCGTGAAAGTCATGGTCGAGCAGTTCAAAAAGATCTGGAAGCCGGACTGGACGAACGGTGCGAAGGCGATCGGGCGAACGCCGCACGAGATCGTGACTATCGCGTCGCTCATCGAGACCGAATCCGGGGTCGAAAGCGAACGTCCGACGGTCGCTTCGGTAATTTACAATCGGCTCTCCAAGAGCATTCCTTTAGGGATCGATCAGACCGTCGTCTACATCGCGAAAATGCAGAACCGTTGGGAAGGCACGATCAACCGCAGCGATCTCGACGCCGACTCGCCTTACAACACGCGCAAGTACGGAGGTCTTCCGCCCGGCCCGATCTCCTCCGTCTCCGAAAGCGCGATCGCCGCGGCACTGAATCCGGCAAAGACCGATTACATTTTTTACGTGCGAAACGTACAGCTCAACGACGGCTCACATTGGTTCTACGCGTCGGCTGCGGAGTTTGAACGCGGCAAGGCGGAGTACCAGCGATGGCTGGAGAAAGAACGGCAGGAGAAGCGGGCGAATGAGGTAAGCAACAGCGGGAACTGAACTGCCATGATCTGGGCGCCTGAAAATTACCGCGCTGTAACTTATGACTATTGCAAATCATTTTACGAATCTAGTCACTTTGTTACTTCTTCTCGGCATGTTATCGTACCCGCCGATTTTCGGACAGAAGATTCAGTACACGATCAGGGGTAAGCTTGTCGACGACAATGGCCAGCCGGCCCCGAGCCTCGATGTATACATTTTTCCAATTATTGAACGCTTTTCCTTCGAGTTGTTGATTGAACCCATCCTGACTAACGGGGATGGCGAATTCACCGCTACCGAACAGACTGTGCCCGGCGATAGAGCGTATTTGTACACAAGCTCGACGATTCCAGGTTCGCGCAACGAGTACGCCCCTCTTCGTCCCCCTTTTGTACAATATAACGGGGTAGATAAGCGATTCCTCGGATTACCCGTTGAATTTGGAAATCAGCCGCTTATTGATCTTGGCCCCGTGAAGATTGGGTTTTGGTATGGAGACGCGAATCTAAAGTTTCTTTCTAACGGAAAGCCGCTGAGTCGCGCGGCGTGGGAGAAGGTCTGGCTTCGATTGATCGACGACCGAGGGCGGTGC
>DATLCA010000167.1:0-6426 GCA_035526605.1 Pyrinomonadaceae bacterium | reverse complement strand
CGAGACGGTCGGCCCGGTGGGCTCGGGTAATGCGATACCTTTGCCCGCAAGCGCCGGCACAGTTGCCGCTACTGAAAATGCTTTTATGAAATCCCTACGTTTTACCTTGTCCATTTCGTTTGTTCTATTATTTCTTCTTGTTCGCACCTGCCGAGTCAGCGGCATCATGAGTTTAGCCGTGGCCCTTCACGGTAAACTCGACACACGGATCTGGCCGCGGTAGCGACGACCAAATTCAATCGTCGCTACCGCGACGAAAAATCTGTGACCTCTTCCGTGGCCTGAAGGCCACGGCTAAATTCACACGATCGCTACGCGATCGGTTCAAATCAGACGGACCTACTCAATTTCAACTCTCACCGTCGCGCATTCGTAGGGTCGCAGTGACACGCGCAACGGCGACGTGGTCGCTATCTTTCCTAACTCAACACTCTCCGTAATATTCATCAGCGACGCCGACACGACTTTCCCCGGCAGCTTGATCGTCGCGTTCGCCGGCCGTCCGGCGAATTCCTGCAGCCGAACGATGAAAACTTTATTCACCTTCGGGCTCAAAGGTGCCGATGTGACCTCGCCACGAGACGCGCTCTCCGTGATGGACTTCACCGTCACGATTTCGACGTTCGGCGCGTCGACCGAGAAAAACCCGACCGACTTTTCCGCCGGTGCGATTCCCACGTACTCGGCCCGCAAGGGAAGATTGAACTCCGATCCCATCCTCCACGCGCGAATCGGGTCAAACGCGCCGTCGCCGGCGATGGCGTAATCGAAGATCATCAAATCGTCACGTCCTGGTTCGACTGTTGGGATGTTGATGATCCCAAGATCGTGCGTGTCCGCTTGTACACCGAACCGGATGGCTCGCGAGTAGAGCGTCGCCTCCGGCAGGGGAAACTTCCCGGTGTACATCAGCGGAAAACCCGCAGGGGCGTTTTGCGGCTTAACCTTTGTCGAGATGAATCCCGAGTACACCCAGTGAAAGGCCTGACGATGCGCGATCAACGCGCTGGCTCGGCCATCGGTTAATCCGATCAGGTGTTGCGTCGAGACCGAGTCGCGACGAGCGCCGGGCAGGTAGTCGTCCGGCAAACGGTCAAACCAACGCTGCCCGCCTCGCATGATCTTCAATCCATTTTTAGAGATATTGAAAGGGAACGCGAAGTAGTACGAATCGTGCCAGTTGTTGTTGCCGCCGGTGAATGGAAATTTGGTCGGGTCAAGCTCGTTGTGGATCTCCACACGATCGAGATCGTTGTAAATGGTCACCGTCGTCAGAGGAAAGAGCGACTGGGCGCGATGAATACGCAATTGAGTCATCCCTCGCCCGCCGCGGCTGACGGTCGTCACCGTCTGCACCGGATACGAGACGCGTGAAGGATCCGGCCCTTCAAGCCTGAGAAGATCGTTGAACGCCATCTCGCCGGTGGCGCTGGTAAGCTCCCGATTCGTTGTCTTGTCGCGAATGCTGGCAATCGTACCGTCGCGATTCAGCCTGATTGCGAATCGCGAGTTTTCCGCCTGGGTGCCATCGAAATGGCGAAGTGTGGTCGCGGTTTTTACAAGCGAAGTCGAAACCTCGTACGTCGCGTAACCCATCGGCGGAACTCGCTTGGCAACAAACACGGCGTTTCCGGATTCGTCGATGTCAAACGCGACACCCTGCCCGGCGGCATCGCGAATCGCGAGGATCCGTTCGCCATCCGAAGGCGGGGGCAATCTGACCACGTCGTCGCGCTCCCACGAAAGACCGTTATAGATGATTACGGGATGCGTAGCGCCGTTCACGGCCGGGCTGCGATTTTCAAATCGCGTCGGGTTCGCGAGAATCCCGATGCCGGTTTTCAGAAGCTCGTCCGTCTCGTCTTTTGCTGCCCGAGTAAACTCGACGTACTCCGCATTCTGTTTGCGAAGCGGGTCGCTGCTGTTTAGCTGTGGCCATCCAGTGTTCCCGGCACCGCTGTGCTCATCGTACGTGAACATCAGATCGTAAATTTCCGCGAAGTTTCCAACCGGCACGGGAAGCCGACGCGTCATCGCGATCGCGCTCCAGAGCGTCTCAGCCGCCGGTGCGTGATCGTGCGTGTAACGTCCGGTCGCACTGATGCGAGGGCTTGCCGTCTTCGCTTCCGACCAAAGTCCGGACCATTCGCCGCGGTACGTCGGGATCTGCGATCCGTACTTGCGCTCGATGTATTTGAAGAAGTCCGGCGACGTCGCGATCTTCAGCTTCACCTCGTCGTGCTTCGAGTTCCACATCTTCACCGCACGCTCGAGATTGAGCACGTTCTCCGGCTCGAAGAAATCGTGCGCGTACATCGCCATAACGGCGTCGTACTTGTACCCGCCTTTGTTGTAGTTGTTGAGGAGATCGGTGACGCCGACCTCCATCATCTCGATGTCCGACTTCTTTCCCGCCATTTCAGGATTGAACATGTCGAACGGTTTGCGGTCGGTGTACGGATCGAGCGAATACGGGTCCAGATAATATTGCGTGAACGCTTCGACGTATGCTCCGCGATTTCCCTGACTGATCCAGAGAAGAACTTTGTTTCCATCGGGGGCTTCCCAATAGAAGGGAACTTTCCCTGGGGCAAGATCGGTCGCGCTGTTTATGAAGGTGTTCGCACCGGTGACCATGTATTTGGTTCCGGCGGACGCGAGCATCGAAGCGACCGGCATCGGGTGTCCGGGGACGTCGTTCATGTAGGCGACTTCGGAAGAGATGCCGTACTGGCGTTGCAGCGCGACGAAGTCGTAGTTGATTCGGTTCAGCTCTTCCGCACCCATGTAGTCGGTGTGCATGCTGCCCCACGCGGTCGAAAGAACGATCTGCCCGGATTTGATGAGGTTCATCAGCCGCGCGATCTTTGCTTTATCCTGCGGCAGGACCGATGACGGTTTCTTCTGACGCTTCAGCCATTCGTTGACCTGCCAGACGCTTTCGATCGTCCAACGAAAATCTTTGTCGGCTTCCGCGACGCGAATTACCTCGTCGATGTGCCGGGCGGCGCGTTCGCGGATCGCACTCGGTTGTTCGACGAACCCGAAGTCATAATGCGACGACGGAATTACGTAGATGGTTTTGATCGGGCTTGACGGAAGTTTCGATTGCCCAAACAAACCGAGGGAAAGGAGCGTACCCAAAACAAAAATTGCTGGTATGAAATTTAATGTCTTGCGCATCCTTTCCCTCAGTTCCCGCCCTTGCTCGTTGTTGATCGGCTAGAAATTGAACCTGGCCGATAACTGTATTTGCCGCGGACCGCCGAAGCCTAACAATCCGCCGAGCTGATTTCCAACTGTCGAAACGCTCCTTCCGAAGAATGCGGTCGGACGAAGTGTGTTGGGCGTGCTGCCCGGTACCAGGCCGCCCGAGGGGTCGGCGAAATTCGTCTTATTGAACAGATTGAAAATATCGATCCGGAGCTGCAACGAAGTATTCTCCGAAAAACGTGTGTTCTTCATGACAGATAAATCGACTTGCGCAAATCCGGGTCCGCGCAAGTAGTTTCGCGGAGTGTTGCCGGGATCAAAAAGTCCCGTCGGATTTGAAAACGCGGCCGCGTTAAATTGACAATTGGGGACGCTACGACCGGGACACGTCGCGGTGGACGGCGCGTACGGATCGACGCCCGGAACAATATTCGGCCTAAACGAAAATCCGCCAAACACACCTCCTTTTCGCGTCACATTCACAGGCAGGCCCGTTCGAAATTGCGAGATCGTCGAGATCTGCCAGCCGTCGCCAAGCCATTTCGGGAAACCGTCACCGAACCAGCGCCTAGCCGATGGGATATCGTAGCTCGCATCGAAGACGAAGTTGTGCCGCACATCCTGATCGCTGCTTGCCCGTTCACTATGTGTGTCGAATTCGTTCTGGTAATCCTTAAAGAATCCAACGACGTCGTCAATGGTGTGTGACCACGTGTAGTTTGCATTGAACCTTACGCCGGTGGAAAGGTTCCGTTTGAAGGTCGCCTGCAACGCGTTATATGTCGACGACGGGTAGGACCCGACCTGGAAAATGTCGCCGATCTGCGGAATCCGCCTCAGACCAAATCCGAAGAAATCGATATCCGCACGGTTCAGATTTCTCGGCGACACGACTCCGTCTGTCAACAGATGGGTGACATGGTTTCCGACGTAACCGACCTGAAGCACACCTACACCGAGGTCTTGCTGAATGTTGAGTGACCACTGCTGGGCTTCCGGTGTCTTGAGATCCTTTTCGATAACAAACTTTGCTGCGTTCCCGCATCCATTGAACGCCGTCGGGGCGATCGGATACTTAAAGACCGCAGGTACGACCGGGCAGTATCCAAGTCCCAAGACGTCGAGGACGGTGATGCCGCGGGTTGGGAACGAGTTTACTTGCGGGGAGCCGAAACTCGCCGGCAGTTCACGGTTGTAGAAGATCCCGTAGCCGCCACGCAATACAGTTTTTTGATTTCCAAATACATCGAAGGCAAATCCGAGTCGCGGACCCCAGTTATTGGTGTCCATGTCGTGGATTTTTTGACCTCGCGGGGTGACGGTGAGTGTCGCTAGGTCGAAATTTTGAAGATAGCCGTCACGCTCCCGGCTGACGGTACTAACCTGGTACCGAAGACCGAGATTTAGTGACAGTCGAGGGTGAATCTTCCAATCGTCCTGAAAGAAGAATGAGAAATTCTCGTTCGCATAATGAAGAGCCGGATTTCCACCGGTCTGGACGCTAAATGGATCGTTGGTTTTAAAATCGGTGATCGAACCATATTGATACGTGGTCTGGGGAAGAGATTCCGCCGTCCGGCGGTTCAGTCGAATATCGAGCCCGGCCTTCATCGAATGATTGCCGTGGACGATGCTCAGCGTGTCAAGAAATTGGTAGACGGTCCCCTTCCGTTTTTGATCAAACTGGGCCGGTCCAATATTCGCGATCGCGGAGTCCGCGAAAAGAAAGCTGAATATGGGAAATGGTGAAGGCCCGCCGCTGGGATTCGTTTTATTGTCATTAATTCCGAACGCTGCCTCATTGATCATGTTCGGCGAGATCACGTAATTGTGCGAAAACTTGAAGAGCTGGACACGAAGCGTTCCATCCGCGATTTGGTCGGTGCCAACTCCGTAAGGCGTCGTCGTCTTGGAGTCGTTGATGTTATAGCGAGCTGAGAATTGACTCCTGTCGTTATGTGTCCAGTCGATTTTTACAGACCCCGTATCTTCTCGAAGCTTTCCGTCTTTTTGGACGGAATAGAAGCCGAGGTCGGCGCTCGGGCCCGGATCGCCGGGGAAGGTGAATGGTGCAGTGGGAAGCGGAAGGGTCGCGACAACCGGTATAAGCGCCGCGTTGATCCCTGCTCGAAAAGCAGTTGTAGGGGTGAGCGCCGTGAACAGTTGACCACGCGTCTGCCGCACGCCTTCATAGTTAACAAAAAAGAAAAGTTTGTCTTCCCTGATGGGCCCGCTGACGTTCCCGCCAAATTGATTCAGACTAAACTTCGACCGCGGAAAGCCTTGAGCGTTATTAAAGAAATCATTCGCATCAAGCCCCTCGTTGCGAAAGTAATCGAAGACGCTTCCATGAATGTTGTTTGTTCCGGACTTGGTGATCGGGTTGATGACTGCACTGAGTGCTTCACCGTATTGCGCAGAATAACTTTGCTCAAGAACCTGAACCTCCTGAATGCTGTCCATGCTCACACGGTTTACGCGAGACTCGATCCGGCCCAGTACGTTCGACGTACCGTTGAGATCGATGCGGCCGGCATCGATACCATCGACGAGTACGCTGGTGCCGCCGAATGTCGATGGGATGCCGTTGATACTCGTTTGAAATTGATTTGTTGATTGCACTGAACCCGGGACCGTCGCGAGGAGCTGGGTGAAGTCGCGCCCGTTTACGGGATTATCCTGAATTCGCTCAGAGGTAATATTGTCCCCGATCGTCGACGTCTCCGTGTCGGTGCGTGTTTGATCGACGACCTCCACGACGGCGGAGACTCCGCCCGCGGTCATGGCGATGTCCGCACGTGCTCGCTCGCCGACCGCGAGGCGAAGATCCTTTACACTCGTCGCGGCGAAACCGGTCCCGGACGCTTCGATCGTATAGACGCCGGTCGACAATGATGCGACCTCGAACCGCCCATCTTCGTCGGTCTGGACCGTGCGTTTTTCATTTGTGCCCTGATTCGTTACCGTGACGGTCGCGTTCGGTATCACGGCACCGTTCGGGTCCGAGACGACGCCGATGATCGAGCCGGTGTTGGACTGTGCGGTTAATGACAGCGCCATCATAATAACGATGCTGGTGAGAGAAACCGCCCGTATGATTTTATTTACTACATTAATTTTCATTGGATCCTCCAGGATTTTTCGAACTGTTTCCCTAAACTTTTGTACATTCCTTCTTCGTCTTGATCGACGAGATCGCCAGGAGATCAGGTG
>DATLCA010000166.1:0-1392 GCA_035526605.1 Pyrinomonadaceae bacterium | reverse complement strand
GGCCTTGCGGCCTCGATCATCGGGCGAGTCAAGGGCAGCACTTCCCTGTCCTGGCTGCCGATGGACAACGTCCGCGGCCGGGCGAGCTTCGCTTTATCGACGCTGCAGGAAGTAGTGGCGATCGGCGCGACCGCGGTCCGGGTGAAGATCGATGACAAGGAAGAGCGGACCCTGCAAACGGTGAACTTTTGCATCGCGAACGCGCGGTTCTTCGGCGGCGGCATGAAGATCGCGCCCGCAGCAAAGATCAATGACGGTTTCCTTGATGTCGTCAATATCGGTGACATCAATACGGCGAAGATCATCCTCAACGCCTACACGCTGTATCGCGGCACGCATCTCGACCTGCCCGAAGTTAAGGACACGCTCGCGAAACGGATTGAGGCTCGTCCCCTCCGCGAAGACCAGGAAGTTCACATTGAGATCGACGGTGAACTGCCCGGCAGACTGCCGGCGGTTTACGAAGTTGTGCCGGCAGCATTGAGAGTACGAGTACCGAGGAGAGGAAAGCAGGAAAGATACGAATAACGAGGAGCGAAGACGCCTGGAACCGAAGGCTATTTCAAATTTGAAATTTCAAATTTGAAATTTAAGAGATCGCCTGAATTGAGAAACCGCTACCCTTCTCCCCTTCGCACTATCTTCTTGCCTTTCCCAAAGTCTTTCCGATAAACTTACCACCAAATCAAATCGCCGAAGTTGTAGAAATACAGCACGGGGGAACCAAAGTTTTGCAGCGTGCAAAACGGGGGCGTATCTGAATTACAGAAGAAGACTTCTTCGCTTCCAGCCCGTCAGCTAACCTCGTAGGCGACAACGAAGAAGGACACGACACACGCGTCGCCGAGAGGTTGTGAAATGTACTTCACAACCTCTTCGTCTTTCGATTCTCTGGTGGAGAAATATGAATCGGACGGCCACATTCGTGATATTTGTAACCCGCTTTCGCGCCGGCGCGCGGATCCCGCCAGATGAAGAATTCGGATTGTGCATCCACATTGAACTTACACTGCGACGCAGCAAGGAGAATTCCCGATGAAGTTGTTCATCCGCCTATTCCCGCTCGTACTCTTTGTTGTGCTGATCCTGACCGCGTGTCTTCCGAGTTCGCCTGGGGGAAACAGCGGAGGGTTGACGATAACCGTGTACGGATTCTCCATCATGAAAGAGGCCCTGGAACGGGAGATCTATCCGGCGTTTGCCGCGAAGTGGAAACGCGAGCACGGCACCGATATAAATTTCGTTTCTTCGTTCGCCGGTTCCGAAACGGTAACGAATCAGATCCTGCAAGGGGCGCCCGCCGACGTCGCGATCCTCTCCATAGAGCGTGACGCCGAACGTCTCGTCCAAGGGAAAGCTTCAACGACGGATCGCCACACATTTCCGAACGGA
>DATLCA010000165.1:0-5252 GCA_035526605.1 Pyrinomonadaceae bacterium | reverse complement strand
CGAGACGGGGGAGGGGCGTTATTTATTCACATTCGTTTCCGCGGCCGATCTGGCGGAGAGGAACATAAACGTCAATACCGTCAGGCAGCGGCTTTCCGAGATCGGCACACTGGTAAAGTCGACGCCGACAGTTTTGAGCGGGGGCCAGGTGGCGTTTCAGTTTGTCGTCGACACCAACGCCGATCCCGAGATGTTTTCCGAATGGGCGGACGATGGGATTAGTTACGAGGCGGCCGCGGAAGAATCCCCCGCGATCCCGCCAGAGACGCCGGCGGTTGTCGAGGCCGCCGCCGCGGCACTTACTTCGGCGCCGAATTTTGTCCGCGTCGAATTGTCACGTCTTGACAGCCTGATGCTCATGGTCGGCGAGCTGGTAATTAGCCGGGCTAAACTTTCCGAGCAGATCAGAAAAGCCGAGCGGATCCTTCCTTCGGAGCAGTACAGCGAGCTCGAGGAGACGAATCACGTTTTCGAGACGCAGCTTCGGAACTTGGGCGACGGAGTTATGCGTACACGCATGACCGCCGTCGGCGAGGTCTTCGAACGCCTGCGTTTCGCTGTTCGGGATCTGGCGCGCGAATCCGGTAAGAAGATCGATCTGGTGATGACCGGGGCGAACACCGAGATCGACAAGCTGCTCATCGAAAAGATCCTTGACCCGCTTCTGCATTTGGTTCGCAACGCCGTGTCGCACGGTATCGAATTTCGCGCCGAGCGCCTGGCCAAAGGCAAATCTGAAAACGGCAATATCAAACTCGCCGCGGCAACGGTCGGAGAGAGCATCGTTCTCGAGATAGAGGACGACGGGGCCGGCATCTCGCGAACAAAAGTACTGGAACGCGCCCGCCAGCGAGGCCTGGTCAAAACGAGCGACGAGCTCGACGAAAAAGCATTGCTCGACATTTTATGTTTGCCCGGTTTCTCGACCCGGACCGAGGCGGACCGAATGAGCGGCCGGGGCGTTGGGATGGATGTCGTGCGGCGTGCCGTCGATGAGCTAGGAGGCTCGTTCGATTTCGAAACAACGCTCGGCACAGGTACGAAGTTCAGGATTCAACTGCCTCTCACCCTGGCGATCGCCGATGCATTGATAGTTTCTGTCGATAAAGAAAGATTTGCCGTCCCGCAGGTCGGCGTCCGTGAGGTCATTCAGGTCGAGCAGTCGAGCGTCCGGCGTTTGGAGAACAACGAGATAATCGAATACCGCGGCGCGGTCCTCCCGATCATCAGGCTTTCAGGTCTGTTCGATCTGCAGCCGAGCTACCGCGACACATTCCATGCGTTTATCGTCGGCGAAGGTAGCAAGGCGGTCGCGATCGCGGTCGACCGCGTGATCGGGCAGGCCGAGATCGTGGTCAGGGCGAACAACGACCCTTTTACCCAAGTACCGGGGATCAGCGGTGCGACGGAACTCGGCGACGGGCGAATAGTTTTGATCCTCGACACGGCGGCGATCGCGAGACGGCTTGATCAACACGTATGAATATTGATGCTCCACAGTCAGAATCTTTTATCCTGTTCGAGCTTGCGGGAACCGCATACGGGGTAAAGAGCACACAGGTCCAGCAGCTCGAGATGGTCGACAACATCACGCGCGTCCCGAACGCGGATAAGAATGTCGAGGGTGTCGTGTTCTCACGAGGTCAGGTGATTCCCGCGATCAACCTCCGCACCCGGTTCGGTTTCGAGAAGATCCCGTTCGACCTGCGTAGCCGTCTTGTTGTCGTAAAAGTCCGTGAGCGTACGATCGGGCTGATCGTCGATTCGGCGCGGGAATTCAAAAACATTCCTGAAGAGTCTATCGGCCCGCCCCCGGACGGACTCGCCACGACGAACGGCCATTACTTATCCGGGATAGCGACGGTGGAAGGCAACGCGATCTTGTTACTTGATCTGGAAGAATTGATAAGCCCGAGCGTGCCTCAAGCGTCGGGCGAGCAGGGATAAAATTGAATTATGGTTAGCCACGAAACAAACGGAACATCAGGAATTGGCCGAAATGATTTTGACGGACTCCGCGCGCAAGTCGCGGCGATATCCACGGCGGCGACGGAAATAAAACGGATCGCCGGCGAGACCGGGCAGGCCACCGGCGAGCAATTAGAGTTGCTGGAGCGGGCGGTCAGCTCGGTCAACGAAATGGCGGCTTCGCTCCAGGAGACGGCGGCGCAATCGAAGTCGATCGTGGCGTCGACCGAGCGGGTCGCATCGTCGATAAAAGAAACCGCCGCCTCCGTGGAGGAGATGGGAGCCAACGGCTCCAGCCTCGCGGTATCGATCGCCCAAACCTCGGCGGCGATCGAACAAACCACCGCCTCCATCCAAAGCGTAAGTACGCTGGCTCAGGACATGGCCGCGTCATCCGAACAGACGACGACCGCGATGCATGAGATCGCTGCGTCGATACGCACGGTAAGCCAGGACACTGAGTCGCTGAGCTCTTCAATAAACGAGACCGCGGCGACGATGGAAGAAATGTCCCGATCCACGAACGGGCTCGCCAGCAACGCAGACGACTTAAGCGTCGCGGCCGAACAAACATCTTCGGCGATAAATGAAATGGCGGCGTCGATCGAGGAGGTTTCTGCGATGAGCGAAAACCTGGAGTCGACGGTCGAGGAAGTCGCTACTTCGATTGAGGAGATGGCCCGGTCGGTGCAAAGCGTCGCGACCAATTCGCAATCGATCAATGAAGCGGCAGTCAACGCAGCGACGAGCGCGACGCAGATGGAGCAATCGATACGTTCGGTCGCGGGCCTGGCGAAAGATGCAAAGGAGCTCACCTCGCGCGTCGCTAAAGAAACCGAGGAAGGGGCCGCGGTCGCGGAGAAATCGATTCAAGGAATGACGCGCGTTCGCGATTCGATCCAACAATCGGCGACCGTCATCAAGGAGATGGGAAAGCGATCGAGTGAGATCGGAACCATCGTCGACACGATCAACATCATCGCCGAAAGAACGAACATGCTGTCGCTCAACGCTTCCATCGAAGCCGCGCGGGCCGGCGACGCGGGCCGCGGGTTCGCGGTCGTTGCCGAAGAGGTCCGCAATCTTGCCGAACGCTCCGCGAAAGCGACGGCGGATATCGCCGGCATCATCAGGGCGCTCCAGGAATCTGTACAAGAAGCGATCGAAGCGTCCAACGAGGGAGTCCGAGTCGCGGACGACGGCAACAAACTCGCCGAAGAAGGATTGAAAGGGCTCAGCAAGATACTCACCGGTGTCAGCGATGCGTCCGGGCTCGTGAAACAGATCAGCAACGCAACATCGGAGCAGATCACCGCCGGACAACATGTTGTTTCGGCCGTCGAGTCGACCGCAAGGTTGGCCAAAGAGGTGTCCGGTTCGACGAGCGAGCAGGCCACCACCGCGCAGTCGATTGTCGGGGCCGTCGCCCGAATGCAAAAAACAACACGCGAGGTAACCCAGGCAATGGGCGAACAGAGCCGGGCGGCGCGGGAGATAATCAAGGCGGCCCAAAGTACGACAGCCGTGGCCGGTCAAGTCCGCAAGGCGACGGCGGAACAGGCGACGGCGGCGGAACAGATCGTGCAGGCGGTCGAGTCGATGCGCCGCGGTGCGGCGACGACCTCAAAGGCTCTGGCGGAACAGTCCACTGCGACCGAGCAGGTCTCGTCGGAGGCCGGCCGATTGACCACGTCCATCTCCAGTATTTCGAAAGCGATGAACGAGCAGGCGGCGGGCGCGGTCGAGATCACGAAAGCTACCTCCAGCATGCGGCAGCATTCAGAGGAATTGGCCAAGGCGTTGGTCGAACAGTCGCGTGTGATGCGCAGCGTGACGGAAGCTTCGAACGACATCGCACAGAACATCGGTTCTATATCGGAAGCAAACAGTCAACACTCATCGAATGCCGAGAGCATACTCGGCATCATTTCCGGCGTTCGGGCCGTTACGGACCGCAACGTTGACGCCGTACAATCTACGCTCTCCGAAACGACAATACTTACTGAACAGGCATCAGGGGCCGCGGCTCTTATCGACGGTTTGCAGGGACGGCGGGAAGCGTCAGGTCAACCTCCGCGTTAGAAACTTTCTGGCAGCGCTCCCGTTAAGTTGACGATTGCGGTCAAAGTCGGTCCCCAGGAGTAATAGCGGGATGCAATTAATAAGAAATGGATTCGTATTCAGAGGGCAAGCCGTTGATCGGAGTATTTACCACCAGCACCGAACTTATCATTCGGGTGTGGGACGACGCGATGGCGACGATGACCGGTATCGACGCGAACGCCGCTGTCGGAAAACATATCAAAGAGCTCGCGCCGGATATTGAAGCCCGCGGCGTGCTCGCCCGCTTCGAGCACGTGCGTGACGCCGGGACGAGCGAAGTCCTGGCCCCCGCTTTTCACAAAAATCTATTTTCATGTCCGCCCCAACGCTCTTCCACCCGGTTCGCGGAAATGCGTCAGCTCGTAACGATATCGGCGCTTCGCGGTAAGGATGCGATAGACGGGCTCATCATCGTTGTCGAAGACGTCACATCGAGGATGGAACGGGAAAAGGAGCTTGCCGAAGATTTAAAGAACCCGGACCCCGCCGTCCGGCTGGAGGCCGCAAAGTCGGTCGCCGGCGGGGTGGACCCGATCGGTGATGCGGATGCCACGCACGTCATAGAAGCACTCGCCGACAAGAACTGGAGGGTGCGCCGCAAGCTGGTGGACGCGATGGCGAAACGCGCGGCGCCCGAGGCGGTTGCGGCGCTGTTGGAAGCTGTGCGGAAGGAACATCTTAATTTCGGCATGCTGAATGGCGCCCTGCAGGTCCTGCAGGAGACGTCGATCGACACGACGGCAACGCTGCTCGAATTCCTCCGGAGCGACGACCACGATCTCCGGATGCAGGCGGCTCTCGCGCTCGGACAAAAGAAAAACAAAGAAGCGGTCGGCTACCTTATCGCCGCTTTAGACGACGAGAACGCGAATGTTCGCTACCACGCGATCGAGGCCTTGGGAAATCTTCAGGCGAATGATGCGGTCTATCCTTTGCTCGCGATCGCGGAATCGCGTGATTTCTTTTTATCGTTTGCGGCCCTGGACGCACTGAAACGGATCGGAGATCCGTCTGCGGCAGGCCGGGTCGGTTCCCTGCTGGACGACGACCTTTTGCGCGAAGCGGCCGCCGGCACCCTGGGCACGACCGGGAATATTGATACGGTTGAGCAGATCGTGAAACTGCTGAATGACGGCGACCTTTCGGCAGCTGTTGCTTGCGACGCGCTTTCCTCGCTGTGG
>DATLCA010000164.1:0-1249 GCA_035526605.1 Pyrinomonadaceae bacterium | reverse complement strand
GAGGATGTAGACAGAGATCCCGGTTTTGTTTGCGCTCAAACCGATTTGATAAAACTCTCTGGTTGTTCCGTCGGCGTACTTCATGGTTTGAAGTCCGTATCCGATATTAGGATTTGAAACAGTTTTACCTTCGCTGTCCTTGCCATCCAAAAACCATAATTTACATTCAGGCTTTATCTGGAGAATGATGCGGTGCAGCGATTTCATGTCGGCGCGCTTCGGTACGGGTTGGGCGGCAATGTATTTTTGGATTTGTTCCTGCACGTTCATAAAACGTATTCGACTTTCAAATCTCGTCCCTCTTATTTCGTGTCTTTGTTTTGTTCGTGTGATTTCGTGTGGGTTCGTGGTTCCAGTCTTCCGTCCCCAGGAACCTGAAACCACTGACCCATAGGGTCCGTTCCAGAGCCGACAGGAACTGCGTCTGGTCCCGCGGCTGTCGGCCGGCGAACCACCGAATACACCGAATACACGGAGAGGACACGGGAGAGGAATCAATCGTTCTCTTCTATCTGCGGCGCCCCCGTTCTCACATCCCCGTCGCGTTCATAGCTTGCGATGATGATCCCTTTCGGGGCGACCTGGCTGCGCGTCACTCGGAACGAAGCCGGAATCGTGCCGTCCTGGAACAGGCGTTTCCCCTCACCCAATGTGATCGGGATGATCATAAGGTCCATCGCGTCGACGAGATCGTTTTTGAATAGCGTCTGCAGCATGTCCGCACTTCCGAATACGTGCAGGTCCGGCCCGTCTGTTTGTTTCAACTCTCGGACTTTTTCCGCGAGGTCTCCGCTCAAAAAGACGGTGGGCTGCCAGTCGCTTGCTTCACGAGTGTTCGAGGCGACGTACTTCGTCGCGGTCATGACGTTCGGCCAAAAGTCCGAATGCTTCGGCCAGTAGGGTTCCCAAATGTCGAACGTTTTCCGCCCCAACAGGAGATCGACCGGCCTGGCCAGACGCTCCTGCAACACGGCTCCGGTCACATCGTCCGCATACGGGAAAAACCATCCCCCGTGCTTGAACCCGTCGCCGTCGTTCTCTTCGTTTTGGATGACACCGTCGAGTGTCATGAATTCACATGCAGTTATTTTTCTCATCGATTCGAAGTTCTTGGATCGCGTAGCGATCGGATGAATTTAGCCGTGGGCGGCTTCCGCCCACGGCCGCGGCACCACCGGTTTCTCGCCGCGTCAGCGGCGGATGATTCAATCGCCGCTGCGCGGCGAGACCCGGCTCCAACTCTACCGTG
>DATLCA010000163.1:0-2205 GCA_035526605.1 Pyrinomonadaceae bacterium | reverse complement strand
TCAACAACGACGGCCCGCACGGAACGGTGTATCCATACCCTATTTCTGCGCCGCGTATTTAAGTGCAACCTGCGCACGCACGATACGACTCAAACAGCGCGTCGGTGATTACCGGCTATGAGGAGAATTCGATGAAGGGATTGATCTTGAGTTTGATGATGTTTCTCGCCGTGGGTGCACTGCCCGCGGACGCGGCCGGGCGTGCTGAGACGATGCGCGTTCAGATCAACAAGGAAAAGCGTGTCGCGAAGGGCAAAGTTTCCATTCGCTTCGTCGAGCTTATTGAAGACTCGCGTTGTCCGGCCGACACCAACTGCGTCTGGGCCGGGAACGCGAAGATCAAGGTCCGGGTTAGCGGATTCGGTCGGACCCAGGATCTAACCATGGACACGAATGGCCCGCACCAGGGGGCGAGCGCGGAAGGCTATTCGATAAAACTTGTGAGCCTTACCCCGGCGCCCCGTTCCAATGTTCGCATCAACCGCAACGGCTATGTCGCGACTTTTGAAGTGGTGAGACTCACGCGCTGACGTTCTTAAATCTCGACTTTGAAATTTCAAATTTAATCCGACCTGGATCCGGATCGGTCCTGCTTAGCGGCGGAGAAACGAAAAATCTATGGATCCTGCAAACGAAAAAAAGGCCGCCTTTGTGAGGCGGCCTTTTTTATTGCCGGAATAATGTCGGTCTTATTTATTGCCTTTTAGCGGTTGATCATGTCTGTCGCAATGCCGAATGCGGCAATAGCGAGCACGAGGACCAGACAAGTATAAAAGATATAATTGTCCTCGATGCGTACCAGCGTTGTTGCCTTACTCTTTCTCATAACTCCTGCCTCACTAAAACGGCCCGAACCGGGCTCTAGCTTCTAACGCGAAGATCGATCGCAAAATCGATCATCTTTTAACAGAACGTGGTTGATTAATTTTTTTGCGGAAAAAGATGGAAAGCCGTTTACTGGGAAGTAAACGGGCCGGTGCGCTAATTCAATGTTAACGTCGGCGCGGGGCGGTAAGAGATCAGCATCAAGATCAACAGCAATATAAAGTATGGGATGAGGACCGCCGCACCGGGATAATCTTTCGCGATCCGTTGGCCGAAAAATAGCGCGGTGATCGACGCGGCCCCGATCACCGACGCCCAAAAAATGACGGCAAGCGATCCGGTTACAAGAAAATAAATTATCCCGGCGGCGGCGAGAAATCCGGTTGCGAGCTCCATTACGGTGATCGTTGCCAACATCACCGGCACCGAACGCGCAAGAAATGTCTTCGAGAAATGTCCCGTAAGCCATCCAAGGTTTCCCTTCCAATCGAGAACCTTGTCCAGCCCCGATTGAAGGAAGAGGATCGCAACAAGCAAAGCCGCGAAGAGGGCGGGTAGATTTTTGAGAAGATGGTCGGCGGTCATTGCACTTGAACTTTCGCCTTTTGCTCGAGGGCGATCTCTTTACGCATACAGACGCTCCCGGCGACGCCGGCGTATTGACCGTAATTGGGAATTACGTCATAGCCGCTGTTTTGGTACAGCTTCACCGCGGCAACTTGCTTACGGCCGGTCTCGAGAACGCACGATGTAAATCCCGCGTCGCGGGCCCATTTCTCCAGTTCTTCAAGCACGAGCGATCCGATCTGTCGCCCACGAAACTCCGGCCGGACGAACATTCGCTTGATTTCCGCGACCTCATCCGTATAAGACTTGAACGCTCCGCATCCGACCGGTTCACCCTCGTCATAGCCGACGACGACGTGGGCGATGTCGTCCAGTCCGTTGAACTGCGCGTAATAGGCATGGTCTTCGCCGTCGACGTCCGCGAGGTAATCGTCCAGTTGAATTACGAGCTCGCGGAAGTCGGGATCATCCGAATTTGTTCTATTCAGCTTCATCTCAGATCCGGGTGCTCGGGCAAGCACCCAGGTATTCCAAATCGAGCGTTATCTCCTCTTCGCCATCAATGCTTCGATCTGGTCTGGATCCTTGGGCACCTTCGCCGTCAGATTAAGATTGCCGTTTTCCGTAACAAGCACGTCATCCTCGATGCGAACGCCGATGCCGCGATATTTGGACGGCGCCGATCTGTCGTCAGGGGGAATATACAAACCAGGCTCGACGGTCAGCACCATCCCCGGCGCGAACGGCTTCGAATTTTTCGCAGTCTGATCGGTGAAATACCGCCCGGCATCATGGACGTCCAGGCCAAGATAG
>DATLCA010000162.1:0-8457 GCA_035526605.1 Pyrinomonadaceae bacterium | reverse complement strand
TTCGTGTGATTTCGTGTGGTTTCGTGGTTCCAGGTGTCGGCGCAGCGGACTGAAAAAACCACGAACTCACACGAACGTGAGTTCGGTGTTGCTTGGTGGGTATGCTATTCAAAACCGAACCACGAAACACACGAAACAAATCTGAGACTCGAACCACGAACTCACACGAATAAAACAAGCGCGAAACAGGACGCGATGCAGGTCAATACGGACTCACCCGCAAAATTAATCGTCGTTTATGACAGTGATCGATGATCTCGTCGACGACCGATCTCGGAGGCATTTTCATTTTTGGTATTCGATGGCTTGACCAACTTAGTTCCTCGCCTTCGGGTAATAGATCGAGCTTTCTTTTTAGTCCTGCGATTCCTTTGATTCGGGCTCGGGGCGAAACGACCTCCTGCCGCGTCTTCTGGCGATTTGTTCCGACGAGTAATGCAAAATACCACTGCCCGCTCGACTGCCAGCTGTACAGCTCGTATCCCTTCATCGAGTGAGTGGCGGATTGGGCAAAGCCTGCTTGATGGCTGAAGAGAAATATGACCAGGAATATTGTTGCGAGTAATACTGGGTTCTTCATCATCTTGCTGGGGCGGTCGTGGTGCCGTCTTGATCTGTTGCCGCGCTGGTGTCTGTTTTTAAGAAACCGGAACCGCCAACTCACACGAAGTCACACGAACAAAAAAGAAAACACGAAATAGGAATGTTCTTAATCACTCTGCGTTGCTTCTTGACTACGTTATTTAAAGCCGAACCACGAAATACACGAACGAAATCCGAAGTCTGAAATTTCAAATTTGAAATCTAAATTCGCAATCCGCGATCCCAAATCCGCAATCGAATTCACTGGTCGTCTTTATCCTGCGGTGCGATCATGCTGCCGTGATGCGCGACGATTTGCCATTTGCCTTTGCGTTTCATCCAGATGTGGGTGCTGCGGAACTGGATGTTTCTGACGCCTGAGACCGTGGAGCGGTGCGTCATGACGGCGGTGTTGCCGTAGATGGTGACTTTGTAATCATCGGCTTTCACCATGTCGGAATTTGGAGTGACACCGGCGAGGTATTGAGTTTTGTTTTCGATCTCGCCCCGCTGAGTGGTGCCGACGTAGTCATCCGCGACTACGTTGCCGGCTGCCTTCTTGTCGCCGGTCAATTCGGCGTGCGTCCACGCCTTGTCCATCTCGATCAATTTATCTTCGACGCTGCCCTTCTTATATTGCGCCGAGGCGGCGAACGAAAGGACGAACACAAAAACAATTGCGGAAATCGGCTTCATAATCTTTGTCTCCGGATAGTTGCCGGCCGGGAACCGGCGAGATCAGTGGAAGTATAGCCAAGAGTGGTGCAACGACCAACTCTTTTTGTTTTCCCGGCTGGATTTTAGTTGGAATTTCCGGCGGATCTTGCTCGTGTCTCTTCTGCGTGTTCGATGTATTTGTATTTTTGAAGCTGGCCGCGTCTGGTGTGATTTCGTTTGGGTTGGTGGTTCCGATCCGCTTGCGCCGGCGGAGTGGAACCACTAATCCACACGAACAAAACAGAACACGAAACTTTCTTTGTTAAGCCGACATTGCGCGGGAGTCGGCTTATTCAAAGCCGAACCACGAAATACACGAAACACACGAATGAAAGCCGGAGCCTGGTCTCTGATATTTCAAATTTGAAATTTCAAATTTGAAATCTGAATCCGCAATCGAAATCCGAAATCCCGAATCCCAGCATCTAGAGGGGCTAGTTTTGGAACCACGCGCGGGCGGCTTCGTCGGCGGCGGCTCGGTAGCTCGCGACCTTGTCAGGGTCGGCGTTTTGCAACGCCGTCTCGACCGCCTCAGCGTCGAAGTCCTGGGCATACACGGGAGTGCACGGTTGCTGCCGCCACGAGTCGACTAGGGTTCCGGCGTCAGCGCCGTCGAAACCCAGTTCGTCGATCAGGTCGATTACGATCTCTTTCGCTCGTGGGTCATCGCCGGCGACTGGGAGGCAGATGCGACCCGGCGTCCCGGCGGCGACGCCGCGCGTGGCGAGGCTGTTGGCGGCGATGTTGTTGAAAGCTTTGATGACGGGCCGCCCGAGCGACCGCGCGACCCATTCGCTCTCGTTCATGCCGCCTTCGATGTCCTCGATGTTGCCGTCACGCGCCGGGTAGTAGTTCCCAGTGTCGACGATGATGGCGGTAGATTCAGTTAACAAATTGGGATGCAGTTTCAGGACCGCCGCCTGCGGGATGGAAACGATGACGATGTCCTTCGCCGTCGCGGCGTCCTCGACCGTCGCAGGTGTGGCGCCGGTGTCGGCGGCGAGCTCGGTAAGCGATGCGGGCCCGCGCGAGTTTGCGACCGACACCCGATGTCCCAGCTCCGTAAGGCGCCGCGCGAGGGTGCCCCCGATCTGACCCGAACCGATGATCCCTATGTCCATAAATTACCTCCTGAAAAATGCAGACTGTTCCGCGATTTAATTGTATTGACCGCTTAGCGGTGCCCCCAATTTAGCCGTGGGTCTTGACCCAAGGCCAGAGATCGAAAAGACACCGCGTCGCGTCAGTTCGATTGTCGCTGACGCGACGAAGATATTTGTTTCGACTTACCGTGGGTAAAGACCCACGGCTAAATTCGTTCGGTCGCTATGCGACGATCCCGCACGAATCTCGTTTTATTCTCATCCGCTGAGCCGCCTACTTCAAATTCTTCTTGAAGAATCCCAGCGTCCGATCCCACGCGAGCTTCGCGGCTTCGGCGTCGTAGCGCGGCGTGGTGTCGTTGTGGAAGCCGTGCTGTTTGCCATCGTACATGTAGAGCTCGTACTTTTTCTTGTTCGCCTTGAGGGCGGCCTCGTACGCCGGGATGCCGGCGTTGACGCCCTGGTCGTTGCCCGCGTAGTGCAGCATGAGCGGCGCGCTGATCTTCGGTACGTCGTCCGCACCCGCCTGGCGGCCGTAGAACGCGACGCCGGCGTTGAGATCGCTGCCGAGTCTCACCGCAAGCTGGTTCACCATTCCGCCGCCGAAGCAAAAACCGATCGCTCCTAATTTACCTTTGCTGTCCGGCCGCGCTTTGAGCCACTTCGCGGCCGCGACGAAATCTTCGGTCATCTTTTTTCCGTCCACTTTGCGAAATGCCACGGCGCCTTTTTCGTCATCGCCGGGGTAGCCGCCGACCGAAGTCAAACCGTCCGGAGCGAACGCCATGTAACCCGCTTTCGCGAGCCGCCGGGCGACGTCTTCGATGTACGGATTGAGCCCGCGGTTCTCGTGGATGACCAACACGGTCGGAAACTTTTTCCCCTTTGCGGGCTTCGCCAGATAACCTCTGATCTCTCCGTTACCGGCCGGGGACGGAACTGTCTCGTATCCCAGCTTCAGATCCTTGTCATCCTTCGGCACCGTCTGCGACCACGCGTAATTCGGCTTCAAGCTTTCGAAGATCGCCGCAACGGTCAGACCGCCGACCGCGAACCTCGTGACCTGGTTGAGGAAAGACCGGCGATCAATGTCGCCGTGCTGGTACTCGTGAAATAGATCCAGTAACTCCTGCGGGTATTCGTCTGCGGTTTTGCGTTCCATGTTTTTCTCCCTTTCGAAAAGGATAACTGACGGCGCGAATGTGTTCAAAATGGATGCTCGGATCGCCTTCTTTTCGTGTTCTGTCTTTGTTCGTGTGCTTTCGTGTGGGTGGGTTTTTGGTTTTAGTCTGCCTGCGCCGAAAACCTGGAACCACTAACTCACACGAAATCACACGAACAAAGAGAAGACACGAAACAGGAAGAGCCTTTAAATCACGGGAGCGTCGTCTGCTCATCCCAGCAGCTAAGCTTCATTTCAGCCTGCATTCCGTAATCTGGGGTCGCGCTTCTTATGGCAAGCACCGAACATACAGAAGCGATTACACCGAACGCAGGATGGACGGATCGAGAAAAAAGGTGAGCAATTAGCACGGGCTCGGGTTAAAATTGGGAACCCGAGCGCACGCCGTGTCGTTGGAGATTTAGAAAGCCGCTTTCCCCATCTTTTTATATGAACGTCAATCTCGCAGATTTATGCCTCGTCAACTCTCGCGTGCTCGGCGACCGCCGCGTCAACGAAGTGCTGTATCCGGCCGGGGTGCGGCACGACCGGCACCGGCATCAAACCGCCTCCTTTAGTTTCGTCGCGTCGGGGCGTTACGAAGAACACATCGGACGCAACGCACATTCGCGGGCGTCCTCGACGTTGATCTACCACCCGCCCGGCGAGAGCCATGCCGTTTCGTTTGAAAGCGAAGTGCGGATCTACAGCGTCGAGTTTCACGGCCAACGGAACTGGGCTGCCGTCGCGGATAGTCTGAACTGCAGCTCGAGCCACCGCAGCGAGCTTGTCGCGTGGCTGGGGGCCCGACTCGGGCGCGAGATCGCCCGCGTCGACAGCGCCTCGACGCTCGCGATAGACGGGCTAATATCCGAGATGCTCGCCGAAGGCTCTCGCGCAAAAGTCTTGCGCGAAGAAAAGCGTTCGGCCGCCTGGCTCGCGAGGGCGATGGATTATTTGCACGACAACTTCGGAGCGACATTCAGCCTCGGCGACGTCGCTCAAATCGCCGGTGTCCACTCGGCTCACCTTTCGCGTGTGTTCCGGCAAAAGATGGGATGTACCGTGGGCGAATACGTCCGGCGGCTGAGGTTTGAATTCGCCTGCGGGCAGATGCTGCGCACCGAAAGGCCGCTATGTGACGTTGCGTTCGACGCTGGATTTTCTGACCAGAGTCACTTCAATAGAATTTTCAGAGCGCAGATGGGCGTGACCCCGTATGCATATCGGAAGCTCCACCGTGCGGCCTCCAAAAATGCTCGTTTTGTTCAAGATTTCGACCAGCACTGCTGATACTGTATGTTTGACCCGGCCCACGCGCCGTGGCGGTAAACATCATGAAACACATACTAATCCTTACAATCGTCAGTCTCCTTATCACTCCGCTGACAGTTTGCGCTCAAGCTACGAAACAGATCTCGGAGAAGGAATTCGCGACCGAGATGGACGGCTTCGTTCGTCGCGGCATGGAGGCGATACCGGAGATCCCGAGTGTCGGGATCGTCGTCGTCAAAGACGACAAGCCCATTTTCCTGCAGGCGTACGGCCTCGCGAATAAGGAAAAGGGAGTAAAGGCGGACGCGAACACTTTGTATTACATCGCGTCGTCGACGAAGTCCTATATGGCGCTCGCGGCGGCGCTGCTCGATCGTGAGGGCAAGATCAAGCTGAGCGACCCCGTCACCAAATATGCTCCCGGCGTAACGTTCAGCTTCCCGATACCCGACAAAGTTACCGTCCGAGACCTCCTGACACACACGAGCGGCCTGTCGAACAGCACGCTTGTATGGCGAACAGCCTTTACGGGTGAGGTCGACGATAAGGACCTGGTGCGTGTACTCGCCGAGGGGACGGTGTACAAGGACCAGAATTACGGCAAGTACGCGTACACAAATCTCGGGTACAACATCTACGGTGTGCTGCTGAAGCTCACGCTCGGCAAAAACTGGCAGGATGTCCTGCAGGAAAAAGTTTTCACTCCACTGAAATTGAAACAGACGAGTGCTTACGTTTCGAAGCCGCGCGCGGCGAAGCTCGTCATAGCCGATTCATATCTTTTTAGCCCGGAGACCGGAACGGTTGTCCGCTCGCCGCTCGAAAAGCAGGACAACAACATGCAAGCCGCGGGCGGGATCGTTACCAGCCTCGGCGATCTCGGACGCTGGCTAAGCCTGAATATGAACAACGGCAAGCTCGACGGCAAACAGGTGATACCGGCGGAGGTGATGCAGAGCGTGCACACCGGTTACGCCGACACACAGCGAGATCAGCCTCCGTTTACAGGCAACGGGAAATACGGCCTCGGTTGGCAGATCGGAAAATATCGCGACGAGAATGTGATCTATCATCACGGAGGCTATCCGGGATGGAACAGCCATATCTCGTACATGCCGGACAAGAAGATCGGCGTTGCGGTAATGGTCAACGAAGGCACGGCCGGCGGACGTATCGGACACCTGCTCGCGACATACGCTTATGACCGCATGCTCGGCACGGACACGCCGGAAAATTACGCGAAACAACTGCAGGACCTCACCGAACAGTACGGCAAAATGAAGCAGCAGATGATCGCATCGGTCCGCGGCCGAGCGGGACGGACGTCGCAGCTGACAAGACCGCTTGCGGACTACGTCGGCCGGTACTACAACGAGCTCCTGGGGAACATCGACATCGCCGTCGAGCAAAATACACTGGGTGTGCGAATGGGCTACATCCATGTTCTGTCGACGCCTTTCACCGAAAAGGAGACCATCCGGGTCGAGATGACACCGCTTCAGGGCGAGGTCATAAAATTTGATACGGATTTCGATGGGAAGATCGGAGCGCTGTATTACTCGGGTCTGAAATTCAGAAAGATCGGAAGCTGAGGAGAACGATTTCCGTCGATGTTCGGCGAGCTCCAGGTTGCCGGTATGGAAGTTAGCCGTGGCTTTTCAGGCCACGGCTAATTCTGTGAATGGCTACGCGATGAAAGATTCGTTCGTCGGACTCGCCGCCTCATCCATCATCCACGGTTGCGAAACACGGAGCCGCTTGTCCGGCTTCGTTCCTCTTGTTCCGTGTATTCGGTGGTTTTGCAATGGCCCTAACCACGGAACGCGCGGAATACGCGCGATAAAAGGAACCCGGAAAAAGCGATCGGCATCAGGCGGACGACTTAACAAGCGCTTTGAGGAATAGTCACCGCTTCGGCGCGATCTTCCACAATTCTCCGTTGGGGTCATCCGTCACGACATATAGCGCACCGTCCGGTCCTTGGCGAACGTCGCGGATGCGCTTTCCGCGGTCTGTGAGGAGGTGCTCTTCGCCGACCACGCGATTGTCTTTGATGACGAGCCGCACGAGCCGCTGCGACACGAGGCCCCCGACAAAGATACTCCCGCGCCATTCCGGAAAAGCATTCCCCGTATAAAATTGCGCGCCGGACGGGGCGATGACCGGGTCCCAATAATATACCGGCTGTTCGTACGCTTCCTTTACCGTGATGTTCCCGGGGATCGGCTCGCCGGAATATTCTTCGCCGTAGCTGATCACCGGCCAGCCGTAATTTTTCCCCTTCTCGATCAGATTCAATTCGTCGCCGCCTTTCGCTCCGTGTTCGATCGTCCAGAATCTTCCCTGATCGTCGAACGTCGACGACTGAACGTTGCGGTGTCCGAGCGTCCAGATCTCCGGCAGAGCACCCGGTTGCTTGAAGAACGGATTGTCCGCCGGGGCCGATCCGTCAGGATTGATGCGGATGATCTTGCCGAGGTGACTGCTTAGCTGCTGCGCCTGCGGGCGCGTAGTCTCTTTGTCGAACCGCTCGCCAAGCGTGATGTAAAGCTTTCCATCCGGACCGAACGCCAGCCGTGAACCGAAGTGCAGGCCATTGTTGTAAGTCGGCATCGCCCGAAAGATCAACCTTACCTGTTCGAGATTCTTTCGATCCGCGGTCAACACGCCGCGAGCGACGCTTGTCCCGCTGCCGCCTTCGCGCTGCTCCGAAAAACTCCAGAAGATCGTGCGGTCTTTTGCGAAATCGGGACTCAAAGCCACATCCAGTAAACCGCCTTGCCCGCGGGCGGTGATCGGCGGCAGTCCGCCTTGCCCGCTGACCGCGGATGGGCCGCCCTGTTCGACCGGCAGCAAGCCGCCTATCGGTTCGCCCACTTCCCCTTTCGCGCTTACGATCCGCATCTGCCCCGCTTTTTCCGTGATCAAAAAACTGCCGTCCGGCAAAGGCTCCACCGCCCACGGCTGTTTCAAGCCTTTCGCTACGGTCGTTACTTCAAAAGCAGTATTAGATTTGACCGCGCAAACGCGAGTCTGGCCCGCGAAGGCCGGCTTTTGATCCGGAGCATTGGGGGTCGCTGTTTCGACGGGAGCACACTGTGCTCCTTTGCTCGCATTTTGCCCGCAGCCGGCAGTCGCCGATGTCAGGAGTGCGGTGACGATAAATGTGATCTCGATTTTTTTCATTCGTTTGTCTTTCCCTCGAAGGTCGATGCCCGCACTTGTTTGATTCCCCGTTCCAGTTTGCCGAAGCCTGGGTAATTTCAAAAAACGGTAACCAAGAAGCGTTTGGTAATCACTCTGATACCGAGGTCTTTTCCCTTCCGTGCCTCTTCTTCTCCGTGCATTCCGTGCGTTCCGTGCGTTCCGTGCATTCCGTGCATTCCGTGGTTCATGCCTGAAGCCGAAACCACGGAATACGCGGAATACACGGAGACGACACGGAAAAGAACCCGCCGGCACTTCGGCCTTCCAGAGGCGCCATCGAGAATCTGTACCAGCGATTTTATCGGTCTGCATTCCCGGCGCTCTTCCCATAATCATCCCTTTCGAAACTTGGCTGCTTTGTATTTTAGACGACGTACGGAGCCCGACGGCGGGGATTCTTATCACCCCGTT
>DATLCA010000161.1:0-2012 GCA_035526605.1 Pyrinomonadaceae bacterium | reverse complement strand
ACAACAACTATCACGCAGTGGGTAGTTCTGCACATTGGCAAAATAGAAATAGTCCGAGTTCTCGGCAAATATTTCGTTTTCTTGTCGTCACTTTCAACATGCCATATTAAAAAAAATAGTAGGGGGTCGAATTATGAGTATCAACGAAGAGAAATTGAATAACTTGCTTGGAAAGTTTGTAGGCGATCTGGGTGCGACCATGCACGCCGGCTCGGTCGTGATAGGAGAGAAACTCGGGTTGTACAAGGCGATGGGAAACGCCGGCAGACCGGTTACCGCGGCCGAACTTGCCGAGCAAACCGGTACGAACGAGCGATATGTGAGGGAGTGGCTCAACTCGAACGCGGCCAGCGGGTATATCGAATACGACGCCGAGAACGAACGTTACTACATGACAGACGAGCAGGCGTTTGTTATGACGAACGAAGAGAATGCGGCGTATCTTCCCGGGGCATTCATACTGGCGACCTCGGCTTTAAAGGCCGTTCCCAAGATGATCGAACGATTCAAGACGGGGGACGGACTGGGTTGGCACGAGCACGATCCGGATCTTTTTTGCGGGACCGAGCTTTTCTTCCGTCCGGGCTATATCGCGAATTTGGTGAGCTCGTGGATCCCCGCATTGACGGGCGTGGAAGATAAACTAAAATCCGGAGCCAAGGTCGCCGATGTCGGATGCGGTCACGGGGCGTCCACGATCTTGATGGCAAAGGCATATCCGAAATCCGAGTTCGTCGGGTTCGATTATCATGACAAGTCGATCGAAGCTGCGAGCAAGAAAGCTGCGGACGCCGGCGTCAGCGACCGGGTCAAGTTCCAGGTTGCGGCCTCAAAAGATTTCCCGGGCTCAGACTACGACCTAGTTACATTCTTTGACTGTTTGCACGATATGGGCGATCCGGTCGGAGCCGCAAAACATGTGCGAAAAGCACTAAAAGACGACGGCACCTGGATGATCGTTGAGCCGTTCGCGAACGACAGAACGGAGGATAACCTGAACCCGGTCGGTCGCGTGTACTATTCCGCCTCGACTTTGATCTGTACCCCAGCGTCGCGTTCGCAGGAGGTTGGGTTGGGACTCGGTGCCCAGGCAGGCGAGGCACGTTTGAGAGCCGTCGCGACCGAAGGGGGATTCTCATCTTTGACCCGCGCCACAGAAACGCCTTTCAACCTGGTGCTCGAGGCGCGTCCGTAAGCTATCGCGATCAAGACTGGCGCACTTAAAGTTCGGAAAGTTTCTGGACGGTGCGCCAGTTCCGCCCGGTCGTAGCGACCTTAAGCTTCTTGTCGATAAAACCTTTCCCCAGCAGGCTGTCGGCAACACCACCCTTCAACAGTGCGTAGATCTCGCGCCCGACGATCTGGAATTTCTCATTCTCAGTCTCGGCCGCCTTTAATAGCGCGGCTTTGTCGTGCGGCATTTTCTCCTTCATGAAAAGGACGTGCATCTGCTTGTGTGATTCATACATACCGTCGAACGGATTGTTGGCGAGAACATTCTTGATCGAGGGTTGCTCGCGGATCATTACGGGGATCGATTGTCCAAAGTCTTTCTCAACCGCCTTTTCGATCTTCGTGCAGATCTTTTCTTCGGCTACCTTCGGGGCGTTGAACGCGAGATTACCGCTGTTGATGTATGAAACGACGTCCTTGAAACCGAGCTTTTCAAAACTCGATTTCAAGTCCGCCATCTTTATCATGGTGTTTCCGCCGACGTTGATCCCGCGAAGAAGCGCTATGTAACGCATAAGCTATGCGAGCTGGACCGCAGGTTTAGCTCTGGAATTTGTTCCTCATCGGTTCATGTTGCTTCGTGGTTCCGCTTCGCCCGTCGATTACTTGGCCGGCGGTAGTAATGAACAAAGCCAAACCACGAAACACACGAAACAAGACCAAGACTACGAAAAAAACACTAAAACAAAATGATCGACATGGGTGCGCTTTACGTCCCCTGCATGTCGATCACGAACCTGTACCTCACGTCCGCCTTAACCGTTCGCTCGTATGCTTCT
>DATLCA010000160.1:0-3546 GCA_035526605.1 Pyrinomonadaceae bacterium | reverse complement strand
CGTCATCTCCGTATCATCCGCTGCCTTCGGACAGACGAAAACGGCGCACGGTCCAAAAGCCGAGATCATCGCGTTGGAGAAGGCGGGTTGGGAAGCATGGAAAAATAAAAATCCATCATGGTATCAGGCAAATACGATAGCAGAAGTTGTTTCGATAAATTCCGACGGCGTTTCCGATAAAGCGCAGATGATTAGATACCTTTCGGGATGTGACGTAAAAAGTTTTGCACTCGACAATTTCAAGTTCGTCGCGCTTGGCAGCGACGCGGCGATGATGACGTACACCGCGACTCAGGATGAATTTGCGCTGGGCAGAAGATTCCTTCGCAGGTTCGTTCGACGGTGAATTACGTCAAGCGCGGCGGTCGATGGCTCGAGGCGATGTACATGGAAACATCGATGTCGGCCGAAACGCCCGCGGTACAAAGAGACAAGCATGAGACCTTCGCTCTGCGTCCCGCAGTTGAAAAAGAATATGGCTACATTCATGCGATGCGGATCGGCGATGATCTGAAAATTTCAGGTGCGGTCAGCATGGACGACAAAGGAACGCTGGTCGCCGCGGGCAACCTCGAACAGCAGATGAAAAACTGTTACGCCGATCTCGAAAAGATCTTGAAGCATTTCGGCTACACCTTCGACGATGTGACGGTGGAAAACGTTTTCACGACCGATATGGCCGGTTTCATAAAAGTCTCGGGGTATCGTAGCTCGATCTATAGAAACGGATTTCCTACCGGGACATGGCTCGAGGTCAAGGGACTCGCATTGCCAGGTCAATTGATCGAGATCGACATGGAAGCGCATAAAACGAGGTGATGGAAATTAAAGGAACTTGTGTGAAATTATGAAGACAATTAGAGATGCGCAATGCCGATCGGAATTGATCGCACGCTTGAACGCTCTCAGCATCGATGCGAAGCCCGCGTGGGGGAGGATGAACGTCGAGCAGATGCTTTCGCATCTTGTTCAGGCGGGTGATCTGCCATTTGTTTCAAGCACCGGGGACCATAGCAGTTGGTTCTCGCGAACCGTGATCAAACCATTGGTCCTTTACGTGTTGCCGATACCGAAAGAGGTCAAAACGTCGGCCGAGATGGATCAGCAGCAGGACGGCCGAAAGCCGATGGGTTTCGATATCGATAAGGGAAACCTCGTCACCGCGATCGAGAAACTCGGAGAGCTTCCCATCGACCACGAATGCCTTTATCATCCTTTCTTCGGAAAGATGTCCGCGAAGCAATGGGCGATGATCGCGCACAAACACATCGACCATCATCTTCGCCAGTTCGGGGTCTGAGGGTCGATTTACTTATATGAAGCTATGCCCGCAGTGCGAGAAGACTTACGCCGATGACACTTTGAACTTTTGTCTCGACGACGGGCAATGGCTAGTTGCTGATGCAGAGCCGGGGACGGCTTTGCTTGGAACCCCGCCTTCGTTCGAAGTCCCGCCTTCGTTCGGAGTCCCGCCTTCAGGCGGCTCCGGCGCCGACGCGAAGACTCAGTTATACGAACGGCGCGAAACAAATCAGAATCCCCAATCCGGAACCCGCAGTCCGCAACCGGGTGAGCCGCCGCCTGAAGGCGGGACTCCAAACGCGCCGGGGGACAGCATCGCGGTTCTGCCGTTTACTAACATCAGCACCGACCCGGACAATGAATACTTTTGCGACGGCCTCGCTGAAGAGCTGCTCAACGCATTGACGAAAATAGAAGGACTAAAAGTAGCCGCACGGGCCTCCACATTCTCGTTCAAGCAGAGCAAGACGGACATTAATAAGATTGCGGGTCAGCTCGGAGTGGCACACGTTCTTGACGGAAGCGTCCGAAAATCCGGTGACCGCCTGCGGATCGCGGTGCAGCTGGTAGACACCGCTAACGGATATCACATCTGGTCCGAGACTTATGATCGCGAGATGCGCGATATCTTTGCGGTTCAGGACGAGATCACATTGGCGGTCATCGACGCACTCAAGCTAAAACTGCTTGGCGGTGCTAATCACGCCGCCCTCAAGCGCCATACGGAGAACACGGAAGCATACAAAGCCTATCTTCTGGGACGGTATCTTCGTCACACAAAAAATGACGTGGGCGGCGCGCGTCGTGCGTTCGAAGAAGCGGTGCGGTTAGATCCATCACATGCTCCTTCATGGGTCGGTCTTGCCGAGGGAACGATCCTCGCTGCGCATTATGCTCTTATCCCCGCGCGAGCTGCGTGCGAGAACGCGAAGAAAGCGCTCGCTACAGCAACGTCGTTGGCTGGGGAATCAGCGGAGGGGCGCTACGTCGAAGGGCTCATGGCTTATGTGGAAGCGGACTGGAGGTTTTCCGAGCAAGCTTTTCGTCGGGCGATCGGGATCAATCCCGATCAGGTCCACGCTCTGGGCGCATTCGCGCTTACGCTCAGTGTGGAGGGCCGCTTCGATGAAGCTCGGCCATTTTATGACCGCGCAAGATTCGCAGATCCCCTCGCGGCGTTTCCGTACGCGATCAGTGGTGCGGGCCTGGTGCTAGAGGGGCGGTTCGAAGAATCGCTGCCGTTCTATGAACAAGCCTTTACGTTCGAAAAAGAAAACACGCTCGCCCTTTGGGGATACTCGATCGCGATGGTTTCGTTGGGAAATTTTCCGCAAGGTCTCGCCGCGGCCGAGGAAGCCGTTCGTGTCTCGCGCGGAGCCGCGTTCTTTCTCGGGCTTCTTGGCTGGTGCCTGGCGAAGGCCGGACGCCCGGACGAAGCTCGCGAGAAATTAGCGGAGCTGCAGGCCCGCCCCGCGGACGCGCCGACCGCGGCATCGGAAGCATGGCTATTGAGTGAGTTGGGTGATATAGATTCCGCGTTCGCGGTACTCTCGAGGGCCGTAGAGGAGCGTCAGGCTTTCGCGTACTACGCGGGCCTTCCGACACTTGATCGTCTTCGCGATGATCCGCGATTCTCCGAGCTGATGCAAAGCGCCGGGTTGAGTATTCGAACTGATCAGTGACCCTTGATTATCGATTCAAGTATGAAGCGATGCCCTGAGTGCAGGAGAGACTATTTCGACGACACGCTGAGCTTTTGTCTCGAAGACGGTGCTGAGCTGGTTTACGGAGTGTCGGGAGAGGAGCCGGCGACAGCGGTCTTTGGAGGCCGGTCTTCGGAGGGCGAGTTTGGAGTCCCGCCTTCAGGCGGCCAGTTTGGAGTCCCGCCTTCAGGCGGCGAGTTCGGAGTCCCGCCTTCAGGCGGCGAGTTTGGAGTCCCGCCTTCAGGCGGCTTCGCTGATGATGTGAAGACTCAATTGTTTGAGGGGCGTCAAACGAATGAGAACCCGCGATCCGCACTCCACAGTCCGCAACCACGTCGGCCGCCTGAAGGCGGGACTCCAAACTCGTTCGACAAACGACTGTTGATTGGTCCCATCGCGCTAGTCGTCGCGCTGCTCGCGGGTTTCGCTGGTTACCGGTATTTTGGATCTGGCTCCGCATCGCAGATCACTTCGATTGCCGTGCTCCCATTTCAAAATCGCAGCGACGATCCCGACACGGATTATTTGTCGGACGGGCTCG
>DATLCA010000159.1:0-1377 GCA_035526605.1 Pyrinomonadaceae bacterium | reverse complement strand
TCGGACGCGTGACGTCGGTCGATTTCAGTTGGTATCTGGACACGACCCACGGAGCGGATTACTTTCGCCGCTGGCATCGACTGAAATCGGGAGGCGGTAGCCTGTGGGTTCACAAAGCAACGCATCATTTCGATCTTGTGAATTGGTGGCTTGCCGCGGATCCGGTCGAAGTGAGCGCGTTCGGGGCCCTGAATGTCTACGGCAAGAACGGCCCGTTCCGCGGCACCAACTGCCGCACTTGCCCTCATAAATCGCAGTGCCCTTTCTATTGGGACATGACAAAGGACGCACGGCTCATGAAGCTGTATGCCGACTGCGAGGACGTCGACGGATACTATCGAGACGGGTGCGTGTTTCGCGAAGACGTCGACATCTACGACACGATGTCCGCGGTCGTGAAATATTCGACCGGCGTCAGCATGTCGTATTCACTCAATGCCTCGATGCCCATCGAAGGTTACCGCATCGCATTCAACGGAACGAAGGGCCGGCTCGAGGTTCGCGATTTCGAGCGCCAGCCGTGGAAAGTCGAGAAGCAATCGACGGCGTTTCTCACTCGCAATTTTGGCAAACATGAGGAGCTCGATATGCCGCAAGTCGGCGGCGGGCATTCGGGCGGTGATGATCGGCTCCGCGACGTGATCTTCAAGAACACGCAGGTACCGGACTATCTCAAACTTCCCAGCGCGCGTGCCGGAGCGATGTCATGCATGACCGGGATCGCTGCTCGAACGAGCATCGAGCAGAAACGGCCGGTAAAGATCTCGGAGCTGGTTCGATTATGAAGTTCATTTCTGCAGTTTTCATCATCATGAGTCTCGTCAGCATTGTCGCGTCGCAGAAACTTCCCGTCACGATCTACCTCGCGGGCGATTCCACGTGTGCGGCGAAACTTCCCGAGAAACGTCCTGAAACGGGATGGGGGGAAATGCTTGGCGGGCATTTCAAGGATGGAAAAGTGCGGATCGAGAACCGTGCGATGAACGGCCGCAGCACGAAGACCTTTATCAGCGAAGGACGATGGCAGGCGATCGTCGATGAGATGAAGAAGGGCGATTATGTTTTTGTTCAGTTCGGTCACAACGATGAATCGAAAGACAAAGGCGAACGGTACACACCGCCTGAAGATTATCGCAAGAATCTGATCCGGTTTATCGGGGACGTCAGATCGAAAGCCGGCTTCCCTGTTCTGCTGACACCGGTGATGCGGCGAAGATTTGATAAGGACGGAAAGTTTTATGACACGCACGGCGAGTATCCCGACATCGTCCGCGCCGTCGCGAAAGAACAAAACGTTCCGCTGATCGACATGCACCGCACGAGCGAAGGCGTCATCGTAAAATACGGCGTTGAGGGTTCGCGAAAGATGTTTCTTCA
>DATLCA010000158.1:0-18238 GCA_035526605.1 Pyrinomonadaceae bacterium | reverse complement strand
TCACCCGCCGTTCGTGCAGACCTTCACGGATTACTCCCGGGTCATAAAGCAAAAGAACTCGCTGCTTCTGAACGCACGCGATAACGAGTTCTCGGTCGAGAAGATCACCGAGCTGCTTGCTCCTTGGAATGAGCAACTCGTAAGTCTCGCTGCTCGGATCCATAAGGGGCGGGTGCGGATCGTGGAGCGGTTCAACGAGACCTTGGAGACGAGGCTCTTTGGCGAGGAGACGGTATCCATTCGATATTTATCGTCCCTTGAGGGCAAGGGAGACCTCTCGGACTACGAAGCGTTGATCGGGGAGAGGCTGCAGCTAAGAGTGCAGGCGGAGACGGTTGCCGGCCATGCATTAATCGGCCCTCACCGAGATGATCTTGAGATCCAGTTCGATGGACGCGATCTTCGAAAGTTCGGTTCATCGGGTCAGCAGCGAAGCGCTCTGCTGATTCTTCAGCTCGCGCATGTTTCGATATTCAACGCCACGCGCGGGGAATATCCGCTCTTTCTTCTCGACGATCTGGACGCCGAGCTCGACTATCGCCGCATCGGCCAACTGCTCGAATTTCTGCATGGCAAAACGCAGACTTTCGTGACCACTTCGAAAGAGAGTTTCGTGGAAAAACTCGACTCCGGTGCGGCAGTTTTTTCGATCGAGAACGGTTCCGGAACCGCTGCATAAATACCCTCATATCGGCTATCAAAAACGCACTCAAAATGCTAGAATAAAGCATCAAATTTGGGTGACTTTTCTCACCGCTCGGACTCATCTTTCAGGTAGGTATTTCCGTAGTAAAATTTTAATAAATTCTTAAGTTTAAGAACTTAAATAGAGGTTATAAATTGGCTAAAGCAAAGACAGAATACAGTGCAGATTCGATCACCGTTCTTGAGGGACGTGACGCCGTTCGTAAGCGACCGGCGATGTACATCGGTTCGACCGGCGATATAGGGCTGCATCACTTGGTTTATGAGGTCGTCGACAACTCGGTCGACGAGGCTCTGGCGGGCTATTGCGACACGATCGAAGTGACCATCCACATGGACGATTCGATCACGGTTATCGACAACGGCCGCGGCATCCCGACCGACATGCATAAGCAGGAAAAGCGTTCGGCGGCCGAGGTGGTAATGACGGTCCTGCACGCGGGCGGCAAGTTCGATTCGAACTCATATAAAGTTTCCGGCGGCCTGCACGGGGTCGGTGTGAGCTGCGTTAACTTTTTGAGCGAGTATCTCAGACTCGAGATATGGCGAGATGGGCAGACGCACGAGATGGAATTCGAAGCGGGCATCCCGGTCGGTCCGCTGAAACAGACGGGAACGACGACCAAGCGCGGAACGAAGATCACGTTCAGGCCGGATTCGAGCATCTTCGAAACGACGGTCTACAGTTTTGAAAAGCTTTCGGAGAGGCTTCGCGAAAAAGCGTTTCTGAATAAAGGCATTCGGATCTTCATCAAGGACGAGCGCGAGGAAGAAGAAAAGTCGCACGAGTTTTATTACAAGGGCGGCATCGCCGAGTTCGTGAAGCATTTGAACAAGAACAAGAGTCCGCTGCACGACGATCCGCTGTACTTCGAGCTCGTACACGACGATCTCTCGATCGAGGTCTCGATGCAGTACAACGACAGCTACGACGAGAAGATCTTTTCGTTCGCGAACAACATCAACACCGTCGACGGCGGAACGCATCTCTCCGGCTTTCGCGGAGCGATCACCCGCACGATCAACAACTACGCGGAAAGCTCGGGCATGACGAAGAACGCGAAGGTCACTCTTTCGGGTGATGACGTTCGTGAAGGTCTCGTCGCCGTGATCAGCGTAAAGATCCCGCAGCCGCAGTTTGAGGGACAGACGAAGGGCAAGCTCAACTCGCCTGTGAAAGGGCCGGTTGAATCTTTCCTCAACGAAAAACTCGGTGAGTTCTTCGAACAGAATCCCAATGTTGCGAAGAAGATCGTCGGTAAGGCCGTCGACGCCGCGCGAGCACGCGAAGCGGCGAGAAAGGCGCGCGAGATCGTTAGAAAAAGCGCGCTCGGAACGTCGACGCTTCCCGGAAAGTTGGCGGACTGTCAGGAGAAAGATCCGGCGTTGTCGGAGATTTACATCGTCGAGGGAGACTCCGCAGGCGGTTCGGCCAAGCAGGGGCGCGACAGAAAGAACCAGGCCGTGCTTCCGCTTAAGGGAAAGATCCTGAATGTGGAAAAAGCGCGTTTCGACAAAATGCTCGGCCATGGCGAGATCAAGGCGCTCATCACCGCGCTGGGGACCGGGATCGGCAAGGAAGACTTCGACGTAAACAAATTGCGGTATCACAAGATCTGCCTGATGACGGACGCGGACGTTGACGGAAGTCACATCCGGACGCTGCTCCTCACATTCTTCTATCGTCAGATGCCGGAGCTTTTGGAAAACGGTTTTGTGTACATCGCACAGCCGCCGCTCTACAAGGTTAAAAAAGGCAAGAAGGAAGAGTACATCAAGGACGAGAAGGCGATGTTCCGCTACCTCATGCGGATCGCGACCAACGACGTCCAGATAACGGCCGGCGAGAAAACAATCGAAGGAGCAAAGCTCTCGAAAGCTCTGGAACAGACTACCGAGTTTAAAAATTACTCAGAGAGGTTGGCGCGCCGCCTGGCAAACGATATGCGCCTCACTGAAGCGGTCATCGACGCGTTCGCGGGCAAGAATGGTGTTCTATCGACAACCAACGCGAAAATCCGAAAAATCTTCGATCAGCAGGAGATGATGGCGCAGGTCGAAGGGCGAATCGCGGCCGCCGGGTACGAAACCGAGCTGATGTCCGACGAAGAGCATGGTCTTTGGGAAGTGATCGTTACCTTCCCGAACGGGCAGCGTCTCATGATCGACTGGAATCTGGCACAGCACGTCGAGTTCAGCCGTTCGATCGAATTAATGCGGGCACTCGAAGTCGAGTTCGCGGGGCCTTTCGTCCTCGGCGAAAACGGAACGAGCGAAACCATCGGGTCGCGGGCCGAGCTTCTGGAGCGCGTTACCGCGATGGCGAAAAAGGACCTCGGCATTCAGCGCTACAAGGGGCTGGGTGAAATGAACCCCGAGCAACTTTGGGAAACGACCATGGATCCCGAAAAGCGAACTATGCTTCAGGTGAAGATCGAGGACGCGATAGAGACTGACGGATTGTTCACGGTCCTTATGGGCGACAGCGTCGAACCGCGTCGGAAGTTCATCGAAGACAACGCCCTGGATGTAAAAAACCTCGACGTCTAATATTGATCCCAACGCTCTATGGGAGCCGGGGCGGTCCGCAATTCCAGCGGCCGCCCCGTCCGTTTTAACGAAATGAAAATAATAAAATTCTTCCTCGCCTGTTTTTGCTTCGCTGCATTCTGCGGCTTGGCCTGGGCCCAGGACGTCGACGAAAACGACGTCGTCAAAATCACGTCGAAGGTTGTTCAGGTGGACGTCGTGGTTACCGACGGCGATGGAAAACAGGTGGTCGGTCTCAAAGCTTCGGATTTTACGATTTTGCAGGACGGGAAATCGCAATCGATCAGTGGGTTTTCTTATATCGCTATGGGAGGTTCCGAGGCGCCGTTCAAGGAGAATCCAAACAAAGAACAATTGCCGATCCCGCCGGGTGTCGTGAAACCGCAGCTCCGCGGACGAATCGTTACGTTTGTCGTCGACGACGGAAATTGCCGGGCTTCGGCCGTCGGCATGAAAGCGTCACGCGAAGCGCTCGAGAAATTCGTCACCGAACAGATGCTTCCCGATGATTCCGTTGCGATCTATCAAACCCGGTCGGGCAGCAGCATGTTTCAGCAATACACTTCTGATAAAGCGCAGCTTCTTCGAGCCGCTCAAAAGATCCGCTGGTATCCGCCGGCCGGCGGGTGCGCCACGAGCGACGGCTCCTTTTATGACGCCGCTCGGATCACTAACGAGGTCATGGCTACCGAACGGGGCGACAGGGGGGCGCCCGAGGAGTCGGAAGCGGAGAAAAAGCGCCGCGAGATGAGTGAAGACCGCTCCCGTGACAACCAGGTTGTTGGGTCACTAGGTGTGCTTCGGTATGCGATTCGCGGGCTGGACCGCTTGCCCGGACGAAAGGTACTGTTCTTTTTATCGGACGGGATCCCACTTCACGCTCGCGATGGTCAGACGCTCAATGCCGTGGATAAGCTCCGCGATCTGACGGACCTCGCAAATCGATCAGGCGTGGTCCTCAACACGATCGACACCCGTGGCTTGTTCGACGCCTCGATGATAGAGGCGCGAGACCGTGTCTCAACGTTAGAAAATCCGCTCGGTACCGAAGCCATTTCCGAAAGAAGAGTTCGCGAGGTGCGAAACTCGCAAGACGGCCTCGCGTTTTTGGCGGGCGAAACCGGGGGAGATTTTTTCAAGAATGAGAACTATCTCGATGCGCCGATCGGTCGTGCGCTACGAATCGAGAAGGGCTACTATCTGCTCGCGTACGAGCCCGACGACGCAACCTTCAAAGGAAAGAACTTTAACAAGATCGAGGTCAAATTGAACCGCCCAAATCTGCATGTCAGTTCAAGATCGGGATTTGTAGGCGTGGTCGATAAGGTTACCTCTCAGAAAGCAAAGACGGGCGACAGCGAATTGTACGAAGCGATCGCCGCTCCGCTTCCGACCGCCGGGATGAATCTTCGACTGTCCGCGAGCTTCGGGAATTCTTCGAAAGAAGGAAGCTTTGTTCGGGCATTGATTCATGTCCCGGGCGGGGAGGTGACTTTGATCGACTCGAACGGCGTCAAAAAGGCGGCCTTCGATGTCGTCGCCGTCACGCTCGACGAAAAGAACGACGTCGTCGACGAGTTCACCCGCTCGCACAGCTTTAGCGTGGATCCGGCCGCCGCTCCCCTGATCGCCAAAAACGGACTCGTCTACACCGCCGACGTAAAGGTTTTGAAGCCCGGCTTCTACACCTTTCGCGTAGCCATGAGGGACGCGAATAGTAAAAGGCTCGGGACTGTCAGTCAGGTCATTCAGGTGCCTGAGCTAAAGCCGGGCCGCCTTTTTGTTTCCGGTTTGGTCGTGACCGGCGTTGATGCGAAAGGCAAGTTTTCCATGCCTGCCGCCGCTGATCCGTCCAACGCCTTCGAGCTACCGGCATCACAATCGGTCGCGGGAATCAGAATCTTCCGGCGCGGCTCGGTCGTCGCGTATCCGTATTACATTTACAACGCGAAGCGCTCTGCCGAAGGAAAGCCGAACCTGACCGTTGAAGTAAATTTGTTTCAGGAAGGCAAGCTCGTTATCGACGGAGAACCACGCCCCGCCGATCTTCAGCCGCAAACCGATTGGTCCCGAATCATCGACTACGGTTATCTTAGGTTGAACCAGCAAGTGCCCGCGGGAGAGTACGTTCTGCAGATCATCGTGCGCGATCTCTCCGCAGGAAAGAACGCGACGGCCACGCAGTGGACCGATTTCCAGGTCATCGACTAACGCCTGAGTCGGGAGGTCCGTTTTGATTCAATCCCGCATCGTCACTTCGCATAACGGACCGCCCATGGCGGGCGGTCCGTCTTCGGCAGGAGCGGCGCTGAAAAAGGCGGTTTGAGTTATTGAAGCGGATCTTCAGGGACTAGAAGACTAACCCGGTTTCGCTGCGTCACAAACTTAACGCAAGCGCCCTGGTTTCCGAAGGCCGACGGGAAATCAAACGTCGACCAGCCGTTGTTCATACATTCGTCTACGGTGCTCGGAGGCCCGCAGCGGCGCTCGTTGTTTGGAATAAATCTCGTCAGAGGTTTTCCTGCTTCCCGGATGAAGACGTTGTACTCGACGGCATCGACGGTCCCTTCGTTGACGGCCCGGTGCACACGTCCCTGCGAAGTCTCGAACGCCTGGCCGGTGCTATATGACGGCGCGCTGCCGCAGCCGTCCTCGATCTTGATCGCCCCCGAGGTCACGACGTTGTGCACGTAACCCGGGTGGTAGTGCCACGCCCCGACGTCTCCGGGTGTTGTCGTGAGCTGCCGAAACGTAACGGTCGCCGGGCCTCCGACGAGTGGGGCGTCGGCGTTGGTGCCGACGCCGAGGATCACCGGGATGATCGCCGCATACACCACCCCCGATACGACCAGCAAGGCTGCGCCGATGGCCGCTGTGATTTTGGTTCTCGAATTAAGATACTTCATGATTTTCTCCTTTTCGTCCGATTGCGGGGCCGGCGAACCACTCGGACATACTCCAGTCATGAGCAGACCCGCCCCGCAAACAAATGTATTGTTTCGAATGCCGCTCCCGCGCTAGACTGTGCGCGATTCATTCAACTTAAAAGAGCGGCCATCTGGTATTTTTCCGACGCGTGAATTTTCCCTTAAGCTCGAGGGTGTCGTCTTTCGGTTGCGGTGAAGTTTTCTTTACGTTTTTTTCCCAAAGATGTCCGTTGCCCATGTCCAGAGAAAGCAGCGAGGTCTATGAATTCGGCGAGTTCCGTCTCGATGTAGGGGAACGCAAAGTCGAGCGCCGGGACGGCAGCCGAAACGGCTCCTTGCCTGAAAAGTCATTTCAAACACTTGTCCACCTGGTTCGAAATAACGGGAGTCTCGTACCGAAAGAGGAGCTCCTTGCGGCGGTTTGGCCGGACACCATCGTGGAAGAAAACAACCTCGGAAAGGCGATCCATTCGATTCGAAATTTTTTTGGTGAGGGAAGCGGTAAACACGAATACGTCGAGACAGTTCCGAAGCACGGCTACAGATTCGTTGCGGCAGTCACAACCGTTTCGGGCCCGAGCCGTTCAAACGACGGCAACTCTGCTTCGCGTTCGAGAAATTCCAAGACGGTCCCCATCCGGTCGCAGGCGTACGATCTTTACCTTCGTGGGAAACTCAAAGCCGGCAGCGAGAATCGCGAGGACACCGATGCCGCGATAAAGATCCTCGAAGCCGCGATCGCGATCGATCCGAATCTCGCCGGCGCCTATGCCCAGCTCGCCCGAGCTTACAACACCCTCGCATTCAAGTTCTCATCAAATTCGGACGCGAGGCTCTATCTCGAGAACGCCGAAGTTGCGATCTTGAAAGCGCTGGCCCTCGATCCGGATCTCGCCGAAGCTCACTTCGCCCGCGGTCTGATTCTCTGGACAAAATCAAAAGGATTCCCGCACGAGCAAGCCATTCGTTCTTACCAGCGTTCGCTCGCCCTCGACCCGGATTCGGACGAGACGCATCACCAGTTGTCGATGGTCTACTCTCACATCGGCCTCCTCGACGAAGCCCAGGTGACCGTCCATCGGGCACTGGAAATAAATCCGAATAACACGATGGCCAGGTTTCGTGTCGGAGTTTATACGGCGTACCAGGGCAAGTTTGATGACGCGATCGCGGTATTCAAGACAATTCCACGTGACGTCAGCCCGATCCTCGTCGATCGATGCACTGCCGAGGCCCTCGTCCAATCAGGGAATCTAACAAAGGCGGAACGGATCGTGGATCAGTACCTGGACATGACGCCGCGGGACGAAGGCGGAAGCTTTACGAGCGTGAAGGCTGTGCTGCTGGCCAAGGCAGGTGTCGAGGCAAAAGCCGAGGAGGCGATTAACCGGGCGGCGGAGATCGGGCAAGGTTTCGGGCACTTTCATCACACGGCCCACAACATTGCGTCAGCACTAGCTGCAATGAACAAGCCGGACCAAGCCGTCGAGTGGCTCGAAAGGGCCGCCGACGATGGATTCCCGAATCACACTTACTTTCAAATGGACCCCAACCTGGATCCGATTCGAAGACATCCGGCTTTCGTTAAGTTAATGTCGCGATTGCAAAAGCAATTGGAGCGGTTCAAGGCGCTCGTCTAATCAACGATCACCGCCGATGGGGCGCCGCGTCGTCATGTAAATATCAAATGACCCTGGTCCCAACCCGCCCGGGCGCCTCGACGCCATCATCATCGTTCTCCCGTCGAACGACAGTGCAGGATTCACATCCTGATAGCCCGGCACGTTCACGTTAGGGCCAAGTTTCGCGGGCGTCGACCAGGATTCGTAAACGGAATCCCGGGTCGCTACCCAAATGTCATGAAAGTTGATGTCTCCATTAACGTCGGGCCGGTTCGAGCTGAATAGGATCTCGAGCCCGTCGTCCCTCACCCAGAAACAAGTTTCTATCGAGGGGCTGTTGAGTTCAAAAACATTCACCGACAGATCGAACCCGAGATCCGTGATTGTGCTCTCATAAATGTCGGGCCCGCCAAATCCTCCCGGCTTGCTGCTCGAGAAGAAAAGCTTTTTTACGCGGCCCGCGTCGGCGAAAAGATAATTTGCGGCCAATTCGGTAGAGGCCGTGTTTACCGCGGGGCCGAGATTTACCGGAGAGCTCCAGTCGGAATCATCGTTAACGTGCTTGCGAACGACGGCCCATATGTCGGTGAGGCCCGAGCCGCCTGCCCGATCGCTCTGAAACAACAAGACGCGTCCGTCCGCGGTAAATGAACGAACGCGCTCCATCGCCGATGTGTTGATTGTCGAGCCGAGATTTACCGGTTCCCGCCAGGCGGAGTTTCGCGTCTTGCGGGTAGAGACCCAAATGTCTTCGCTGCCGCCGACCGAGCCGGTGCGATTGGAGGTGAAGTACAAAGTCTTCTCGTCCTTGGACAAGATCGCGGCGTGGTCGTCGAACTCCGAATTGACAGGCGGCGGAAGGTGGGTGATCGGCTCCCAATTCGTGAACCGCTGTCCCTTTCGAACCTGTGCGTGCGGAGCGATCGTTAGAAATAGCAACGCAGATGCGACAATGAACGTTAGCTTGGCCATCGCATTTTCCCCCGATGTTTTTCGCGCATCTACAGCACAAGTCATGCGAGCGCGGCGTGAAACTTTGTCGTAATGCGAAGTGTACGCGTGGAAGGCCGTTCTAGTCTTTCCGTTTTTCTTCCGTTTTTTTTCCGATAGCGGCAGCGGTATGAGCTTGCTACGTAAATTACGCGACATCCTGTCGGCGCACGCCGTCGATTTCCAAAACCAGATCGGCGCCGTAGGCTCTCGCCGGCGTTTGATAGCCCGGCGCGAAATTTCCAGCCAGAATCTTCTCAGCTATATTCAGCGCGGCGATGGCTGTGATGGTGTAGCCTTCCGGGCCCTGCATCCGTGATTCAACCCGGTTGCCGTTCAGGTCTCGGGCTTCGCCCCACAACAAAGTCTTTCCTTTCGCACGCTCTTCGTCACTCGGTCCGCCGGGCGCGATTTGTTTCTGCAGATAGTTCTGGACCGGCCCGGTCGCGAGCAGCCAGCCGATATAGCGGCTGGCCTTCAACATCTTCAGATTCTGTTTCGGCATTACGGTGAACACTTCGATGTTGGGAATGCCGGTGGAATGGTAAGCGGTCGAGACATCGCCCCACGGGATCGTCACCCCGAGTTTTTTCACTTCACCGAAGTCGATCTCGCGGGATTTCCATGCCGCCATCACCGGCGTGATCTTTCCGTCTTTGCGGATCGCGCCGCCGCGGCCGACATTCATCGTCATGGTGGCCTGTGTGCCGTGGGAGATCCGCCCCATTCCATAGAAGGCGAGCGAGAGATGCGTCGCGGTTGGCAATCGTTCTTTCAAATGCCGGGCGAGGCAATCCGACGGGACGACGTCGAACCCGACGCCGGGCATGATCATGACCTCCGATGCTTTTGCTCGATCATCGAGGGCGGCCATCGATTCGAATACCGAGATCTCACCCGTAATATCCGTGTAGTGCTTCTTGTTACGAAGGCACGCTTCGACCATCGGACGCGACGTGATGGAGAACGGTCCGGCGCAATGCAGCACCACGTCGACTTCCTGAAGCGCGGAGTCAAGCCTCGCCGTTTCATCGAGCGCGAAAACGCGGTAATCGAGGTGATGTTTTTTCGCGAGCTCTTCCACCGCGATGGCGTTACGCCCCGCGAGTATCGGTTTCATCCCGCGTTCGGCAGCGTAACGCGTGATCAACTCGCCCGTATACCCGTTTGCTCCGTAGATCAGTAGTCGATCCGTCATAATGTTATTTCTCCGCCTCGCTCAATATCTTTTGCACGCGCCCGACCTGGCCGTCCACCAGTCTCACCTTGATCCCGTGCGGGTGCGTCGACGAATTTGTCAGCAGGTCTTTGACCACCCCGATCGTCTCGCGGCCCGTTCGCTGATCCTGCTTGAGCACGATCGCGACTTTCGCTCCGGGCCGTATGTTCTTGCGTTCACGATGCGGCATAAAACTACTATCTTTCCAGCATGCGCCGCAGCAACATCAACTGCCCGAGATGATATGCGTTATGATCGGCGACAAGCAATGCCTCCCTCAAAATCGTCTGGCCGTCTCCGTGCGGGATCGGCGCATAAAGATCAATTTTCTTATCTCTAACCAACTCGCGCATCGCTTCCAGACCGCCGAGCACCTGGTCGACAGATCGGCGCCAATCGTCTGGTGAACCCTCGACCTTGTTCCAATAGCCGTCCGGGAAATCCGGTGAAACATGTTTTGCATCGCGGCTGAACTCGAGTATGTCCCACTGGGCAAGTCGAATGTGTTCGAGCAGCTCCCATGCGGTATGCGGCGAATGCGCGGGACGGGTATTGATGTCGGAAGTCGGAAAGCCATTCAATGTTGTTTCGAGGTCCATGTGGGCAAACTTTCCTTCCAACAGTTCCAAAATATGTTCTCGCACTGTCTCGTCCATTTATTTCACCTGCGTCGACGGGAGCTCAACCTTTACCCCGAAAAGATCCAGGCTCAACGCCTGCGTGTCTTTCAACTTTCGCAGGAATTCCTTTCTTCGAATCTCTTTCGCACCCAGCGCCTTTATGTGGGGCGTCATGACTTGCGCGTCGATCCACCCCGCACCACGATCGCGAAGATAATCGATCATGAAAAGCAGCGCGAGCTTGGAAGCATTGTCGGCGGTATGAAACATCGACTCGCCACAAAACACGCCGCCCGCGTCGACGCCGTAGACGCCTCCGACGAGCTCGTCGTCGGGGTCCCATGCTTCAACGCTGTGCGCGAATCCTTCATCGTGCAGCTCCCGATATCGAAGCTCGAAATCGGGGGTGATCCAGGTACCATTTTGACCTGCGCGTCGGATCGTCGAACATTTTCCGATCACCGTTTCGAAAGCTTTATCGATCGTGAAGGTGTATGGATTCTTTCGCCGGGCGCGTTCGAGGCTTTTCGGAATGTGCAGCTCTGAAAAGTCGAGGACGGCGCGCTTTTCGGGGCAGTACCACGGGAGCGGGAGCCCTTCGATGTGCCAGGGAAAGATACCCAGCCGGTAAGCATTCTTGAGGTTTTCGACCGTCAATTCATCGCCAAAACTGACGATATCTTTCGAGTAATAGAAATAGTCTTCGAACAAAACCCACTCGGGAAATTCGTAAGTCATAGGGTCCGGAAACCGAGTGGCCATGTTTATTTTGTATCACAGGAGACGAGAGATAGGAGACAAGACTGATGCTTCCCGCTTTCCTACTGCGCGACGTGCCATACTGGCGGCGAAATGAATTAGCAACTGGATTGGCGTCGTACCGGTCGACCATCGCTAGGTGCGGAATGTTTGTGGGACGACGGCACGAAAACAGTGAAGCTTCGCAGGAGCGCATCGTTAGATGTCGCTCCTGCGGGGCTCGGATTCATTCGCGTTAACCTTGCTACCAACATCCTCCTGTCGGAGCTTGGCCGGGCCTTTTCGTCAAACCTTCTTCTCCTTCCACTTGCCGCGCTTGAAGAGCAACGCACTCGCAATTGCGAGCAGCGAGAATGCGACGGTGATGGCCCAGAAGACTCCTTCGGGGCCCATCCCGAAAGAGTACGCGAGCAGATAAGCCGCCGGGATCTCGAACACCCAGAAGACGAAAAAATTCAGATATGTCGGCGTCCATGTGTCACCGGCTCCGTTGAATGCGGTCTCGAGCACCATGCCCAGGCCGTAGAATGTGAAGCCGTACGCGATGATGTGAAGGGCACTCGTTCCGTATCGAAGAACTTCCGCTTCCTGGGTGAAGATGCCGATGATCTGATTTGAGAAAAGCCAGAAGATGACGCCGATACCGAAATAGACCACGGTATTGAATTTGGCCGCCGTCCAGACCGCCGCCTCCGATCGTTCAGGCTTCTCGGCGCCGAGATTTTGTCCGACCATTGTCGCCGCCGCGTTGCTCAAGCCGAGCGCGGGGAGCAAAGCGAACATCACCACGCGCAACGCGATAATGTATCCCGCGACCGCGGGGTCGCCGAAACCTGTCATGATCGGCATCAGCATTGTCCAACTCGCCGTAGCGACCAGCAGCTGAAAGACCCCGGTCGCCGAGAGCCGAAGCAATTTCCAAAGCAGCGTCGGATCGAGCCTCCAACCTTCTCGGTCAACATGAATCCGCCCGCCGGGACGAAACAAAAACCAGGCGGCAAACAGCACCCCGCACCCCCGGCCGATCGTTGTACCGACCGCCGCACCGGTCACACCAAGCTCGGGAAAAAAGCCGACGCCGAAGATAAACATCGGCGAAAGGATCATGTTCAGAGCATTCGACAGAACGAGAACGCGCATCGCGATCGCCGCATCACCCGCTCCGCGAAAAATCGCGTTCAGCAAAAAGATAAAAATGACGACGGCATTTCCACCGACCATGATGCGCATAAATCGCGCACCTTCATCGATGACGCCCGGGCCGGCGCCAAGCAAGCCAAGAATATTTGGCGCAAAAATTATCCCGATCGCGCTGATCAGCACGGAGACGATGACGCCGAGATAGATGACATGGGCGGCCGATTTCGCGGCTCCTTTCTCGTCCTTCTCACCCATCCGGCGCGCGACTGTTGCCGTCGCGCCGATCGCTAGTCCGAACGCGACCGCGTAGATCAGCGCCATCACGGATTCCGTCATACCCACGATCGCGACCGCATCCGCGCCGAGCTTTGCGACAAAGAAAATATCGACGACCGCGAAAAGGCTCTCCATGCTCATCTCGAGGATCATGGGGATGGCGAGAATTACGAGCGCGACCCAGATGGGGCCCTGCGTGAAATCGCGTTGCGAGCCGCGCAGACCCTCACGCAGTACAGACCAGAACGAATTGTCCAACGTCTCCGCCGACGGAGTACCAGAATCAAAAGACATATAGATAAATATTAAACGGAAGATGGACAGCACGAGACGTGCCGGGAAGTCCGAAGCCCCGAGTCCAACAAGACACGAGCACGGACATTACAGAGCGGATAAATTAGACAAGTTCGATACGCATGATTTGGAGAAGATAGCACAGATTCGACCAAAGTCCATATTTCGGAAGCGCCCATCGGAGAAGCCTGCACAAAGTACGGACGTATATCCCGCATCATCGACGCCCTTACTTCGCGCGGGCTTCTGCACTATAATTCCGGAATGATCAAACAAATCCGTGGAAGCACCATCTGATAACTTTCCAGAGAAGAATTCGAACGCACCATTGCCCCATACCGGCGAAGGTGTGGTGATGGACATCGGGACCGGCGACGGGCGCTTTGTGTCGGTGGCGGCGAAGCAGAACCCAAACAAGTTCTACATCGGCGTCGATGCGAACGCGAAAGCGCTCGAGAAGCCATCGATGAAAGCGACGAGGAAACCCACGAAGGGCGGTCTGCCGAACGCGATGTTCGTGCAGGCCGCGATCGAAGATCTTCCGGAGGAGTTCGACGGCGCGGCCGACGAGATCCACATCCATTTCCCGTGGGGCAGTTTGTTAAGAGCCGTTACGACCGGCGACCCAACCATTCTAAAATCGCTTCGCAGAATTTCCGCTCCGGGCTGCTTGCTCGAGATAGTCGTCGGGATCGATCCAATTCGCGACCGGGCCGAGCTCGAGAGACTTAACATTCCCGAACTGACGCCGATAATCCTGCATTCGTACCTCATCCCGAAATACATCGGCGCGGGTTTCGAGCTCATCGATCACGGCCGTCTTGACCCGGACCAATGGTCAAAATTGGAAACGTCCTGGGCCCGAAAACTGCAGCGTAACTCGGATCGTGAAGTTATGTTTCTTTCACTGCGTGCTGTTTGATCACCTGTCCTTCTCTGGCTGAGCGCGACGGTTACTCATCTCTATTTGAACTCTTGCGACGCGTGCCGACATCGACGGAGTGGCCGCGCAGCAACCAGATAAAATTTTTTTCACATTTTGCCACTTACGACCGGACGGGGCGTGTACCCAACCCGGAGGCAGCACCTAAATTATGAAAATACTGATTACTTTATTGCTTGTTTTTTGTTTTGCCGCGATCGGATTGGCTCAGGAACGAATTATCCAGAAGGCCGAGTTCGATTCCGTGATGACCGAAGGCGGCAAGCACCAGTTGAAATGGAAAGGCGAAAAATACCGAATGACCGTCACGACTACGTCGAAGGCCTTGAATAGGCCGCAAACGGACTGGGCGTCCAGGATGATCTTCGAATACGGCCCGGCAAATGAATACCATTCGGTCACGACTTCAGCGTTCGGCGGAAAGGCGACACCGGCCAAAGAGTTTATCAAAGTCGGCAGCTCGTCATACGCGCGTTCGGGAGACGGATCATGGGGCCGCATAGTAGATAGCCCGGCTTCGGCAGGACAGACCGAAAAACCGGAAACGCCCACGCGAGTTCTGACCAACGAAGTCGAATACAGACATCTTGGAGCCGGCTCCATAAACGATAAACCTGTTCAGATTTATTTAAAGTCGGAGCGGAAAACGTATGAGACGGAAAAGGGGGAGAAGTTCGAATCGGATGTCAAAACGAGGTACTGGATCGGGGCCGACGGTCTGTTTCTTAAAAGCGAACTCGCATCGGAAAATCGCGGTACCGCCGTGACATCCCGAAATTTGATAACCACGGAATGGGAACTCGACCCCACGATCAAATTTACGGCACCTGAAGTAGTTCAATAGGAACATCCGCAGGTCGCGTATCGTGCTTTGATACCGACCCCACACATTCCGGCCCGAGCAGTGCCGATCTGCTTGGGTAGACGTTTCACTCCCACATATATGAATCTCGGTCGTAAGGATATCGGCGGCTAAAATGTCCAACGATCAGTTTTCACGCAAATACGTTTGAAATTAAGATCCCGCACGCCGCATCCTGCCCGAAAGTTTCCAACCCATCTCCGAGTCGCTATACTCTAAACTTTCGTTATGAAGATCGCGGTGGCAATGAGCGGCGGTGTCGATAGTTCGGCGGCTGCGGCGCTGTTGAAGGAGCAGGGGCACGAGCTGGTCGGGTTTACGATGCAGCTCTGGAACCAGCGCCGCGGTATCAGTGTCGATGAGAACGGCGATCCGCTGCCGTCGCGCTGCTGCTCGCTGGATGACGTTTATGACGCACGCCGCGTCGCCGAATCTTTAGGATTTCCGTTTTACGTTTTGAATCTCGAAGAGGATTTCGAGCGCGACGTGGTCGAGCCTTTCGTGCAGAGCTACCTTTCGGGCGAGACCCCGATCCCGTGTGTCGCCTGCAACTCCCGTTTGAAGTTCGCGTCGCTGGACCGGATGGCCGTTTCACTCGGCTGCGACAAGGTTGCGACCGGCCATTACGCCCGTGTCGAGTACGACGAGTCCGCGGACCGCTACCGGCTTTTCCGCGGGAAAAATCATTGGAAGGACCAGAGCTATTTTCTTTGGGAGTTGACGCAGGAGCAGCTTTCGCATGCATATTTTCCGCTTGGCGAAATGCTGAAAAGCGAGGTCCGCGACATCGCACGCGATGCGAATCTCTACACCGCGGAGAAGCAGGAGTCGCAGGAGATATGTTTTGTTCCGGATGGAAAGTACTCGGAGTTTATCGACCGGTATCTTGATCACGAGGGCCGAGCTGAGGAATTGCCTTCCGGTGGTGACATCGTAAACGCGGCCGGGGAAACGGTAGGGGCGCATACCGGAATCCATCGGTACACGATCGGCCAGCGGAAAGGTTTGGGGATCGCGCATGAGAAGCCCCTATATGTGGTCCAGATCGAGCGCGCCAAAAACCAGATCATCGTCGGGGAGGCGGACGATCTTGATTCGCGCGAGTTCTTTGCGAAGGGTGTCAATTGGGTTGCGTTCGATGAGCCTTCGGAACCGGTTCGGGCGGACGTGAAAGTTCGGTATCGTCACGAACCGGCACCGGCGACGATCTTTGCATTGCCGGACGCACGCGCGAAAATTGTGTTCGACGAACCACAACGCGCGATCACGCCGGGCCAGGCAACGATCTTCTACAGCGGGGACGAAGTTGTCGGCGGCGGCTGGATCGTGCGATCGTAAATAGAGAAAGAAATATGGCAAACGCAAAAAAACGGCCGAGCAAAACGGCCAAAGCTGCACAAAAATTATTGGAAAATTCGAAACTCCTTGCTGAAAAGAATGAGCGGGACACGCAGAGCGGCGAGGAATTCAAAGCTTCGGCAATAACGCCGCGGACGAACACAAAGGGAATAACCGCCCGGCCTCACAAAAAGCGTGGATAAGGACGACGGTCGATGAACAAAGCTGAGCTTCGCCGCGAGTATCTTGAAAAGCAGAAATTGCTTTCAGAAGAAGAGCGAGAGTCGGCAAGCAAGCGGATCGCGGACAATTTTTTTTCCGGCTTTGATCTGGGCGGTGTTCGCGCCCTCCACTCGTTTATCCCTATAAAAAAATTTAACGAGGTCAATACTCGAGTTATTCTCGCCAAGCTTTGGCGCGGCTTTCCGCACATTCAAACCGTTGCACCGCGCATCGATTTCGAAACTCGTAGTATCCAGAATCTAAAGTTTTCGCACGCGACCGAGCTCATCCAAAATGCGTGGGACATCGACGAGCCTTCACATGACGATATCGTGGAAACTCGAAGCATCGACATGGTCCTGGTACCGGGATTGTGCTTCGATCGGGGAGGCCACCGCGTCGGATACGGCAAAGGATTCTACGATCGCTTTTTGAAGGAGTGCCGGTCGGATTGTGTGAAGATCGGCCTGAGTTTTTTCCCGCCGGTTGAGGATATCGAGGACGTGCACGATGGTGACGTTCAACTCGATTTTGTGATCACGCCGGAGCGGGTGGTGCACAGATCAGTACCTCCTGGGTGAGCGGGTGGTGCGGCATGCGCTTAGTCCCTCCCGCGCGGGCGGGCGTTGGCTCAGAATCAAGCGCTGCACCATCCCGCTCACGCAGGCGGCACCGACCTTCCAACCTTCAGAATATCCCTGATCTCTGTCAGTAGTACCGTCTCGTCCGTCGGCGGCGTCGCGGCCTCCAGTCCTTTGAAGATCTTCACCGCATAGCGGGCCAGCAGAAACATCACGAACGCGACGATCAGAAATGTAATCACGTCGTTGATGAACTGGCCGTACATGATCAACGGTTGTTTGGCTTTTTGCGCTAGTTCGATCTCGCCCGCGGTCGTCACAGGCATCGAACCGAGGTTCCAAACCTTCTGCTTGAAATCAACCCCGCCCGATAAAAGTCCAACGAACGGCATGATGATGCCGTCGGTGAAAGTTTTTACCACTGTCGTAAAAGCTGCGCCGATTATGACGCCGATAGCTAGGTCGAGTACGTTGCCGCGGGCAATGAACGCCTTGAAATCTTTCAGCATAGATATTGTTGGCCGACCGGAATCGTGAAGGTCGAAAGCAACGTAACACAACCCAACACGCGGGCGCAAAAAAGGCGGCCATCGCCGCCTCCGTAAAAATGTTCTGTAAAGAACTACATCGAAACCGCCTCGGCTTCTTCTTCCTCGGTGTCTTCGACCGCCGATAGGAATTCATCGTCATCGTCGTCGCTGCTCGCGGCCGTCGATTGGTACTGCGAGGTCTCGGTCGTGCGATACTGCTGCTGTGCAGCCGCCGCCTGCGTTTCCAGATCTTCGCGTGCCTTCATCATGTTGCAGCCGCCTTCGAATACAGCGCCTTCTTCGATAACCAGCCGCGGCGTCGCGATGTTTCCCATCACGCGTGCAGTGCGGCCGAGCTGAATTTTCTCGGTCGCGATGACGTCACCGTTTACCACGCCGTTGATCGTCGCCACGCCCACTGAGACATTCGCATCGACCTGACCGTTCGTTCCGACGATCAACGTCCCGCCGTCCGACATGACGGTCCCTGTAAGATGCCCGTCCACGCGGAGCATCATTTGGAAATTCGTTTCGCCGGTGAGAACGGTCCCGTGACCGACAAATCCGCTGAGGCGTCCTTCTTTGATATCACGTGCGATCGATTCGCTATCGGTCACGACACGAGGGCTCGCCTGCTGACTCTCGCTTCCGTTTCCGTAT
>DATLCA010000157.1:0-6205 GCA_035526605.1 Pyrinomonadaceae bacterium | reverse complement strand
AAGCTCATCTTATGCCCTGCCAAGCGTTCAATGATCCGCAGATAATTCTTCGGAAACAGTCGTGAAAACAAACTGATCGCGTAGGCGTCCTTGCCGATCAAAATACGCGGGTTTCTTTCTTGCACGCCGCGCACGATGACCTCCGCCGCTTCGTCCGGACTCGTCTTTGCGACCTTATCGAAGAATTTCGCGCCCTGCTCTTTCCAATCGGGCGGCGTTGCCGCGCCGATTCTCGAATTTCTCGCGATGTTCGTTTTGATACCGCCCGGATGAACCGACGAGACCGCGACGTTCGTGTCACTAAGCTCGTGCCGCAGACTTTCCGTGAAACCACGCACCGCGAACTTCGACGAACAATATGCGGTCTGCTCCGCCGGAGCGATCAAACCGAAAACGCTCGAGACATTTACGATGTGTGCGGTTTCCTGCCGTAGCAGCGTCGGCAGAAACGCCTTCGTGCAATATACGACGCCCCAGAAATTTATCCCCATCAGCCATTCGAAATCCTCGATCGTCAATTGCTCGAAGGTCCCGATCAGACCCGCCCCCGCGTTGTTGAACAGATGCGTAACCCGCCCGTGTTTGGTGACGACTTCGTTCGCAAATTTTGTCACGGCCTCGCGATCCGAAACATCGAACACATGCGTCGAAACGGGGACGCCTGCCGCTTCCGCAAAACCCGCCGTTTCCATTAGGCCCTCTCCGTTCACGTCCGAGATCGCAATACCCGCAATTTTTTCTTTTGCGACACGAACGGCCAAAGCCCTTCCGATTCCCGACGCCGCACCGGTGATCACGGCGACACTTTTGCTCGAGAGCGTCATGATATTTCCATCCCCTCGCTGACCCGAAGGATCTCCATGCCGTCTTCCGCATTCGTGCGGCAGGCGATCACGGCTTTCTCCTTGTCGCCATTCTTGATCCAGACCTGGCAGTTGATACATTCGCCATTCCAGCAAAAGTCCCCGTACGAGATCGCATCCATATCCAGGTACTGCAGCCCGCGAAGTATCGAGTTGTTCTCAGGCACTTCGCGCTGGACCCCCAGGAGTTTGATATTCACCAGCCGCTCAAAAGGTTCAAAGATTTCGTGTTCGTTCATATCGAATTTTTTAGAGTGTAGTTCAGTAATCGAGTAATGCGTAATGAATGGCCTGAGGCGTGAGCCCCTTCTCGGCCGCATCCCGCGTCTTCCGTGGATTCAGTGGTTATCTCAATGACAAGAACCATTGAGCACAGCGAGTGGGAAGCTCTGGTTAGTGTCTTCGTTTGTTCGTGTGATTTCGTGTGATTTCGTGGTTCCAGGCTCCCACCGTAAGACGACAGGAACCACGAACCGACACGAGATCACACTAACAAAACGAAGACACGAAATAGGAAGGCCTCTAGGGCTCAAGGCTTACTTGAGTCGCTTTGAAGTTCAAACCCACTTCGCTAAGATAAGTAGCAGAGCAAGGAGATCAGCAATGTCGATAGTGATGTATGTGAAACCGGGCTGCCCTTACTGTCAAAGGGCGCGCGATTATTACAACGAAAACAAAATTCCTTTTGTCGAGTACGACGCTCAGAACGACAAGGCTCGCCAGCGCGAGATGTTGGAGTACACCGGGGGCGACGTTACCGTGCCTGCGATCGTCCAGAACGGACAATTTCTGCAGTCGGGTTGGGGCGATCCGCCCCGCGGCTGAACGATCCATATAGAATAGCCGCCAGTTTGGCGGCTTCCGATTTTGGAGTGTGGATTTTGGATTTTGGAATAGCGGGATTAGACTGTATGGGCGCGTTAACTAAGGGTTTGGCGACTTACGATTTTGGCAATCCAAAATCTCGAATCCCGAATCCAAAATCCCTATGATTGGTTCGCAAATCAACCAATACAAAATTCAGGAAAAGATCGGCTCGGGCGGACAAGGAACGGTTTACAGGGCTCTCGATACGAAGCTCAACCGGACCGTCGTGATCAAGATCCTTCCGCCGGAACTGACTCAAAAGACCGCGAACTTCAAGCGCTTCGAACGCGAAGCCCAGCTCTGCTCGCAACTCGATCACCCGAACATCTGCACGATCTACGACTTCAACGAAGCGAACGGTGTCTTCTACATTGCGATGCAGTACGTTGAGGGGAAGAACGTTCGGCAGCTCGTGAGCGGCCGGCCGCTCGAATTACGTAGTGCTCTCTCGATCGCGATCCAGGTCACCGACGCTCTCGCCTACGCCCACTCGAAAAATATAATCCACCGCGACATCAAAGCCGGAAACATCATGGTCGCTCCGAACGGTCAGGCGAAGGTGCTCGACTTCGGACTGGCGAAGCTTCTGGAAGACGAGAAAGCGGACGAACATCGCGGAATGGACCGGACCGAAATAACCGAGCTCGGAATTCCCTACGGCACAGCGACGTATGCCGCCCCGGAACAGGCCAAAGGCGAACGCGCGGACGAGCGGTCGGATATTTTCTCGACCGGCGTGCTGCTTTACGAAATGCTCACAGGCATTTGGGCGTTTCAGGGAAAGACGGTCATCGACGTCCGTCACCAGGTCCTCTACGGAACTCCGAAGCCGGTCGCTGAACAGCGGCGCCAGCCGCTCCCGCCGAGCCTCCAGCCTATCGTCGATAAGGCCCTGCAGAAGGAACCGAAGAACCGTTATCAGAAAATCTCGCAGATGCGCGACGACCTTCGTGCCGTTTTGCAGGAGATCGCGGGAGCCCAGCTCATGGCGGGCGACACCTACACACCGAATCATCTCGATGGCGGAGTGTTCAAGCGCGCGATGAACTGGTTTACCGGAAAGTCGACACCGGAACTTACGTCGGCAGCCCTTACACCGTCGATATCAAACCCGCCGTCGGCGGCTCCGGATTTGTCGATGTCGATAACGTCGACGGGTACCGAAAAGAAAAGCGTCGCGATACTTCCCTTCACTAATCTGAACGGCGATCCGGCGTCCAACTTTTACGAGTTCGCTCTCGCCGACGCGGTGATAACCGAGCTCGCGCAACTCCGTTCGCTGATAGTCAGGCCGAGCTCCGTGATCGCCAAGTACCAGGGCAAGGAGATCGACCCGCGCGAGGCCGGCCGCGACCTCCGAGTCCACGCGGTCCTGTCGGCGGGCTTCCTGAGGAGCGGCGAAAAGCTCCGCGTGACCGCGCAGCTGCTCGATGTGCTGACCGGGGAAATTATCTGGAGCGATCGCATCGATGCCGAAGGCAGTGACATTCTCACGCTCCAGGACGGGATCGCACAGCGGATCCTCGAAGGGCTCCGGCTCGAGCTGTCAGACAACGAACAGGAGAAACTCGGCCGCCGCATGACCGACAACGCCGAGGCTTGGGAAGAATATCTCCGTGGCCGCGACAATTTCGGCCGGTTTATCTTCCGAACGCTGTCAAACGAAGACGTAAAGGCGGCGGTCCTGAACTTCAAGAACGCGATCGAGCTCGACCCGCACTTCGCACTCGCGTACAGCGGGCTCGGTGCCTGTTACGCCAACCGTTTCTTTAAGGGACTGGGCGAACCGGAGGATTATACGCTCGCCGAAACGGCGTTCAGCAAAGCGTTCTTTTACGATCCGAACGTCGTCGAAGCGCGCGTCCTAATGACCATGATCTACATGGCCCGGGGGGAAAAGAAAAAAGCCCGTGCCGAGATCGAGCTGCTCCAGAAACAGTTCCCGAACGAGGCACCGCTCTATTTCATGAAGGGCGTCATCAACCGGCTCGACGGAAATTACGACGACTCTCTGAAGGCTTTTGAAAAGTTATCACGGCTGGATCCGGCGGCCCGCGCCGTTTGCGCGTACAATCGGGCACGCATTTTCATTTACAAAGAGGACTACGACCAAGCAGTCAAGGAGATCGAGCGCGGCGAGAAGGCGGAACCGGACCATCCGATGCTCAAGATCTTCCGCTCCGGTGTTTACTATTACCGCGGCGACAAGCAGATGGCCATCGACCTGATGAAGAGGGTGCTCGACGAGCAGCCGAGCATGGACGGAATCAGGCCGCTTTATGCGATATACCTCGCAGGGTCGGGCCGCGAGGACGAGGCAAGATCACAGCTTTCCGAAGACGCATTGGCGCTCGCCCGCTCCGACCACGACATGGCGTACTGGGTCGGCTCGACATATTCGATCCTCGGAGAAAAGGACCTCGCCTTTAAATGGCTCAACCGCGCTGTCAAGCTCGGCAACCAGAACAAACCGCACTTCGAGCACGACAAAAGTCTCGACACACTCCGCGACGACCCCAGATTTGCGGAGTTGATGGCGAAGGTCAATAACGGAGACTAAAGGCAGAAGGCAGAAAAGCAGAAGGCAGATGCTTACGCCTTCTGCCTTCTGCCGCCCGCTTTCTGCCCTCCGCTTTCTGAAATTTCAAATTTCAAATTTCAAATTTGAAATCAGGCAGACCGGCACTGACAAACGGCGACTCCCTTCCCGACTAGTTATCCAAGATCCCGTCCACTACTTTTTTCACTTCTTTCTTTGCTTTGGCCTTCACCTTTTCTTTCGTTGACGTTTTGGGTGCGGCGGGATCAGAAGCCGCTGCCGGCATCGCTTCCGCCGGTGTCGCCGTCGGAGCGGCCGCAGGCGACGCAGTAACAGCCGGATCCGCAGTCGGGGCCGGAGCTACCTCGACCGCCGCGGCGGGTGGAGTTTCGACCGTCACCGCCCCATCCAGCTTGATCTTGTAGGTCAGCAGTTTCACATGCTGGTCCTTTTCCATCGCAACGCGCACGATCACTTTTGTATCGCGAACGAAATGTTTCGTCGCTACTTGGCGCTGGCTCGTGTCTTTCGCGACGACATATATTGGAACCAACTCGTTGCCGTCCACGTCCATTAACGTGACTCGCAACGGCGTCGAGTAGTAGTCCGTTTTCGCGTCGACCGTCACCTTAACGTCGCCTTTGTTGGCCGTGAAGCTGTAATAAAAAGTTTCGGCTTTACCATCGCCTTCCCCGTCGATCACATTCGATGTAATCGCGGTAGGGTTGTCCATATCCGTTGACTGTGCCTGTGCCCAACCGATAAATGTCAGAGACAAAATTACCAGCAGCGTTGAATTCAGTGCGTTAAATTTCTTATTGGTTTTCATTTTATTTTCTCCTTCATTGAAGCCCTCGGGCTTACACGTTCCGATCTTTGTTACTTAGCCATCTCGCAGCGTTTCGCCTGGCCCTTATTTTTATAGGACCGGCAAGCGTCGAGTGAGGCGGGTGTTTTGCAGATAAACTCGTCCGTCCGGCCGAGGAAGTGCGTGCAACCGAGGGTGAACAACGTCTTGTCCATCTCGGCCTGCTTCGCCGCGTCCCCCGTGTACGTACATCCCTTGGCACGCCCGTCCTTCAGGTAGCTCTTGCACGCGTTGAACGCGCCAAGGTTTGAGCATCCGTATTGGCCAACCCCCGTACGAAGGCAGCCGGCGCTCAAAAGGTATGTATCGACATTTACGGGCTTGTCGCTCGTAGTGGATATTTTGGGCGTGTGGTTCGCCGGCAGCATCGATACGGCCATCGCCGCCGGCCATACATAGCCCAGGGTCTCCACGTACTGATAGCCGTGAAACTTTAGAGCGTCCGCCTTTTCCTTTTCGCTGGTCGTGAGTAGGGCATCGTAATCATTAAAAACGCAATAGCGACCTTTAGAGCAATTGGCTGCGAGCTTGCACTCGACGTTAGGCTCCAGGTCCTCCTTAGCGCCGAAAACCGGTGGGTGGTAAAGCCGGTACAACGGAACTGTTCCTGGGAGCTGTTCCCCAGCGATATAGCCGGCCACCCCAGAAGTCCCATCCGGTATCCATCTTGAATTGAACGAATACCCTCCCCCCAACATTAAGGGCAAGTATGGGGAGTTGATCAGCGAGGTCCTCTCTTCCGGGTGAGTCGTGAAAAGAAACACGTCACCTGTACCCTCTGTGCTTAGAAACCTAAGCTTTATCGTAAGCACATAGAGCGGGACGGTTCCGGGAGCTTGCTGGTTCAATACGTAGAACGGAGTTCCCTCTGAGTTCCAGCCGGCCCCCTGAGCGCTCTGTTTTCTGTTCACGTCGGTGGTGAAAAAATGAATTCCCGTCGAGTGGGCGAATATGCGGTAGAACGGGGTCGTCTGCACGGATTGCGCGGATGATGAGAGAACCAGTGAGGCTGCTAATAACAGGACAGCGGTGGCGAAGGATAATGTCGATTTGATTTTGTTTCGCGGA
>DATLCA010000156.1:0-1893 GCA_035526605.1 Pyrinomonadaceae bacterium | reverse complement strand
GAGCAGCTCGAACCTAGAGAACGCCGACGTCTACATAATCGTCGATCCCGATACGTCAAAAGAAACTTCGAACCCCAACTACATGGGGCCGGAGCATGTCCGTGCGATCGCCGACTGGGTGAAACGCGGCGGCGTGCTCGTGCTGATGGGAAATGACGGGCAAAACGCGGAGCTCGACAAATTCAACACGCTCGCGGGGGAATTCGGTATTCAATTCAACAAGGATCGAAAATTCGAAGTCATCAACAACGATTACAAAATGGGCGGCATCGATATCGCGCCGGGTAATGAGGTTTTCAAGACGGCACGGAAGATCTATGTGAAAGAGATCTCGACGCTGGCGCTTTCCGGAAAGGCTCGCGCTGTTGTATCGGTGAACGGCGACAACGTTATCGCAGTGGCGAAGCACGGAAAAGGATCTGTGTTTGTGATCGGCGATCCATGGCTCTATAACGAGTACGTCGACGGCCGAAGATTGCCTGCCGAGTTTGAAAATTTCAAGGCGGCGGAAGATTTGAGCAGATGGTTGATCGGGCAGACAAGGAAGTAGAACTGACGTGTCGCGAGCGGCGTGGCCACGATGTCGCGTTAGCGACCAAATGAATTTAGCCGTGGCCTTGAGGCCACGGTAGCAGGTGCAAACCCGCGTCGCGTCAGCGACGCCTGAACCATTCAGACGTCGCTGACGCGACGTAACAAATTCTACCGTTCCGTGGCCTGAAGGCCACGGCTAAATTCACTCGGTCGCTCCGCGACCAACGCGCGTAACTCTGAAACTTTTATGTATCGCAACTTAATTTTACTAATTGTCATTACTCTCGGCCTGACGGTCCTTTCCTCGGCCCAAACCCGAGTTCCCTCTTCATCCTCCAAACCGTTCGTGGTGAAGACCAAGCAACAGGTCGCAGACATCTACCGCGACCTCGAGAAACAGGACGGCAACAAAAATCTCGACATAGTTCCTCAGGCCGGGACGCAAATGCGCGTCGCCGTATTCCATGACGAGAAGCGCGAGAACGACAACTTTGAAGTGCACGATGCGGCCGACGATATCTACTACGTGCTCGAAGGAACCGCGACCCTCGCGCTGGGCGGAGCGCTTTCGGATGCGAAGGAAATCTCCCCGGGCGAGTGGCGAAGTAAGACGGCCTCGGGCGGCCAGCAGGTGCGGATCAATAAAGGCGATCTCGTCGTCGTTCCTCGCGGCACCGTTCATCAGAGAACGGTCACCGGCAAAGGCTTTTCGATGATCCTGATAAAAGTATTTGCGGAAACGGCGAAGGCGCAGTGACCGAACTTATCGCTTCGAATTCGGGGATAGTTGCTCTAATATGGGAAACGACGGAACCGCAGAAATCAACGGCATGCCGGGAACACAACGAGGCATTTTCAAAAACCTTAACTCCGAAAAGAACGGCACGACCGCGGAGGAGGTTGTAACGCGCCTTCGCGACATGATCCAGAACGGTGAGCTTGCGGCTGGCGATCGTCTGCCGCCGGAACGCGATCTTGCAAAGCTCCTCGGTGTAAGCCGCCCCACTCTGCGCGCTGGGATCAGATCACTAACGACCGTTGGCATTCTTCAATCGAAACAGGGAGCAGGAACGTTCGTCGCAGAGGCCGAAGAGTCTCCGACCCTCGACACGGGCGCGTTGAAATTGCTTTCGGCACTTCACGGGTTCACATCCGATGAAATGTTCGAGGCCCGTATCGCGCTCGAGATGAGCGTCGCGGCCCTCGCCGCCGAACGCGCGACAAGCGAGCAAATGGCGCAGCTTGCGGAAGAGATCGCCGGGATGTATGCCTCGGTCGAGCGGCCCGAGCAATATCTGGTTCACGACATGCAGTTTCATCAAACGGTGGCGGCCGCATCCGGCAATCGCATCCTCACCG
>DATLCA010000155.1:0-2609 GCA_035526605.1 Pyrinomonadaceae bacterium | reverse complement strand
CTAATTGGATCGAAATCGCGGAAACGGCCACGAACTACGCCGCGTCTCTTGGAGTAACAAGTGTCCAGGATATGCACTCGGACGACAGCCGCGAGATTTATCGCGGACTCGAGCGGAGGGGAAAGTTGAAGACTCGCGTCTACGATTGTTTACCGTTACGTGACTGGAGAAAATTGAAAGCCTCTCGACTCCTCACGAGCTCCGGAGACATGGTGACCGACGGATGTTTGAAAGGTTTCTCCGACGGCGACGACGAATCAAAACCGGCGTTGCTACGTGATGTGGCCGCGGCGGACGACGCGGGGCTCCAGATCATGATCCATGCGATCGGCCCTTCCGCGAATCGCATCGTCCTCGATGTTTTCGAACGTGCGGCGAAGACGAACAAACCTCGCGATCGAAGGTTGCGGGTCGAGCACGCACACAACGTCGCCGACCTCGACCTACCCCGTTTCGGTAGATCTAAAATTGTCGCGTCGATGCAGCCATACCTTTTTGAAGGGAGCCGCGGAAGCCGTTACGGGACATTACTGAAACAAAGAGCTCCTGTGGCTTTTGGTTCCGACGCTTCCATTGTGGACCTCAATCCTCTCTTTGGGATTCACGCGGCCGTCAACAACGTCACCGAACCCATCTCGGTTTACGAGGCCGTGCGGGCGTACACGGTCACCGCGGCGTACGCGCAGTTTGAGGAAAAGGAGAAGGGAACTATCGAGCCCGGCAAGCTGGCGGATTTCGTGATTTTGTCGGATGATGTTTTTGCAATCGATCGTAAGAAAATTCATGACGTAAAGGTCGTTCTCACGGTCGTCGACGGAAGAGTGGTCTATCAAATAAATTAAATTAGTCTTATGAAAAAAATATTTCTTATAGCCGGATTGATTTTTAGTTTCTCGTTCGCTGCGTTTGCCCAGGAGGCGACGAGCGGGAACGATGAAAAGGGCGGCACGAATGAGCAGAACGCACCGGTCAACTTGAAGAGCGGGGCAACCATCACGCGAGGTGCCGCGTTTGTGAAAGGAACGAAGAAAGCCGATCTGGACAAAGCACTCAAGTCCCCGGACAAGTTCGCCGGTAAAACTGTCGCGGTCAAAGGCGTCATCGTTCGCTCGTGCAAGATGGAAGGCTGCTGGATGGAGATGGCAGCCAAGGAAGGCGGCAAGTCGGTTCGCGTTACTTTCGGCGACCACGCCTTTTTTATTCCGCTCAACGCCGCGGGGATGAAGGTCAGAGCCCAGGGCTCCTTCAAAACCAAAACCCTGACGAAAGAACACGTCGATCATCTGATCAACGAAGACGGGGCGAAGTTTGAGAACCGCAATGCCGACGGAACTGTCACGGAAGTTTCGTTTGACGCGACGGGCGTAGAACTGACGAAGGCGGGTTAGCCGAAGCATGTAACAGGGAAAATCTTGGTCCGCGAAATACGCGAAAGGACGCGAAAAGAAGAGTTCATCTTTTCGCGTCCTTTCGCGCGCTATATCTCCCCCGCTCTCGCTATCACTAGAAGACCAGCCTCACGGAAATCTGAAGTTGCCTCGGATCACCGATACCCTGGCGCAGGAACCCGTCAAAATTAAACAGACTCGGGGCGGTGAGCGAGTTCTGATTCCCGGGGCCGGATAGCGAGTTGATAAAGTTGTCGCTGTTGAAAGTATTGAACATCTCGATCTGCGGTATCAGTTGGACAGTCTCGGTAAAATTGATAGGTCGAGCAAGACGCCAGTCGAACGAGAAATATTCATTGTCTTTACGTAGCGTGTTGCGATTATTCACCGTCCGGTTCGCGGGAGTTGCCGGCTGTGCGCTTCTCGCTTGGAAACGCGGTCCGAACTGAAACTTCCATGGGAGCTCGAAGAAAGCGTAGAAGTTGAACTTGTGCGGGATGTCGCGATCCGAAAGTGCATAGTCCAGCTCAGGATGGAACGGATCAAACGACCGGTCCGTGAACGGGTCCCGCTCATTGGAATCATCATCCTTGTCCCTCGAATAAACGTAGTTCGCCTCGAGTTGAAAATTCTTGCTAAACCGTTTCCGCACGCCCGAAGTGAAGCCGTAGTATGCCGACTTTCCAACTGATGTGTGGAAGAACGCGTCACCGAGATATGGTGCGAACGTGAAGTACGGATCGCGCCCGGGGTTTAGAAATCTCGTCAGGTGCGTGCCCTTCGAGTAGGTGAAATCGAAGTACAAAGCCCAGTCGGCGGCAACCTCTTGCTCGAATGCGGCGTTGAAAGTATAGATCCTCGGATTTTTGTAATCGCGATCGAACACATGAACACCGCTAAAGCACGGAAACGGGTTCACGCCCAACGGGCCCGAACAGCTGCTCGCGCTCGCGGCGACGACATTCGGCCAGACCGGCCGAATGTTATTGAACGGGCCGGCCGCGATGGTTTGTTGCTGCACACCGTTGGTGGTGATGGCTGAAACCTGCGTCAACATATTTTGGCGAGCCGAGTAGACGCCGAAACTCGATCTGATCACGGAGCGTCCCTTACCGGTCACGTCCCAGGCAATTCCCACACGGGGCTGCCACATGCCCAAGTCGTTCGGGATAGTTCCGTCCGAATTGAAATTGGGTCGGCCGAGAAGGATGCCATAGGCCG
>DATLCA010000154.1:0-4144 GCA_035526605.1 Pyrinomonadaceae bacterium | reverse complement strand
ATCCGATATTCTCGTCTGTCTAGTTTCAGCTTGCATTGTTTTCTCCTTTTCTTTTTCGTGATTTCTTGTTTCGTGTATTTCGTGTGTTTCGTGGTTGGGATTTGGAAGGCCGAACCACGAATCACACGAAACACACGAACGAAACCCAAAACCGTTTTAGCCGGGGATAAAGGGATGACGCCGATCAGAACAAATCTCTCAGAAGCCACCCGCTACCGCAGGTGGTACTCACAAGATAGTCGCCCACAAGTCACGCCGCACTACCACGACTCACCACTTACCGTTTCTTCTCCACGTCCTCTTTCATCCGCAACAACGTGCTCGACCACAACTCCGCAAACGGCCCCATCCATCGTTCGTATATCTGCCGGATCGGAGCAGCGTTCAAAGAATTTTCCCGCTGCCGCCCATCCTTCGCCGAGTCCTGCCGGGTATTGATCAACGTTGCTGAACGAAGCACATCGATGTGCTTCATCACGGCGTGCCGGGTCATACCCGGAAACTCTTCGACAATCTCGGAGGTGGTCTTCGGCCCCGCCCGCAGAACATCCAGGATCTTCCGCCGGGTAGGATCCGAAAGCGCCTTCCAAATAATGTCGTTGTCGTCTTTCAAAACTAATTAGTTCCTACAGCCCCCGGTCGGCCGGCGTTTTTTCTACGCGGATCTGGCGGATTAATCGGATGCGAACAGATCTGATTTTTCTTGTTTCGTGCGTTTCGTGTGTTTCGTGGTTTGGCTTTATTCGAGTGGTTTCGTGGTTTCGCTTTGTTCGAGTGGTTTCGTGGTTTCAGTTCTGAAATCGGAAACCACGAAACACACGAAACACACGAAACAAGAAAAGCCTGAGAGGGACGCCTTTCACAAAGCGAAACAAAAACTCAGATCCGTCTTCATCCTTCATTCTTCCGCCTTAATCCTTCCTAAGCCCCCGCAGCCCGCGAAAAATCACCTTGCACCGCCTCGAGCACATGCTTCCACCCCTCGGTCAAACCTTCCCGATGCTGCGGATCGATCATCCCCAACGCCCTGTGCCGAAGCGTCACCTTCGCACCGCCCGCGATCTGATCGATCTTCACTTCGATATGATTCAGCGCCGGGTAAGACATAAACAGCGGCCCGCTCAACTCGATCAACACCGGCGGCTTGATCACCTGCACGTGTCCCCAAAGATGCTGAATCCCCTCGCCGCGATCCCGAAACCACCGACCGCCGGCCCACTCTTCCAAAGTCATATCCATACTCACCCCATCCGGCCGAGTATTCCCCGCGCCCAACCGATGCAGCACGCCTTTGAACACGTCACCTATGTCCGCCTTCACCTCAACACTTTGTTCCACGTCCAGGGTTAGATTATCCAAGTTCATATTTATTACCTCTCCTTAATAGGTAACCATATAGTTACCTATTTATCCGCCTGCGTCAAGTGCAAAATAAAAAAGGCTCGCCTCTATATTTAGGACGGGTGCCAAGGCTTCGCGGGACGGGATGGGAGGCTTCGTGTTGTTTTCTTGTTTCGTGATTCGTGTGTTTCGTGGCTGGGCTTGAAAAAAAGCAAAACCACGAAATACACGAATCACACGAAACAAGAGACAAGCGCGAAACAGAACGCGCCCGCAAAATAAAAATAAAGACTTTTCCCGACAAGAGGAGTAGCATACCCCTACATCCCGATCACGATTTAAATAAGGTTTCGCGGCGAACGTCGCGACCGATAATTTTTTGCTTTCAACAGAGGAGTAGATATCAATGAAAAGTTTCGCGCTCGCAATCACAATTGCGCTTCTCACATTTGCGGCCAACGGCCAGGTGGCAACCGTCCACACTGTCGGCCTCACCACCCCAAACAAGATCATCAACGCACCCGCTAACAGCATGATCGTCTCCGAAGCCGGCACGACAATGCCGAACACCGGCCGGCTATCGATCGTCGATCGCACCAGCGGTGCGCGTCATACGCTCATCAGCGGACTTCCCTCCGCGGCATCGTTCCTCGGTGGGAATCCGATGGGCGACCCGGACGGCCCGTCGGGGATCGTTCTTCAAGGCAACAAACTCTGGATGACGATCGGCGTCGGCGACTCGGTCCTGCCCGGCGGGGGCCCGGGTCTCGAGACACCGAACGCGACGCCTTCGTCCCCGATCTTCAATTCGGTCCTCGAGCTCACCCTGCCCGGCGGATTCGCGACTCTCGGCAGCGGCTTCACCCTGACCGCCGCACAGCAGCTCGCGATCGACGCGGGCAACACCGTCACCCTGCACAACGCCGAAGGCGCATCGCTCTCGATCAAGTTGATCGCCGACCTTCCCGACTGGCGCCCCGCCCCGCGCCCCGACGCCCCGAACAACGTCAAAGCATCACACCTGTTCGGCATCGAGACCTGGCAGAAAAGTCTCTTCGTCGTCGACGCCGGCCACAACGACGTCAAAGAGATCTCGCGAAAGACCGGCACCGTGTCCGTGTTCCTGACATTCCCGCCGCGGGCGAACCCGACGATGATAGGTCCCCCGTTCATCGAAGCAGTGCCGACAAACATTCACCGCTTCGGTAACCGCATGCTCGTGCCGCTGCTGACCGGATTCCCCTTCGTTCCCGGCCTGGCCGAAGTTCGTCGAGTGAATCTCAAAGACGCCACCCACGAACAGTTCATCGGCGGCCTGACATCCGCGATGGATATCCTGCACGTCGAAGATGAAGAAAAGTCACTCGAGCCCGGCGACGGCAGTTCTTTCTACACGCTCGAGTTCAGCACCAATCAGCTAATGGGCGCGCCTGGCCGCCTCCGGTATTACGCAACCCCGGACGCTGCCCCGGTAAATGTTTTGTCGAACCTGATCACGCCCACAAGCATGACCCGAGACGACGAGACCCGTAACCTCTACATCACAAACATCGGCCCGGGTACGATCACGAAAGTCGTGTTCCCTTAAGGTTCGCCAGATGGTTGTTTGTCATGTGTAGTTGACCTTCGAATAAAGCACCCCTCCTGGTTGGGAGGGGTGCCGGAGGCTTTGCAATGCGGGGTGGTTGATAAGCAAGAATCTGATTCTTCTGAACCACCACGCCGTCTGCCGAAGCGGCTGCCACCCCTCCTAAAACAGGAGGGGAGCTTTCGTGCCTCTATCTCCATTCCTGAAAAGAAAACAACAAAAAAACACCCCTACTTACAAACGCTGGGTGGCGGCGGTTTCCGCTGACGGCGTATGGTTCTCCACTAGATGAGTACCAGCCAACTCGGCGAACCCCTAAAATTTTAGCCACGGATAGCGGCTATAGAACGACCGGGCATCATAACTCCTGCTCCCACCTGCGGCCGCATCTTTTTCTGGAACTCCCCTGCCTTGCATGGTAAAATCGCTGTCACTGCCCGCAACTACGATCCTAGGGGGAATTTAACATTGACAGGTGACTCTCAGATTCTGGGCGGATGGCTCGAGGCCATCATCGAATCGGCAGACGATGCCATCATCAGCAAGACGCTGGACGGGACGCTGACGAGCTGGAACAAGGCCGCCGAGAACATTCTCGGATACACGGCCGACGAGGCTGTCGGAAAGTCCGTCCTGATGCTCATCCCGGAAGAGCGCCGCGACGAGGAGCAGATGATCCTCTCGAACATCCGGGCCGGCAAACGCGTCGAACACTTCCAAACGGTTCGTCTTCGCAAAGACGGCCGCCCCATCGACGTCGCACTCACCATCTCGCCGATAAAGGACGCCGACGGCAAGATCGTCGGGGCCTCAAAGATCCTTCGCGACATCACCCGCCTCAAACGGATCGAAGAAGAGCGCGCCCGTTTCCAACAACAGCTCGAGGAAGAGACCGAGATCGTCGAGACGATCAATCGTATCGGCTCCGTGCTCGCCGCCGAGCTCGAACAGGAAAAGCTTGTCCAGGCGGTCACCGACGCTGCGACCGACCTGACCGGAGCCGAGTTCGGCGCCTTCTTCTACAACGTCTTCGACGGCAAGGGCGGGTCCTATATGCTCTACTCTCTCTCCGGGGTCCCGCGCGAAAAATTCGAAGGCTTCCCGATGCCGCGTGCGACCGATATGTTCGCGCCGACATTCCGCGGCGAAGCGACCATCCGGCTCGACAACGTCCGAAACGATCCGCGATACGGAAAGCACGCGCCGTATCACGGC
>DATLCA010000153.1:0-2335 GCA_035526605.1 Pyrinomonadaceae bacterium | reverse complement strand
CGACCGTTCCGTCATCGTGATGATGAACGGCGAGCTTTACAACTACCGCGAGGTTCGTTCCGATCTTGAAAAGCGTGGGCACAAGTTCACGACGCATTCCGACACCGAAATCCTGCCGCATCTCTACGAAGAATACGGCGACGCGCTGCTCGAGCATGTGAATGGGATGTACGCGTTCTCGCTCTGGGATTCGCGCCGAAAAAAACTGATCATTGCCCGCGACCGTTTTGGTGAGAAGCCGCTTTACTATGGCGTCTTCGACGGCAAGCTCATCTGGGCGTCGGAACCGAAAGCCCTGCTTGCTCACCCGTCTGTGAAAACCGAGATCGATCTCAACGCGCTTCGGCATTACGTCTCGTTCGATTACGTCCCCGCTCCGATGTCGATCTACAAGGGCGTGAGCAAACTTCCCGCGGCGCACATTTTGATTGTGGAGAACGGTGAGGTAAGAACGCGTCGTTACTGGGACGTCGAGTGGGACGCTCCGAACTCCCCTCCTGTCTTAGGAGGGGTGGCAGCCGCTTCGGCTGACGGGGTGGTCAGAGCGAGCGACAAGATAAACGGTTCAGCTCCCCCAAAGTCGCAAAGCCGCAAAGGAGACTTCGACCAAAAGGCGACGGAGCTTCGCGATCTTCTCTCCGACTCGGTCCGGATGCGTCTCGTATCCGATGTCCCGCTCGGCATTCTGCTCTCCGGCGGTATCGATTCGTCGACCGTCGCCGCATTCGCGACACATCACGCCACCGAACGCGTGAAAACATTTTCGATCGGATTCGAGGAAGATTCCTTCGACGAATCGAAATACGCGCGGCAGGTTGCGAAGCATCTGGACACCGAACATTACGAAGAGAAATTGAGTGCGACGACCGCCGGCGATCTGGTCAACGAAATCGGCGGGTGGTTGGATGAGCCGATATCGGACGGCTCGCTCATTCCTACTTTCCTGCTCGCACGTTTTGTCAGAAAGCATGTAACGGTCGCGCTCGGCGGTGATGGCGGCGACGAATTGTTCGCCGGTTACCCGATGTATTTCGCCCACGGCGTCGCCGCGAAATACGATGCGATCCCGGCGTTCATACGATCCGGCTTGATCGAACCCGTCGTGAACGCACTTCCGGTTTCGACAAACAATCTTTCATTCGACTACAAAGCCAAACGCTTCGTCCGCGCCGCGAAGTTCGATGACGTCGCCCGCCATCATTCCTGGTTCGGATCTTTCTCGACCGACCAGCATGAAAAACTTTTCACCCGCGATGTTCTCGGCGCAACCGACGATGATATTTATCAAAGCGTTCGCGAACTGGTCAGCTCGACCAATGCCAGGTCGGTCGTCGAGAGAATGCAGTACGCGGATATCAATTACTATCTCGCCGAGGACATCCTTACGAAAGTCGATCGTGCGGCAATGGCCGTGAGCCTTGAAACGCGAGCACCGTTCCTCGATCCGCGCATCGGCCAGTTCGCGGCATCCATTCCGGTCGAATACAAACTCAAAGGCAAAAGCGGAAAGGTGATCCTGAAAGAAGCAATGAAGCATCTGCTTCCCGGAGAAATTCTTCACCGTCCGAAAAAAGGTTTCGGGATCCCGATCGCGGAGTGGTTGAAGGGCCGGCTCAATCCGCTAATGCACGACATGCTCGCGCCGGAGAGATTGAAATCGCAAGGCTTCTTCGAAGCGGATTACGTATCCCGCCTGATCCGCGAACACGAAACCGCCTCCGCGTCACATCACAAAGAGCTGTGGACGTTGCTCGTGTTTCAGTTGTGGTTCGATAATTTTCTTCAGCTCCGCTAGGAGCGACATGTTAATAGCAGCAGTATGAGGAGGAATCGTGAGCTGGGTGGGAGCGGCATCTGTGTGGCTCCTACGGAGCTCGATTCTCCTTTGTCGCATTCGGCTCTACAAACATGCCGCTCCTGACGGAGCTTACTAGGCCGAGTTCAAGCCCCCCCGGAGGATCGGACCGGAGTTTTCAGATCAGCCCAGACCGGCTGCAACCCGTGTCATCTGCGATTAAGCTTCGTGCGGCCCGCCCACCTCCATTTTCAAACAATCACTTATCGGCTATCATCAACCCATATGAAAACTCTATATCCGGAGATCGAACCGTTCGATTCGGGGATGCTGAAGGTTTCCGATATTCACGAGATCTACTACGAGCGGGTCGGGAATCCCGAGGGCATTCCGGTCGTCTTCCTGCACGGCGGGCCGGGCGGCGGATTAATCCCGATGTACCGTCAGTTTTTCGACCCGAAGGCGTACCAGGTTGTTCTGTTCGACCAGCGCGGATCCGGGAGATCGACGCCGCATGCGGAGCTGAGAGAGAACACGACA
>DATLCA010000152.1:0-2449 GCA_035526605.1 Pyrinomonadaceae bacterium | reverse complement strand
CTACCGATCTTTCAGCTCACCCGTCAAACAGATCGAATCTATTGCGGTGATGCCCTTTTTCAACGACAGTGGCAATCCGGATGTCGAATACCTCAGTGACGGAATGACCGAGACGCTGATCAACAGCCTTTCGCAGATCCAGAACCTGAATGTTAAATCCCGGTCGTTGGTCTTTCGCGATAAAGGAAAAGAATTTGATGCGAAAAAGATCGCCGACGAGTTGAACGTGCAGGCGATATTGACGGGGCGCATCGTGGAGCGCGACGGGCGGATGACGCTGAATCTGGAATTGATCGATGCGAAGACGGAAAACACAATTTGGGGCAATCGCTACGAGCGGAGATCATCCGAGATCGTTACTCTGCAAAGCGAGATCGCTCGCGACGTTTCGGGCAAACTTAAATCGAAACTTTCCGAAACCGATGATCAGAAACTTGCCAAAAACTACACGGTAGACCCACAAGCGTATCAGCTTTATTTGAAGGGAAAATTCTTCTGGAACAAACGAACGGCCAACGATCTCAGACAGTCCGCCGAATTTTATAAGCAGGCGATCGAGAAAGACCCGAACTACGCGCTAGCCTTTTCAGGTTTGGCTGAAACTTACGCCAGCTTTGGGGGATACGATGTCGCACCGGCGGATGACAGTATGCCTTTGGCCAGGGCGGCTGCTTTACGGGCGTTAGAGATCGACGATTCATTGGCTGAGGCGCATGCGGCCCTCGCAGGCTATCTTGCCTCGTATGAATTTGACCTGGATCGATCGGAGAAAGAGTTTCGCCGTGCCATCGAACTCAAACCGAGTTACGCGGTCGCACATGAGGGGTTGGCCGCAAACCTAACGGTGGTCAAACGTTTTGACGAGGCTATTGCCGAAATAAGACTTGCCGAGGAGTTCGATCCACTTTCACCCGCTATCGGCAAGAACGTGGGCGCCACGTTGGTCTTTGCGCGTAGATACGATGAAGCGATCGCCCAACTCAAACGCACGCTCGTTCGAGACCCGAACTTCTCCGAAACTCATAGCTATTTGGGCTGGGCATACGGGTCAAAGGGGATGTATCCGGAAGCGATCGCCGAAGCGCGCATCGCGCTCGAACTAAATAACAGTTTTTTCATAAAAGGATATTTGGCTTTTTGGTTGGGAAAATCCGGCAACCGGGAAGAAGCGCTGAAAATTCTGGCCGAGTTAAAGAAGGCAGCGAGCGAAGGTTATGTTCGGCCAAGTACATTGGCGGTTGTCTATGTCGGGCTTGGCGACAAAGCGGAAGCCTTAAACCAGCTTGAAAAGGAAGTGTCGAGTCGCTCATTTAATGCCATTTATCTTGCAGTCTTGCCGGACGTCGACGACCTGCGCTCGGAGCCGCGCTTCAAAGCGATGTTGAGACGGATGAATCTGCCGGAATAGTTTCAGGAGTGCCTAGGATGAAGGACGAAGGATGAAGGGTGAAGGGTGAAGGATGAAGGATAAATGCTTGTTCGTTTTTACCAGGTGCTCTTAGATTTCGCCGCATAGGCGGCCGACGGAATTTAGCCGTGGGCCTTCGCCCACGGTTGATGGATAGATGAATCGCGTCGCGTAGCGACGCTCGACCATAACGTCAATTCGTGCGTCGCTATGCGACGCGGACATTTTCTTCGACGTCCCGTGGGCTAGGGCCCACGGCTAAATTCCGTCAGCCGCTACGCGGCGAAGAGGCTAAAGGCCAACGGCTAATTTCCTTCGGCCGCTGTGCGGCGAAGAGACTAAGGCCACGGTTAAATTCCGTCGGCCTCTACGCGGCGAAGACTTAAAGGCCGCAGCTATATTTAATCTGTCGCTACCCGCGACGAGGAGATTGTTATGCAAAGCACACAAATGACTCCCGAAATGGAAACGCTCAAAAGCAAATTGCGGGCGACGTGGATCGCCGGCGATTTCGGCGAGATCGCAAAATCGATCGAGAAGGGCGCGGAAGAATTTGTCGCCCGGCTCGATATTAAACCCGGAATGAAGGTCCTCGATGTCGCGACCGGCACAGGCAATCTCGCACTCCCCGCCGCACGAGCAGGAGCCGACGTGACCGGCATCGACATCGCGCCGAATCTTATCGAGCAGGCGATCGAGAGGGCTAAGTCACAAGGTATCGAAGCAAAGTTCGAGGTCGGCGATGCTGAAGCATTGCCTTACGAAGACAACAGCTTCGATCTTGTCATCACGATGTTCGGCGCGATGTTCGCTCCGCGTCCCGACGTTACTGCTGCCGAGTTGATCCGAGTAACAAAACCCGGCGGTTTGATCGCGATGGCAAATTGGACACCGGAAGCGTTCACCGGACAGATGTTCAAAACCGGAGCTAAACACGTTCCGCCACCGCCGGGAATGCCACCGCCGGTGCTTTGGGGAAGTGAGGAAAAGGTGAGGGAGAGGTTGGCGGAAGGCGTGTCGGATTTGAAGATGGAACGCCAG
>DATLCA010000151.1:0-17591 GCA_035526605.1 Pyrinomonadaceae bacterium | reverse complement strand
GCAAACGTATATTCGTAAATGCCCCGACCATGCGTCGCGATCCGCAGCACTCGGTGCAGGGCTTGGAACTCCATTCCAAAAACTGCTACCCGCGGCAGTCCGTTGCTAAAAGGCTGCCAACTGGCACCCCCGTTTTCGGATCGAAACACGCCGATGTCCGTACCCGCGAAAATGATCTGTGGGTTTGCCGGATCGATCGCAAGTGCGTTTGTAGGAGTGTCGGGGATTCCCGTTCCCGCCGGGGTCCACGCTGGAGCTCCCGTCAACAGGTTCGTCGTTTTCCAGACATGTTGGCCCGCGGCCAAACCGAATCCGTTGAGTCCGACGTACGCGACGTTCGCGTTTGTTGGGTCGATCGCGATGCGTCCGATGTAGCGGGCCGGGATCGCGCCCGTGACGTTGGTCATGGTCGTCGCTCCGGCCGTTGTCGAAAGGAAAACCTGGCCGGAAGTCAGACCAACCAAGCGCACATTGTCGTCCTGCGGGGCGATCGCGATCGCTCCGATCCTGGCCGGCAAAGTTCCGCTGACGTCGGTCATCGTCGTTCCGGTGTCGATCGAGCGATAAAGGCGATTAGTCCCGTAGTAGATCGTGTTCGGCGTTCCCGGGCCGCGAACGAGCGGCGCGTAGAACAAAACCGCGTCGCCGCAGAGGATGCCGTTGTTCGACGTTCCATTTCGGCAACCCTGGAAACTAGACCAGAATGGATCTCCGTTCGGCTCGGTGGCGATCGCTCGCTCGAACCCGACCTGCGAGGTGGTCTGGTTGAAGTATGTGTGATAAGCGACGACGTTTGTCGGCGTCGTGGCGTTCTGGTCGATGGCCGCAAAGCCTCCGTCGCCGCCGTCCGAGCGGACCCACGTTGCGCCGTCGGGAGCGAGAAACTCAGTGCCGTTGTCCTGTGTCCCGCCCAGAAGATAATTCCGGTCGGTGGGATGCAGGGCCAATCCCATAAACTGCGTTGCACTGAACGTCGTGTTGTTCAAGCTCGTCCAGGCGATGGCTCCGGCCGCTCGGACGTCGCCCGTTTTCCAGATCCCTCCGTCGCTACCGAAATACATAATGCCCGGATTGGAAGGGGCGAGAGCGAACGCCTGCGTGTCGACGTGCAGGCCGGTCGCGCTGTTCGTGAATGCCGTGCCTCCCGTGGTGGAACGACCGAAGACCAGCGATGGGGAGCCGCCCAGATAAACGCGATTGGCATCCGTGGGATCGACCTCGACCGCGATGTCGTAGAAACACTGGGTGCTGCAGAAACCCGTGCCGCCGCCGGCCGGGTTGAAAGTGGATCCACCGTCGGTCGATTTAAACAGCGTTCCGTTTGCCGTCCCGGTCGCCGCGTAGATCGTGATTACGCTGCCGGTTTTGTTCACGGCAAACTCGGTCCGACCCAGCGTGGTGCCGTCGCCGGTTGTCAGCGTGCGAGCGAAAGTCGGTGTCGGAGCAAGTGCGTCCGTCGAAAGATAAACTCCTCCGTCGCCGCCACTGCCGATGACTGCCGCGACCATCCGATTAGGATTGCCGGGCTCGATGCCGAGATCGACAACGGAGCGGTTGGCCCCGAGGGTCCCGGCAATCGCAATTTTCGTAAATCGAGGATCGGCCGACATCGCATTCGTCGTACGGTACAGCCCCGCATTCGGAAGAGTCGCTCCCCCGGTTCCCTGTCCGATGCCCGCAACGCCGGTCGTCGTCCCGGCGAACACGATATTCGGATCCGTCGGATGGACGATGATCTCGCCAACGGCGCGGCCGGTAAAAACGTCGGCGCCCCCGGCGTCTTTATTCATCACTTGCGAAAGAACAGGATTTGTATCGGCGTTGCTGATGCGATAAAGTCCGACGCCGATAAAGCAGCCGCTGCCGCACAATGCGGCTTCGCCGGTCCCAACGAAAACGGTCGTCGGGTCCGACGGCGCAATCGCCACGGCACCGATCGCCAGAGTCAAAGCGTCGTCCATCAATGGCGTCCATGTGGTCCCGCCATCCAAGGTCCGGTAAAGTCCGCCCTGCGCGGTTCCGACATAAACGATATTCGGATTAGTCGGGTGCACGGCAATTGCCGAGACGCGTCCGCTATTAGAAACGGAAGCGCTTATGGGGAGCGGTGCCGGGCCGAGAGGCCGCCACTGCTGGGCGGCCGGTGCCCCCTCGACCGCTCTTCGCGATGCGAGCTCGAGCTCGGCTTGCTCCATTTTTCGGACGGCCCTCGTCCGCGAGTCCTGTTTGGCAGTGTCGTACCCCCGGAGCAGATCCAGATGCTCATTGCGTAGCTGAAAGTACTCCTCCTTGCTCATTTTCACAGACATCGGCATGTCCGGTTCATCCTCATCGAACTCCTTTTCGTTGATGTCCGCAGAGATGTACCACCAAACGGGTGCCGCGATGACGGCGATGGCGAAAAAAAAGAAAACTATTCTGACAACTTTCACGCAAGGTCCTCCGTTAAATCTGGGGCCCGTCAACGGCTGGCTGCTGAGAGCAGCGTGCGGCCAAAACGGTATTTAAGATTTGTGGTTATTATTGTGAGACTGAAAAAACTATAGTCGGTGCCGACCTTTAATGCAATGATTTGCCGGCCAAGTGGAGCGCCCTCCAGCGTGAGGAAAGATTTATTAATCCGAAGCGAAGATAACGTCGTCCGTGCAATTCGCCGGTTGGGGCTTCGCTCAAACCCGGCCACGAGTTACGGGAAGCGAGAAGAAGAGCCGAGGTTTGCTTTGATCGTCCCGCGCCGTCGGCCGCCGCGAATGTTCGACCGTCGACCTTTCGCCGGCCGAAATCGCGGCACGTTATCACGGAACGAAGGCGTTGGGGATCGGGCGGTCTCCCGCCGCGCCGAACTGCACGATCTGCGTTCCGGCGGTCGTCCGCCCGATGAACCAGGTCGAGCTTGAAGCCCGGAACACGGTCGCGTCGAATTTGCCGTCGCCATCGTAGTCCCCCGAGGCCGGAACGTCCCCGGTGGCCCCGAACGGGAAGCCGTAGAAGGAGGAATCTTCGCTCCGGACGATGAACCATTGGCCGGTAGCCGGCCGCCAAATAGCGACATCGGCCTTACCGTCGCCGGTGTAATCGCCCTGCACCGCTTTGTCCGTACTTGAGCCGAACTGCATCGCTAATAGTCCCGCGGTGCTGCGATTGATCCACCATTCGGCAAGCGGCCCGTTCTGCCGAAATATCCCAACATCGGCCTTTCCGTCCCCGTCATAGTCGGCCACGACGGGCTGGTCTCCAGTGATACCGAACTGCAGTATCCGCGTCGCGGCTCCCGACGACTGCGAGATGAACCACGTCGAAGTCGATGGACGGAACACGGCGAAATCCGCCTTCGAATCGGCATCGTAATCTCCCGGAACCGGGACGTCGCCGTTCGTCCCGAACGGCAAAGCAAAGAACGAGAAGTCCTCCGACCGGAGCACATACCATTCACCCGATGCAGGCCGGAAGAACGCGATGTCGGCTTTCCCGTCGCCGGTGAAATCCGCCGGTGTGATTCGATCGGTCTGGGCCCCGAACTGCAAAGCGAACGTCTGCCCGTTCGAACTCCTATTTATCCACCACTCCGATGCTGCACCCGCCGGACGGAAAATACCGATGTCGGTTTTTCGATCGCCGTCAAAATCAAAAGGCACGGCATGCTGGACCGCGGCGCTCCCGAAGATCGTAAATTGGAAAAGGCGTGAGACCGAAAACCCGTTCGTCGCTCCCGCGTCGGTGACGTACCAGCGGCCGTAAAAGGTCTGACCGATCAGGGCTGGGTTGTTCGGGATCGAGAGGTTCGCGGATCCGTAGCCGTTTCCAGCTCCACCGCCGGCAAGGCTGACATTAACCCGCGCGAAAGAACCCGAACCCGGGATCGAAGGCCCTACGCCGGGATCTGCCGAGTCGATGACAACGACTGCGGGAGCTCCGCCGAGCGCGTTCGAAACTCCAACTGTGAAACTCGGATTGCCCACCATCGGCGGTTCGATCGCGATAGGATTCGGTTCGAATGCGCCCGATCCGGCCCGCCCGCTTCCGGACACGACGGGAACGCGATTCGATTCCGTAAAAAGTTGCGGGCGATCGAAGGGCGGCAGCTCGAGCTTGACGCGATCGTCGGTGAGCGGACGCTTCAGGAATGCCGCGAGGTCGGCTTTTTGCTGCGGGGACAAGTTCCGCGGGCGAATTCGCGTGTGATCGATGTTCGGTGCATCGAAGTCGCCGCCGCGGTTATAAAATTCGACGACATCTTCGACCGTCGCGAACCTGCCGTTATGCATGTAGGGTGCACGGAGTTCGAGATTTCGCAGACTTGGCGTTTTGAATCGCGCGTCGTCGACCGGGAAACCCGTGATTGCGCCGCGTCCCCGATCCTCGACCTGCGGGCGAACACCCACGTTATTAAAAGATTGATCGCTCATCAGCGGGCCGCCGTGGCAAAAATTGCAATTGAGCGTGACGAACAGATTGCGCCCGGCGTCTTCCTGGGCCGTGAGCGGGGCGATACCCGCCGCCGATTTATCGAGAGGCGTGCGGTCGGAGAAAAGCGTCCGTTCGTGCGTGCCGATCGCGAGCGCGATGCGGGCGGGCGTGATCCCCGGCGAGCCGAACGCTTCCTCGAACAACTCGGCGTAGGTGCGTCCGTCGATCCACGAACTAAGCCCAGCAGGAATATTTTGCGCCAGAGCGAGCGGCCGCGACGCGGAAACGCGGGCCGCGACCTGCGGCCAATCCCGGCCGCTATGTCCCATCTCCGCATCGGATATCGGCGGGAAGATCGACTGGCTTTCGAGCGAACCGTTCGTCCCGAGAATGATCGCGTTAGTTATGGGATCGCGGAACACGTCGTTGGCGCGCCCGTCCCAAAAAAGACCGAGGTCCGAATAACCGGCATTCAAATATGACGGAGATTTGCGGCCGGTTACTTGAAGCCCCATTCCAAAAAGGCCCGACATGCCATAGTTGCCGTCCGAGTAATTTAGGGGGACACCGGGCGATCCAAAAATATCATCGGCAGTCGCGAACGCTCCATCGAAGCCGGGGTTGCGGGTCGAGGCAGACGTCCTCGGATCTGATCCGCCACGCGCCGGCCGATGGCAAGTCCCGCAGGAGACCGTTTTCGTCGACGAGAGCTGCTCATCCCAAAAAAGAGTTTTGCCAAGGTAAGCTTTCGAAGCCGTGACCGGATTGCCCGAGGGCGTGATCGGGGGCTGGAGCGGCGGAAAAGGCGGACCGGGGTTATTGTCGCCTACGGCTCGTATGCCCTGGTCGGAATTACTGAATCCGCTACTGGTCTGCGAATTTTCTCCGCGGACCCAGTAGAAATACTGTTGCCCCGCCGTTGCCGATGTATCGAAGAAATAGTTCGCCGGCGTCGCACCGACGTCGATCGCAGTTGAACTTGTGTTCGTTACGTTTCGAAAGATCCTGTAGATCGTCGCTCCGCGGACCGGCTCCCAATGCAGTCCTACTTTGGTCGCGTAGTCGCCGTCTGATGCCGTGAGTGCGCCCGGCGAACTCAACGAATCGCCCGCGACCCTGCCGTTGACGACTCCCAACGGACGATAAAAGCACACGCAAAAAATCGCGAAGCCGAAGGCCAGGACAATTACCAATTTGATGCGTCGCACGGACAATGGAAATTTCATTACCGGGTATGAGGACTCAAGGCGAATAAAAACGTGGGTGCAAAAAGCCCCACGAGTTTATCATTCTCTGAGCGACATACCCAAGAACGAGCGCGTCGCGATAAGTTCTTACTCGTGAATGACGGGCGCGTCGCCTCTCTTTCCGCTTTTCTTATCCGTGTATTCGGTGTATTCCGTGGTTAAGTTTTACGATCAACCACGGAATATACGGAATAAGAGGAAAAAGAGGAATAAGAGTGAAAGGAACGAAATTGATCGACCGAACAAATCGAAGACACGGAAAAAGAATCGAGTACGTGTCTATTTCAAAAATCAATCACACCAGCTTCAACTTTTCGTACATCTTAGTTTTCGGTAGAATCGTCGCGATGAAGAAAACATTCCTCAGCCTCTTTGTTCTGTCGACTGCGTTCGCATTTGCATCTTCCGCGCAGACCCCGATCACCACACCGACTCCGGTCCCGCAACCTTCTCCCGCGGTGGTGCAGGCTTCCGTTCACTCGCTGGCCGATCTGCAGTCAACAATTCGCGCGAGGCTGCTGGCACCCGAGCTTCGCCGTGGGCAAGCCGGCGTCAAGATCGTTTCGATGAATACCGGAAAGGTCGTCTACGAAGAGAACGCGGAAAAGTATTTCATGCCGGCATCGAACATGAAGAACTTTACGGTCGCGACCGCGATCGAGAAGTTGACGCCTGACTTTAGATTTGTCACAAGCGTGTACGCACAGGCGATGCCGGACGCCGCCGGCGTGGTGAAGGGGAATGTCCGGGTCTTCGGACGTGGCGACGTTTCGATCTCGACGGCATTTTCCGAAGGAAATTATTACAAGGGTTTGGATGATCTGGCGGACAAGATCGCGGCAGCCGGAGTAAAGCGGATCGAGGGCGACCTCATCGCCGATGAAACATATTTTGTCGGCAATCCCGTTCCGGGAGAATGGGAATGGGACGATCTGCAATGGTATTACGGGGCAGAGGTCTCGGCACTTCCGCTCAACGATAATGCGATCGATCTGAGCGTGACGCCGGGGCCGTCCGGCTATTCCTGCTCCGTGAAAGTGTCGCCGTACAATCCGGTTGTGCGAGTGGTCAACCAGTGCACAACCTCGGCTGCCGGCACGCCCCGCACATTAAAAATCGAGAAGAAGATCGACCGAAATATTTTAGAGATCACCGGATCGCTGCCGGTCGGAAACGCCGGATTCAACGGTTCGGTCACTGTCTCGCACCCGGCGGAATTGTTTGTCGCACTCCTGAAAGAGCGGCTCGCGGCAAAGGGAATCACAGTCACTGGGCAGGTGCGTGCGATCGATTCAAAGCCCGTGGTGGGATCACCCGACACATCAGTCGAGATCGCGAAACTTGAATCAGTACCCTTGAGCTTGATCGCACAGAAGACGATGAAGCCGAGTCAGAACATGTACACCGAGACGTTGCTCTGGACACTCGGCGAGCACGCACGCGCGGTTGCGTCGCCGGTACCCGGTGGCGGGGTCGCCCAAATGAGTAACGCGAACAGCGCCGACCTCGGCCTTTCCGAAGTGAAAAGATTTCTGACCGAGATTGGCGTGGCACCCGACGGGATCATCCAGCACGACGGCAGCGGATTGTCGCGCCACAATCTGATCACACCGGCAGCGGTCGTCCAGCTTTACAGCTACATGGGCAAGCGAAGCAAATTCTCGCAGGCCTGGCGCGACAGTTTGACGATCGGCGGCGTCGATGGCACTTTGCGGAATCGTTTTAAAGGCACGAAGGCGGCGGGAAATGTTCGCGGGAAAACGGGAACGATCGATCAGGTCTCGGCCCTATCGGGTTACGTCAGAACGGCTGCGGGCGAAGAACTCGCGTTCTCGATGGTCGTGAACGGTATCAACGAAGGCTCAGTGCGGACGGCTGTGATGGATGCGATAGTTGTAAACCTGGCAAATTTCGACGGAAGGATTGACTGACTTAGTTGCGGATTGCGGATCTCGGATTGCGGATTTTGATTTGTTTTCGCCTCCGGTATCCGAAGGACGTGGATCGAAATTTACCGCCAAATCCGCAATCCGAGATCCGCAATCAAATTACCAGCGGTCCTCGCGGCCTCCGCCGTCGTAGCCACCGCCTCCGTTACCACGTCCGCCGCGACCTCCGCCGCCGCCATTGCCTCCGCTATAGCCGCCTCGGTCTTCCCTCGGGCGGGCCTCGTTGACGACGATGTTTCTGCCGTCGTAGTCCTGGCCGTTGAACTGAGCGATAGCGTTGTTCGCACTGTCTTCGTCAGCCATTTCCACAAAACCAAAACCGCGCGAACGACCGGTCTCGCGGTCCGTAACCACGTTTGCCGACTCGACCGGCCCGGCAGCCCCGAAGTATTCCTGTAGATCTTCACTTGTCACACGGAATGACAAGTTTCCAACATAAAGTTTGTTACTCATTTTCCTATTTTGTGTTTTCCAGGAAAGCCGCCGACTCCACGCGGCGGTTCCGACAAGAAGAAGCAAGAAGGCAGGACAAGATGAACCGGACTTTTTCCAAGAACGAGTTCCATGAAACGCAGCGACGCAGAGCCTACACAAAAATTAACTGCTTCCGTGACCCCAAACCTAACTCTCTGAACCGAACCGTGATCGTCGCCAAACTAACCGGACGGACGCATCTTTCGAGACACTAAGCGAGAGTAAAAACAAAAAAAATTATGCACAGATTCAATCTTTTAGGCAAGAGAAAGATGCGCCCTCAACAAAGCTTTAGAACATGATCTTGAAACCGGTAGAACTCAGGGCCGCGGACCATCGAGCACACCGAGAATCTTCTCATGTATGCCGCCGAAACCACCGTTCGACATTATGGCCACGACGTCGCCTTCCTTAAGCTCCGGCCGGAGATGTTCGACGATCGCGTCGGCGTCCGGGAAGCTCATCGCCGGCTTGCCCTGCATCTGGATGCCCTTCACCAGACTGTCGGTATCCAGAACTTTCCCAAGCTCGCTCGCCTTCGACGTGTTGTAGACGCCCGCGATAATGACATAGTCCGCATACGAAAAAGCTTTGCCGTATGGCTCCTGAAATATCGCCAGCCGCGACGACCACGAACGCGGCTCAAACACGGCGATCAGTCGTCTGCCGTCGTATTTCATCCGCAACGCTTTCAGCGTCTCTTCCACCGCGGTCGGGTGGTGCGCGAAATCGTCGATGACGGTTACGCCGCCGACTTCGCCGCGAACTTCGACGCGCCGCTTTACGGACTTGAAGGAATGAAAAGCCTCTTGAATTTTTTCCTTCGAAATTCCCCACGCGTCAGCGGCGATGATCACCGCCAGACAGTTTCGCACGTTGAACTCTCCGATCAGGCGCGTCTCGAACTCGCTCCAACTTACGCCGTCCCGAAAAACAGTGAAGCGGGTTGTGTCGCCCGAGAAATCGATGTAACGAGCCTGCCATCTGGCGTCATCCGACAATCCGAAAGTCTCGACGTTGGTGAACAGCTTGCCGTGCATTTCGTCGAGAACTTCCCTTGCGACCGGCGAGTCGATCCCGACAATCAGCCTTCCGTTTCCTGGAACGAGATTCATCAGCCGCGAGAACTGGAACTTGATCTCATGCAGGTCGCGGTATATGTCGGCGTGATCGAACTCGACGTTGTTGACGATCGCGATCTCGGGTAGGTAATGCATGAACTTCGGCTTCTTGTCGAAGTAGGCGGTGTCGTATTCGTCGCCTTCGATCACAAAATGCTGACCGTCCGTGACACGAAAGCTCGCACCGAAATTCTGCACGACGCCTCCAACCAGAAAGCTTGGATCGAGGCCGCCAACTTCGCAGATCCAGGTCGCGATGCTTGTCGTAGTCGTCTTGCCGTGCGTCCCCGCGACGACCAGCGAACGCCGGCTGCGGATAAATTCTTCTTTCACGATTTCCGCCTGCGACCGGTAAAGCATCTTGCGGTTGAGCACTTCCTCGAGTTCCGGGTTGCCGCGGCTGATCGCATTTCCGACAACGACGCAGTCGGCGCCGATGTCGGCGTTTTCACGTTTGTATCCGTTAAGAATTTCGATGCCGAGAGCTTCGAGCTGCGTCGACATCGGCGGATAGACGTTTTGATCCGAACCCGTAACGCGATGCCCGCGAGCTTGCAGCATTCCGGCAAGGGACGCCATCGCGGTCCCGCAAATTCCGATGAGGTGATAGTGCATTGTGTGAAAAATGGCAGTCGTTGAACGCGGGTGCCGTCGCGACGTACGGGATTTCAATCGCGTAGCGATCAAATGAATTTAGCCGTGGGTAAAACCCCCGGTGCGATTCGATGACGACACCCGCCGCGTCAGCGGCGGCTGAAATCCGGCGCCGCTGACGCGGCGCGAAGCTCATCTGACATTCCGTGGGCCTTGCCCACGGCTAAATTCATGCGGCCGCTGACGCGGCCAAATCATGGCCCGTCTCCGCTCCATTTGCGCTTACTTTCCCGTCAACTCCGCCGCCAACTCCGATGCGTCATAAACCTTCCGCAGGGCCTCGAGGATTCCGGCAGTATGAACTCCAACCGCGCGTGAGCCTTCCGCATCATCAACGTACCAATAACGATTGGAAAGTTTTTGAAGGTTACTGTCGAAATTCAATCCGACCAGCTCGCCCGCGCGGTTGATGACCGGTGAACCCGAATTGCCCCCGATCGTGTCGGCGGTATACACGAAGTTGAGCGGGGTCGAAAGGTCGACTTTGTCCTTTCGTTCTTTCAAACGCGTCGCGAGATCGTAAGGCGACTTCTCGCCAAAGCTGAAGGCCCTATCGTAGAGCCCGAAGAATGTCGTGCGAAACGGCACAAGCGTCGTGTCTTCGTCATAGCCGCGAACGACGCCGTAGCTTAGGCGAAGCTGAGAATTCGCGTCCGGCGGCATCGTCTTCCCGTAGACCGCGAAACGGGCTTCCGCGATCTTCGTGCCGTTTGTCGCCTCGACGTTCCGAATGCTTTTTTCATTCCAGTCGCGGAGCTCGCGAACGACGGGCTCGACTCGGCGAGCAAGCGCGATCATGGGGTCAGTGGACGCGGCGACCGCGTCCGGCGGTCCTTCAAGCAGTGCCTTTCTCACTTCAGGATCGGTAAGCTTTGTCTCTCTCACTGCCCGACGGATAATTTCGCCGGCCTCAGCATCATGCAGTGCGGCCGCAACAAAAGGATCACTGTTGCCGAGCGTCTTCCGAGCTTCGTCGAGCCACGCCGTCAGCAGAGCCTCTTCCATTTCGCGATAGATCGGTGCGGGGGACAATATCGAACGCTTCAATGCTTCGAGACGCGCATCGGAATACTCGGGATAACGTTTTTCGCTCGGCTTCGCTTTTTCGATCTGGTAGGTCGCGATCTGCGACGCAATGGTTCCAAGCCGCCCGACCGCGAGGGTGGAAAAAGAAAGGCGCTTCGCCTTTGGCGGCATCGCCTCGTAGGCATTTGCGATATTCGCCCACGCCGATGCGTACTGCTTTTCGAGGTCCGGCCGCTGTGCCAGCTTGTCGCGAATGTCTTTTTCTTCGGCTTCTTTTTTCGCGAACTGCCGTGGGTTTAGAAGCCCTTCCTGTTGGCCCCCGAGCCGCTTCAGCGCGTTCGCATACGAACGCATTCCAGGCGACGCCTGACGAAACTGCTCGTCCCCGAGTTTCGAATAGTTTTCCAGAGACGCGCGGAGGGTCCGCCACACTTTCTCCTGCAGCGGATTTCCGAGATCGCGCTGATACTTCAGTTGTGCAACCGTCAGCAGTCGTGCCGTCGCACCCGGATACCCCGAGACAACCACGAACTCGTCGTCCTTTGCCCCGACTTCCGACCATTTCAGGTAATTCGGAGTTTTCGCCGGCTGCCCGTTTTCGTAAACGCGGAGGAATGCGAAGTCGAGATCGAAGCGCGGGAAAGTGAAATTGTCATAATCCCCACCGAAGAAGGCGGCCTGTTCTTCCGGAGCCATCACCAACCGCACATCGGTGTAAAGCTTCGAACGGTAGAGCCAATACTCGCCGCCGCTGTAGAGCGAGACCACCTCACACTTGAGTGTCGCGTTCGGGGCGCATGCCTTTTCGATCGCCGAGATCTCGGCCTTCCGTTTCGCGGCCATCTCCATGTCGTCCGCTCCGGCTTTCGCCGCTCCATTAACGCGGGAAGTCACGTCCTCGTAGGAAAGCAGGACGGCGACCTCCGCGTCCGGCGCCTTGAGCTCTTCGGCCTGCGTCTTGGCATAGAAACCGGTCTTCATCAGATCGCGCTCCTTCGTCGACAGCTTTGCGATACTGCTGGAGGCGATGTGGTGGTTGGTCGCGATCAAACCGTTTGGCGAGACAAAGACTCCCGAGCCGCCCGGCAGCTTCGGTGAGGCAAGCCGGATCTTATCAAGCCATTCTTTTGAGGGCTCGAAGTTGTAACGTTCCTTCCATTGTTTCAACGGCGGATTATCGAACGTCCACATCCCTTCGTCGGCAAGGACGAAGGAGCTATTAACCACAAAACTGAGGATCGTTAAGATGACCGGTAGTCTTTTCATTTTCGCTTTAAGAAATCAGCCGAGGGGCGTGAGCGCCGAAAACCAATTTCAAATTTTCGAACGCGGGAACAAAAAATGCAATCCTCATAGCGCAGTTCGGCGACGCTTTCCAGATCACGTTCGTCCATCTTTCGGAATATCCAGTACGTATTCAATTCGTAGATACCCGTTTTCCAAAACTGATATCCGGGAAAGAGGCCCTCGAGAACGTAACCCGGCGGGTTCGTCACCATGCTCGCATCCAAATGGTCGGATGCCAAAACTACAATGTCCGGCTGATCGTTTTCGATCCGCCTTAGAACATTAGTGCCCAACCCCAACGGCGTTTGGTTCGCCGTCGACCAGATCCAGAAACGCTTTCCCGAACCGGCGTTAAAATTGTAGAAGATATTCGAGTCGAAATAGGGTTGGATCGCCGTCGTTTTCCAGCCGGTGGCGAATATTCGCTCACCAGGTGAGCCCGAGTGTTTGATCCAATCGGCGACCTGACGACTGGCCGAGTAATTGTAGAAGTAATCGTTGTAAACCGCCGTCGCGGTCCAACAGACCTGTACGGCAAGGACTAGAGTGACGACGATTGTAAACGCTTTTTCAAATGTGTTTTGCCGGGACCGTTCGTCTTCGTTCAGGTACCCGATCCAAAGCACGAATATCCAGAGACAAAATGTCACGCCGTCGTGCCAAAAGTTCCGATACTTGATTGCGAACAATGCCAGCAGTAGTCCGAGCGGGACCAGGTACAGCAGCGTCAGTTTGCGCGACCGAAGCCAGCACAACGTTGTTGCAAAGATAACGATCGAAACCGCCTGCTGAATCACGATGTAATGGCCGGGCTCATCAAGAATGAGCGATCCGGGGATCGCCCACCAGACGACCTGAATAAAATTCCAAACACTCGAATTGTAGCCGCTCCCTAAAACATGATCCGCCGGCGTCGGCACGAGCACGAGCACGACGAAGATCGAAACGAACCCGAACAGTGCGGCGGCCGCTACCTGCCGGACACGCGTGCGTCGATCCAGGCTGCCCCACTCCCGAGCGACGTCCCAAACATGGACGGCGAAGATTCCGCCCGCGACAAGAAATGTGTGGACGCTGACATTTTCAAGCAGGCAGAGCGCGATAACGAAGACGAACGGCCGTGTCAGTTTTTCTTTGTAGTTTATCGCGGTGACGAAGAGCAAAAGAGGTACGAGGCAATAACTGCGAGCGACGACCCCATATTGAAAGAACACGAAATAGGAAAACGGAAAGAGTATCTTGATGGCCGGCGGGAACGGTGAATATCGGAGGAACGCGTATACGCCCGACGCCGCAACAACTGCGGCGATGATATTCAATGTGACATACGGAAAGCCGAGCTTCGCGGGAACCATCAGTATCAGGTGCCAGAGCCCCGGCGATCCCTCGTACCGTAGATACTGAACAAAAAGCTCCTCCAGATTTGCATCTTTCGCGAGCAGCCAGGCTTGCGCTTCGTCCATCCACGGTTCGTGGTGGGCGACCGCGACGGCCAGCAGGGCGAGGAATACGGCGAAGATCCCCAACCAATATCTATCCTTCAGCCTTCCGCCCGTAAAAAGATTAGACTTGTATTTTTCGACGCCCGGCATTAACTATTGTGACTCGTACGAAACGTTTCGAGATCCACCGCAGCGTGCGGTCTATTTCCAGATGGAAGTGCAAATTAAAATAATTCTTATACTATCTGCAGTGCGATGACCGGTGTCAAAGAATCCGCAAGCGGGCGCTTAGCCAGATTGTTGACGAGCCCTCAAAACGCTTTCCTGCTCCTCGCATCATTTTTCGGGGTAGTGATGCTATTCCTTACCCCGCCCGCCCTGGTCGGCGATGAGCCCAATCATTTTTTCCGCGCGTATCAGATCTCGGACGGCACGATCGTCGGCGTCAAGCACGAAGGTTATAGCGGCGGCTGGATCCCGGAGAGCGTATTGGTCACAAATCGGCGGCTCGTCGGCGACATCGAAATGCACCACGACGTGAAGTTCGATACGAATCTCATCACGGAGCTCCGACGGGTCCCCCTCGACGAAGACAACAAAGTCTTCGTCGCTTTTCACAATACGGTCGTTTACTCGCCGGTCGCTTACGTCCCGCAGGTCATCGGGATCTGGGCCGGCAAAGCGGTCGGCGCGTCGGCGCTAGGCCTGATTTATTTTGCGCGATTTGTGAACCTGCTGTTTTTTCTAGCGCTCGCCTATTCCGCGATCCGGATAACGCCGGTTCATAAATGGACGTTCGCTTTTTTATGGCTTACACCGACGACGGTTTTCCAAACGGCGTCGGCCTCGGTCGATGCGTTTACATTCGGGATCTGTTTTTTCGGTATTGCTTGTTTCCTGCGTCTCGCGTTCGATGACGACGTCCAGGTCGATTGGCGGACGATCGCCGGTTTATTCGCCGTTTGTCTACTGGCCGTCCTGAGCAAGCAAGCTTACGTTTTGCTTCCCGCGCTTTTTCTGATAATTCCGCGCGCGAAATTTCGCTCCCCTGGAATTTATTACCTCATTTTCATACTGCTCATATTCTCCTGCATCGCAGCGGTTGTCTGGTGGTCGGCCACGGTAAAACCTATTTTCATGTCTTACCGCGGCGATATCGAAACCGATCCGGATAGACAATTGGAGCTGATCCTTGACGCCCCGCTCGATTTCCTGAAGATCGCCGTTGCGAGTTACCTCAAGCTCTACAAATATTATTTTGTGACGTTCTTCGGGCAGTTGACCTGGCTCGATCTTTTCGTGCCGAAGTGGGTTACGGTTTACCTGTTCGCCATTGTCACCGGCTTCGCGGTACTAGATAAGGGCGTCAACACCCGCATCTCCACCTTCGACAAAAGCATATTTACCGCCGTGATCGCGGGGACGGCGCTGGTGGTAAGCGTTCTGCTTTATCTGAGCTGGTCGCCCGTGGGTGCGGACCGTGTAGCCGGAATACAGGGCCGATATTTTATCCCGGTCGCGCCGCTGTTCTTCTTGCTGCTGTTCAATCAAAAGCTGCGTTGGGGCTTTTTTGAGCGCCGAGTAGCGCTCATTTTTTACGTCACCGTTACGATCTCACTCGCCGTGACCGTGTACACCGTCACCCGGCGTTACTACTTATAAATAAATAAATTCGTTCGCGGATGAGCATTTTGGTGGGTAATCCCTGCGGCGGGCTCGATTCTGTATGAAATTGTACAGACGGCGACCCAGACGCCGCTAAAATCGAAGACTATGCAATATAACGTCTAACCGATTTCGGTTAGTTTTTTTTTATTTGAATATAAATGCGATCGAATACGACAAATACAATGAGCAAACGCGTGGCAATCATAGGCGCCGGCCCGGCGGGCTTGACGGCGGCCTACACTCTCCTGAAAAAAGATAAGACGACCGACGTAACGATCCTCGAAGCCGACCCGGACTATGTCGGGGGCATTTCGCGAACTGTGAAGTATAAAGATTTTCGTTTCGACATCGGCGGTCACCGCTTTTTTTCCAAATCAAAAGAAGTCGAAGATTTTTGGACCGAGATATTACCCGATGACATGCTCGAACGTCCGCGGTCGTCGAGGATCTTCTACCGCGGCGCGTTCTTCTCCTATCCGCTGAAGGCCTTCGAGGCCCTCTTCAAGCTCGGCGTAATCGAGTCGACGCTTTGCATGCTTTCCTACGCCAAGGCCCGCGTGTCGCCCGTGCCCGACCCTAAGAATTTTGAAGACTGGGTGAGCAATAAGTTTGGTAAACGGCTTTTCTCGATTTTCTTCAAGACCTATACGGAAAAGGTTTGGGGGATGAATTGCAAAGACATCTCGGCCGACTGGGCAGCACAGCGAATCAAGGGCTTGTCACTCGCCTCAGCCATCAAGAACGCCCTTCTCCCAAAAAAGAAAACGGAGAGCAGAGGCGAAGTCATAAAGACACTCATCGACACGTTTCGATACCCGCGGCTGGGCCCGGGAATGATGTGGGAAGCCTGCGCGGACAAGGTTCGCGAGATGGGCGGCGGTGTACGCATGGGCGCACGAGTCGCCGGCTGCGATTGGAACACTGACGAAAAGGTCTGGTCGATCAATTATGTCGACGCCAGCGGCGCCACCCAGGCGGTCAAAGCAGAATATCTGATTTCGTCCGCGCCGATGCGCGAGCTTTGTTTGTCCCTTTCGCCCAAACCGTCGGAGGCCGCAGTTGAAGCCGCCGGCTCGCTGAAGTATCGAGACTTCCTCACCGTCGCACTAATCGTCCGCGACAAGGAGCAGTTCTCGGATAACTGGATCTATATCCACGACCCCGCAGTACAAGTTGGCCGTATTCAAAACTTCAAATCATGGTCGCCGGAGATGGTGCCCGACGCTGAGTTGTCGTGCTACGGTCTGGAATACTTCTGTTTCAAAGGAGACGGCCTGTGGTCGAGCTCGGACGAGGACCTGATCGCGTTGGCGAAAACCGAGATCGAAAAGATCGGTCTTGCGAATCCCGCCGATGTCGTTGACGGCTGCGTCGTGCGTCAGCCGAAGGCTTATCCTATCTACGACGACGAATACGCGGTACATGTCGAAACTTTGAGATCCGAATTGGAAACAAATTTCCCGACCCTGCAGATGGCCGGCCGGAACGGGATGCACAAATATAACAACCAGGACCACGCGATGATGACGGCGATGCTTTGCGCCGAAAACATTCTTTCGGAGAAACGCCTTTACGATGTCTGGCAGGTCAACGAGGACGCAGACTACCACGAAGAGGGCAAGGCCGGAGAAAGGTCTGCTGTAAGCGGTCTCAGATCAGTCCCGACAAGAGCAGAAGTCACGAACTAAAAACAAGGGGCTGTCGGAAGGCAGCCCCTTTCGGTTCTTTCAGCTTTCCACCTGACCTTTCCTCGACGTCCAGGATTTTCTTCTTATGAATTGCCTCCGTTCTGGCCCTTTATGAATCGCCTCCGTCTTCCCTCCTATGAATTCCCTCCGTCTTCAGACGGAGGTACGAGCCCTTCAAGGAAGGCTTTAGCCAAAAAATAAAGATGCACAATTCCGCGCATCTTTAGTTAAAGCTATCTTGATTACAGCCGCCTTTCTATATGTCAGCTGAAGCCGCCGACAGTTGCAATCCGACCTCGGGCTGAAGCCGGAGGCAATTGATAAGAGCTTGAAGCTGGACGCAATTCATATGGCCCCACGTAAGGGAAGGCAACGAGAAACCTACTAAACCTTCCCCGCACCAAATTATTTCAAAACCGTCCGCAGCTTTTCCAATGCGCCTTCGAGAATCCCGTCTTCACGCGCGATGCAGATTCGAACATGGGCGTCCCAAATATCATTGTCCGCGACCGCGCTGCCGGGGGTCATTCCGACGCCGGCCTTCTCCATCAGCATTTCATTGAACGTGAGCGCGTCGCTGAAGTCCGAAGGGATCTTTGCCCAGAGATAAAAAGCGGAACCCGAATCG
>DATLCA010000150.1:0-8552 GCA_035526605.1 Pyrinomonadaceae bacterium | reverse complement strand
ACGCCGGTTTCGGCCGAGATCAACAAACTTCCTTGCAGCGTTAGATTGGTGTTGATACCGGCGACAGCGCCCTGGATTCTCCCGTCCCAATCAGCCGAGTAACGGACGAACTGGCCGGTGCTGGCCTTAATGAGGCGGGCCTTCGGGTCGGACTTGGAGCTAAATCGATTGTAGAAAAAGAACGAATTCGTATTTGTCCGACGCGTAAAACCGGCGTCGGCCCGGTAATTCTTGGAACGGCCGACCGCTTCGATGAACCAACCGTGGCGCTCCGTCGTGTAATCGAGATTGAAGTAGTATCCCAGACCGTTACCGGTTCGGTACGAAGTCCGCGTGGTCTCCTCATCGAAAAACGGCTTTAAGGAGTGTGTCCCCAGGACCTGGAACGACAAGGTCGTTCGCGGATTCAACTTAAACTTGCCGTCGAAGCCGCCCGTGAAGTTTCGGTTCTTCGGAAAGATCCGTGCGGTGGCAGAAAATCCCAAACTGTTTTCCCTGCCGACGTCCCTCTTCACCCGAAGCACGCTGAAGAGCGCATTCTCGTCGACGAAGGGAGCGATCGAGGGCCCGATGATCGGATCGCCGCGTTCGTCCTCGGAATAATTTCCCGGCGCGTTGTCGGACGCGACCAGAAAACCGTAGGTCGTCTTCCCCGTTTTGCCCGTCAGCTTCGCCGCGAAGTCGGGATCGACGATCGTTCGTGAATAAAACGACTGCAGCGGCGAATCGAAAATCTCTTTTCCTTCGAGAAAGAAGGGACGCTTCTCCTCGAAGAAGATCGGGAATCGCTGGTTCGCGGTGACGACGGAGGCGTCTGCTTCGATCTCGGCATAGTCCGGATTTATGGCCGCGTCGAGCGTCATGTTGGGACTGATCGAGTACTTCAAATTCACACCAAGGTCGGTCTTCACGGAATCGTTGATAAATTTGCCGGGATCCCGAACGCCGATGGGATAGAAGATAGGATCGTACCCGTTAGCATTGGCGGCGGAAATCGGGATCGTCCGCCTACGCGTACCCGACTCCGAGACGGTGATGCTCGGTGCGACCTCGAGGGTCCGTTCGTACTTGATACCGTCGAGACCCGTAATTTTTCCGTGCTTGATGAGGAAGCCCGAAACGTTTCGGTCGTCGGGGAGCCACTGGTCGAATTCGTCGTTGAAGCGATCGATGTTGCGGGCCGTGTTGAAGCCCCACAGCTTCCCTTTACCCGCTGCGTAACGCAGCGACTTGAACGGAATTTTTACCTCGACAGACCATCCCCAGTCCTCGATGACGCCCTTCGACTCCATGACGATGTCGACGGTGAAGTCGGCACCCTTACCCTCGGTATAGATCCCGTCCTGCTGAATTCCAAACGGATTAAAGCCGAAAACGTACGCACGGCGCTGATCGTTGTACGTGTCGATCCACATGCGAACGTTGTCCTCGCCGAACACGCTGTCGCGCTTTGCGACCGTCGCCCGGATCTTGTCTTTCTCATCCCAACACTTAAACGCGACGTACAGATTTTTTTCGTCGTACATCATGAGCACTTCGGTGGGCTTCGAAGGCGCGATGTTATTCCCGGGGCTGGTTTGATAAAAATCCTTGAAGACGGAAGCGGTCTTCCACATTTCCTCGTCAGGCCTGCCGTCGATAACGACGCCGACGAGGCCGATCTTCGGGACCGTGACCGGGCGTGACTTCTCCGGCGGCAGCTCGACCCTGGAATCTTTTTTCGCGGTTTCTGTCTTAACGATAGGGGCGGCCGCGGTTGCCCCAGCATCGGCGGTGGAAGGTGCCGCGCTCGATTGGGCGTGACCGGAGATGGCCAGGAAAATACAGGCAAGGACTGGGTAAAACTTCTTCATTGAAACACCTACGGAATGAAAGAAAACTAAGAGGGCGAAAATACTGCTCTGACTAAAACGCTGGAACGGTCACAATGTTTCAAAATAAAAGTCCGGAAAAATCCGGACGTGTAATTTATCAATTCGAATTTACGGCCGAGGAACCGCGGACTACAAGCTTGCCTTCATTGAAGTCGAAATTAAATCTCGACCCGCCTCGTCCAAGCCGCCACGTATGCTCATCCTCTTGAATGACCTCAACACCTTCCGACTCGACTTCCGTGTTCGATACAAAGCTCGCGTTCGTGTTGTCCGGCAAGGTCAGGGTCACCGTTCCGTCGGTCGCCTTCGCCGTCAGCGTTTTGAAGTCACCTTCCAGAAACACATCGCCGCACGCCGTCTGCGAATCGAAGTCGCCCTTAAACCCGATCACCCGGACCCGGGCCTCATTGGCGGAAAGATTGAGATGACCGTCCACGTCGCGCACGTTGATCGACTCATCTTCGCCTTTCAATTCTATATCTCCGGACACCCCGTCCAGCCGGATCTCGCCGTCGGTTATGATCCTCAAATTAGATTTCCTCGGGACGTAGACTTCGACACGCACACGCTCGGGATCAAGTTGGAACGCGGGCATCGGAAGCGCCGACCCGTCGATGTTGTTTATGATTTTCAGGGTTATGGTCGAGTCCTTTTTGTCCTCGGTCACGGTGGCGGCCCGGCCACGGCGTCCAGCGACTTCGGTCACGATGTACTGAACCTCGGACTTGTCCCACCCGCGAACGCTAACCGCACACCCTTTAGCTTCAATGTTGACCTTGGGTGTCCCTTTTACAGGAATCGCATTTCTTTTTTTTTGGACCGTCGGGGTGCCCGCGAACCAAACCGCCTGACGCATCCGGTCCAATTCGCTGCGACGTGCCCGCATCCCCTCTCTGACCTGTTCGTCGATCTTTTCGCTGTCGAGATCGATCTTCATCTTTTCGATCTTCTTCAGCTCGTCGATCTTAACTTTCTCGATTTGCGGTCCGACGGCCTCGATGGCTCTTTGAGCTTCCCTCATGGACTCGGCAGTCACCTTCTGCGATTCGCGCATCGCCCGGGCGATTTCGCGGTTCACTTTGGCGGTATCGGCCGCGCTCGATTCGTCGTTATCGTCGTCATCGTCCCAATCTTCGTCCGCCTTCTTGCTCGGAAGCAAATTCGTTGCAGGATTCGGCGTCCGGCCGTCGGCCTTTCGTCCGATCGAAAGCTTGCCGTTAACGCTGTTCAGTTTGATCTGAGCTTCACCGGTACCGACACGCCCATACAGGTCGCGCCCGACGTACTGGCCCTTCCTCATCGGCAGGCCGAAATCGTTCGTTATGTTCCCGTTCAACGAGTCCGCCTTGATCGTCGCGTTTAAATCCGAAGGCACGACCAAACTGACAGTTCCGTTGACCGTACTCAGATTGATCTTGCTCGCGGCGTCGACGCGATCAAAATCGGCCATCACCTGCCCGTTCACGGTAGAAAGATTCGCCGCTCCGCGAAGATTCGTTGCATTGACGTTGCCGTTGACCGCGGAGATCTTCGTGACGTTCGTAAAGTTCGAAACGGTGACCGATCCGTTTACCGTTTCGATCTCGTTCAAGATCGCCGTCCGCGGCACGAAAAGATGGAACTCGACCTCCAGTTTCCGATTGCGGTTCTCGTTTCGCTTGTCGTTCCAGTTCGTCGCCTTGTAGTCGGCTTCGACACTAAATGAGCTGGGCGTCGATTCGATGTCAAGATCGACCTCCGCCAGACTCTCTTTGCTGTCCGCTATCTTCGTGGCCTCGAGCTTAACTTCCTCACGATCCCAGGCTTCGACGACTATCGATCCGTTCACATTGGACACGCTTACGTTGCCGTTTTTCGTTAACGGGTATGTATGCTCAAATCTCTCGACCTCGTCGGTGGCGACTATTTGGGTCGCAAGTACCGGCGCCGCGCTATACTGCGGGTGGCTCGCTGCCTGATCACCGTTAGATGAAAACAATAATCCGGCGAAAACTAGTGAATATAACCAACTCATAAATGCTTCTCCTTAGCGGCAATGTGCGTGGGGTGTTCCCTATCTACATCTAATACACCGCATTAAGGCGATTCATGACAATTTATTTCCTATAATTATGTGACACTCTATTAACTCTCACAGGCAGCGACCGCAGTCGAAGCCGACGCTGTCATGTATATGTTGGCAACAACCCTGGCGACGGTTCGCATCTCTATTGAGTGGCTTTCACAGTTTGATACAATCCCGTCTGCCTCGATCGCGAAATGTGACGAGCCGAGTCTAAAAGCAAGCGGAATGCATGTAATTAATTGCTAAGCGCCGACCGGAAACGCCGGACATCAGCGGTTTTACATCTTAGAGGCCGTTTGATACCGTATAGAGTTTAATTGGGGAGGGCCCCCGCGGAGAACGTGATGAACTTAAAAAAAACACGGCTGCACATAATGCGCGAAGCGGAAGATCTTACCGCGAAGGCAAGAACCGGCGTGTCTCTTCATTGTCACACGGAGCACTCCAGGGAGATGCTCGATTTCGTCCCGCACTACGCCGAAAAACTCCCGATCATCGCGACCTTCTGGCGAAAGGAACGAGATAAATATCAGGAAAAAGAGGGCAGGGAGATAGATTTCTCCACGGCCTACTGGTCGCCGCCGCTGACCCCGGATGCGGTCTACGATATAGAGAGGAAGCAGATCAACGAGGCCGGCCTCGAAGCGATCGTTTCGCTGACCGACCACGACAGCATCGACGGCAACCTCGAGGTCAACGAAAAAACGGAAAACTCGCGTGCCCCGATCTCTTTGGAATGGACCGTGCCGTTCGATTACGGGTTCTTTCATGTCGGGGTCCACAACCTGCCGAAAGACCGTGCGATCGAACTCACGCAGGCCCTGTTGGACGTTACCTTTATTAAGGAAAATCACACGGACGAGAAGCTGACCGAAGTTTTCGGAATGTTGAATGATCTTCCGGGCGTTCTAGTTATCCTGAACCATCCGCTCTGGGACATCGAGATCGTCGGCAAACAGCGCCACGAAGCTCTGCTGAAAGAATTCATCAAAAAGCACGGACGCTGGATAAATGCGTTCGAGATCAACGGGTTCAGGTCCTGGTCGGAAAACAAGGCCGTGATCGAGATGGCCGAAGCACTCGGAATTCCTATCGCGACCGGCGGCGATCGTCACGGCTGCAAACCGAACACGGTGATAAATCTGACCAACGCCGACACGTTCGAGGAATTCGTTAATGAGATCCGGGTCGAGAAACGCAGCGAGGTCGTGCTGATGCCCGAGTACGAATATCCGCTTCATTCGCGCCAGCTGCAGTCGTTCTCCGAGATTCTGAGCCACTATCCTGACTTCGCCGAGGGCCGCGAGCGATGGTTCGATCGCGTGTTCTTCGATAGCGGGGACGGGAAGGGTGTACGAAATCTAGCCTCGCACGGCTGGCGGCTCGGCGGTCCGAAATGGCTGAGGGCGGCGATTTGGACTCTGGGGTTCCTCGGGAGCCCGACCATGCGGCCGGCATTCCGGATCGCAAGAAAGCGGATGGACCGCGTGCCGCGTGACGCGTCGAAAACGAAATTTGAGATTCCCGATCTGGAAGAGATATCGCGGGCCATTCCCCAGGAAAGCACTTCGTAAGAGTTTCTTTTAGAACTTGGAAGTATAAGCGGCGGGGCTACTCCCGCCATTTTTTAGTTGCAGGTTAATTTTGTGGAAGATCCAATTCGCGTCGCATATTTCCCCGACTCGTTTCTCGAAGTAAACGGGGTCGCGATGACTAGCAACAGGCTCGTGCGGTTCGTCAGGAAGCGCGGGCTCCCGTTCGTGAACGTCCATGCCGGCCCCAAAACCGCGGTCAACCCGGATGGCAATTTCGTTTCGCTTTCTCTAAAACGCTCGCCGGCTTCCTTCGAGATGGACGAGGGACTCCACTACGATCCGTTCTTTCACCGCCACGCCGGTTTCGTTCGGCGAGAGCTGGAAAAATTTCGCCCGGATGTGTTCCATATCACGGGCCTGAATGATGTCAGTATTCTGGGCGCGTACCTCGCGTGGAAAATGGACGTCGCACTCGTCGGCTCGTGGCACACGAACTTGCACGAGTACGCGGCTACGCGTCTCCGCTCAAAGCTCAGCTTTTTGCCGAAGAGGACCCTGTATGCGCTGACGGGTTTTATCGAACGGCGGATCCTCGACGGTGCCAAGCTCTATTACAGAATGCCGCAGCGGCTCCTTGCTCCGAACCAGGAGCTGATTCAGATGCTCGAGACCGGCACGCAGCGTAAAGCGCATTTGATGATCCGCGGGGTCGACACCGAGCTCTTCTCTCCCGCGAAGCGTACCGCGGATGATGGCGTTTTCAGATTCGGCTTTGTCGGCCGCCTTCGCGCCGAGAAAAACGTCCGTTTGCTAGCTGAGCTCGAAAAACGTCTGCTCGCCGCCGGAAAAAGCAACTTCCATTTTCTTATCGTCGGCGAAGGAAGCGAGCGCGGTTTTCTGGAAGAGAACATGAAAACCGCAGAGCTTCCGGGCTTCCTGGAGGGCGAAGAGTTGTCGAGAGCTTACGCCAACATGGACGTTTTTGTTTTCCCGTCCGACACCGACGCGTACGGAAATGTGGTTCAGGAGGCGAACGCGTCAGCAGTTCCCTGCATCGTCACCGACCAGGGCGGGCCGAAGTTTATCGTTCAGGAAGGCGAGACCGGTTTCGTCGCCCGGGATCTTGACGGGTTCGTGAAATACTCGATTGAGTTGATCGACGATCGCGAAAAACTCGAGAGAATGAAAAAGGCCTCGCTGGATTTTGCGATGACGAGATCGTGGGACTCGGTTTTCCAAAACGTCTACGAGACGTATCGGGAGGCGAAGGATTATCTCGCCGACGTACGCCGCCAGCAAAAAGCCGCTAAGATGCAGGCAGACTCGCACGCGTAACAATAGCCCGTTCCGATTTCTTTATGCCGGAAGATCAAACACTGAAATGCGCCAGCTGCGACGCGGACCTGGCTGTGACGCCAAATGCCGCGGAGATTGTCTGCGCCGTTTGCGGAACTCTTCAGTCTATCGAGCGACACGAGGGTTTTAGTGAGGTGGTTGAAAACTCACCCGCGCCACATCGCGTGGTCGATGTCTTCCGGTATCTAGTGCGTCATCCGGTGGAGATGCTGATCTGGCGATGGAACTGGAAAGCGGCATTCTTCAGCGGCGTGCTGCGAAGCATGATCTACCTGTTCACTCATTTGAAGCATGGCTGGCGGGCAGCGCTGGGAGCAATGTCGATCGAATTCTTTTTCAGGCTCATCGTTTCTGGCGCGAGCGGATCGCTGGTTCAGGCATTCCATAACGCGGCCCCGGTCTGGCTGGCGACGCTTTGCATCATGATTATGCTGCCGGCGTTCAGCCACACGATCGAGTTCACGCTTCACACCCTGAACGGTGACGTTAATAAAGGTAAAGCAATAATCATCTCGATCTCGTTCTCGATAATTTCCGCGATCTTCAATTTGTTTGCGATGCGCCGCGACGCATTGCTCGTCAAAGACGACCGCGCACAAACGCTTGGGCAAGACCTTGCGCAAATGCCGAAGATCATCGGCGAATTCTTGTTTTATCCGGTGTTCTGGATAATGAACCGGAGCAGGAAAACGGCGAAGGTTGTTTCGAGCGGCGACAAATTGCCACCGGGCCCCGACCTCGCCAACCGCGAATTATAATTTGCTCCCGCTTCATGAAGTCTGTACACATCACCAACTACTACCATAAGAATTCCGGCGGGATCAGCACTTCGTACAACAATCTCCTCGCAGCGGCCGCACGTCACCGGCGACACGTTAGGCTCATCGTTCCGGGTGAAAGTGAAGAAGTAGAGGACGTGAACGAGTTCGCGCGGATCTACTATGTTCCCGCAAAATATTCGCCCCTTTTCGATAAGCGATATCGCATCATCATGCCTTGGCAGTACATGGTCAAGGATTCGATCGTGCGCCGGATATTGCTTGAGGAAAAGCCGGACCTCATAGAGGTGACGGACAAATACACGCTCAGCCTGCTGGGCGTAATGATTCGCACGAACAAATTCAAGAAACTTGGCCGGCCGATCCTTGTCCACTTTTCATGCGAGCGAATGGACGACAACTTTGGATCCTTCATCAGCGGAGGGAGCGCCGGCAAATGGTTTTCGCGGCGCGTCATTGGAAACTACACTCTGCCGAATTTCGACTACCATATCGCGAACTCGACATACACGGCCGAAGAGTTTTATGAGTCGCTCTCGGCGAAAGCGAACAGGAACCGGAGCGACGCTTTTCTGAACTGGTGCTGGCGATTTTTTCGGGCTCCCCGGATCGCCGCCGCGGACCGCATCTTTGTCTGCCCCCGCGGAGTCGATTCGGTTTTGTTCACGCCGGATAGAAAATCCGAGAAAGTTGATCGGGAAATGCGCGAGCGGGCAGGTGTCCCCTCGGCCGCGATCGTCTTGCTCTACGCGGGCCGCATCTCGCCGGAAAAAAACGTCGAATTGCTTGCGGGTCTGATGAAGGTTCTTTCAAAAGATCCGCAACGCGATTTCCGTCTGCTCGTCGCGGGCGCTGGGCCGCAAAGCGAATGGCTCCGGGACGAAGGCGAGAAACACGCGCCGGGAAAGGTCAGAATGCTCGGTCACCTCGATAAAGAAACTTT
>DATLCA010000149.1:0-1807 GCA_035526605.1 Pyrinomonadaceae bacterium | reverse complement strand
CGGTATGGAAAGGCGGCGAATGGCATCTTCGCGACATCACGAACTACATGACGACGGCCGCGTTCACTCTGCTGAATCATGCGGCTGACAATCGCGAGCGTTGGTTGTCGAGATTTTATGAGATCGGGAAGGATGCGGTGCGGCCGAGAAAGACTGGGGCAACTTACGGTTTTTTATTTGATGAGTACTCGCTTCCTGGTGAGAGATTCAGATATCAAATCCTGGAGCGGGCGGGAGTCGAGGTCATTGAGACAAACGACGGGGCTTTAGTTAAGTTTGCACAGCCCTACGGGGCATTCGCCAAGAGTCTTATTGAACCGCAGAAATATCCGAACTTGCTCGATGATCAGGGACACCCGATCGCCCCATATGACGTGACGGCTCATACCGTCCCGCTTCTGTTCGGCGACCTGGACGTAAAGATGGTCAAAGCTCCCTATCGTATTAGGAAGCCGACGTGGGGAAGTTCCGGCGCAGATTTCGGCGGGTGCTCACAATTCAATAAGAACGTCGCACTCTATCGATCGTCCCTGCCTTCGATCGACGAGGGATGGGCCCGCTTTGTTCTTGAAGATTTCGAGGACCGCAACTGCGTCAAATATAAGTCAATTGGCGATCCGGTAATTAGGCGGGGTGACATCAAGGAGCATGCGTTTATTCCCGGAAAGTCCGTAGCACAGTATGGGGGCCGGGTGCCGGCGGGAAATAATTACGGTGCGATCATTTTCCCCGACCAATCCCCCAACCAAATCCTAACCGGCTACGCAAAAGGTACGATGCCGGATGAATACACCGGCGGCGTCGGAAAAGAAGGCGTCGCGAATCTGAAGAAGTTTGTCGAGAACGGCGGAACGCTTGTCTTTCTAAATCGCGCGTCAAACTTTGCGATTGAGCAGTTCAATCTGCCGGTGAGGGATGTGACCCGTGGCTTGAACCGCAAAGACTTTTACATACCCGGCTCGATCCTCCGCACAGAGCTCGACCTCACACATCCGATCGCCAAAGGGATGCCGCAGCAATCGATCGCGTGGTTTGAAAACGGGCCGGTGTTCGAAGTTTTGAGTCCCGGCTTCAGCCGGCCACCCGCCGGCAAAGAGCCGCCTAAAGGCGGGACTCCAAACTTTCGGATCATCGCTCGCTACCCTTCCGACCCGAAACAGATCCTCCTCTCCGGCGGGGCGCTCGGGGCTGAGAAGATCGCGGGCAAAGCAGCGCTCGTCGAATTCACGATCGGCAAGGGCAAGATCATATTGTTCGGCTTCAGGCCGCAATATCGAGGGCAATCGTTGGCGACGTTTCCGTTGTTCTTTAATGCGATCAGTCAGTAAAAATTTTTAGCCGCGGATTACGCGGATGCCCCGGATCAGAACACAAAACTCCCCTCCTGGATAGGAGGGGTGCCGGAGGCTTTGCGGAGGCGGGGTGGTAGTTCTGTAAGAATCAGATTCTTCTGGCCAACCACCCCGTCAGCCGAAGCGGCTGCCACCCCTCCTAAACCAGGAGGGGAGCTTTTGCGGCACAGTCCCCTGATCTGATCCGCGTCATCCGCGAAAATCCGCGGCAAAAATCTTCCGCGAAACTTTGAACTTCCACACGGGCCAGACGTAATATTTCCTGTCGGGCAAATTCACTTTTGAAGTACACTGCTCAGACACGATGCTAGCCATCATCCTTACACTTCTTGTCCTGGCCGCAACCGCGGTCATATTTATTGCGAAGCGTTCCAGCCTTTCAGAAGCCGAAGCTCCACGAAATCTCGACGGCCAGAATCTCCGTCCCCTGTTCGCACCGGACGAGGACGAGCTTG
>DATLCA010000148.1:0-8214 GCA_035526605.1 Pyrinomonadaceae bacterium | reverse complement strand
CTCGATGACCTTCGATCCGAGACGTTTCGAGCCGATCGCGATGTCGACCTCGCCTTTGGCCTGCTCTTTCGGTGCGGCGATGAGCGCGTGGGCGGCTTCGACTCTGTGTTTCGATTTACGCGTCCGCGCCTTTGCACCGCGGCGCAGCCAGGCGAGCTCCTTTTTTGTGAGCTGATCGCGTTTGTGGCCTTCGACTTCGCGCAACGTTTCCTGTTCGGCTTTCTTCTCGAGATAGTAGGCGTAGTTGCCGCTGAAATTCTGCACGCTGCCGCGATCGATCTCGAAGATGCGGTCGGTGACTCGGTCCAGAAAATAACGATCGTGCGTGACGAGCAAAAGCACGCCGGTGTATCGCGCGAGATAAGATTCGAGCCACTCGATGGTGTCGGCGTCGAGGTGGTTTGTCGGCTCGTCGAGGATCAGGATGTCGGGTTTGAAGATGAGCTCGTGTGCGAGTGCTACGCGCTTTCGCTGCCCGCCGGAAAGCGTGCCCATTTTCGCGGACGTGTCGGTGATGTCGAGCCGTGTCAGCACCGCGCGTGCGTTCGTCTCGATCTCCCAACCGCCGCTCATTTCGAGATCGTGCTGGAGGTCAGACATTTTTTGAAGCGTCGCGTCGTCGTGTTTGCCGGCGGCGACTTCGTGGCAGACGTCTTCGTAATCACGGATCAACTGCATGACTCCGCTGCTCGAGGCGAAGATGGTTTCGAGCACGGTCAGGTTTTCATCGTACGGCGGGTTCTGCGAAAGATACGCGAGCGAGTTCCCTTTCGCGCGGGTGACGCGGCCGGTGTCGGGCTGCTCGAGACCGGCGATGATCTTTAATAATGTCGTCTTGCCCGACCCGTTCGCGCCGATTATCCCTATCTTGTCGCGCTCTTCCAGGCCGAGCGTGACGTTCTCGAATAGCGGACGAAAGCCGAAGTTCTTTGAAACATTTTCGAGCGAAAGAATATTCATGCGGTTGAATAAACGTTAGCAGAATGAAGTCGGTGGGGCTATTTGTCATCTGTTTACCTTTTATTCGGTGACTCCGTGGGTATCAAACCGAACCGCGGAATACACGCAGTCACCGAAGAATGGGAGCCGGTATGTATTGCCCCCGAAATTCGGGAAAATATTCTCCTGTATTCTCGTCCTTTCGCGTATGGCGGGCCACCTTTTCTCCTTTTCTGTAGCTCCCGGTACCGCATACCGCCCGTTCCGTGTTGTCGTCCACCAGACAATCAATAAATTCCTGGCTGATAAAATTCTCTAGTAGAAAGGTTGCAGAGATAGTTCCGTATTGCTTTTCGACATAACAAGGGAGAATACAAATGAAATTGAATAATCTGAAAACAAACATCGGCGCGGCTTTGATCTTTATGTTTCTGGCGTTCGCCTCGACCGGGACGGTTACAGCTCAGTCGGGCACCAACGGCCGGAGCGACAACGCGACCACCAGAACATCCGACAACGATACCGACTGGGGTTGGCTCGGCCTTTTAGGTTTGGGCGGCCTTTTGGGCCTTCTCCCGAAAAAGAGAACGGCCGACGCGGACCGCGACGTCACGAGTCGCACAGCATCTTCCGTAAGCCATTAATTCCTTCCAACCACCAACCAGCAGCAACGTGGAAATGCTCACCCGGTTATACACAGCCGGGTGAGCATTTCCACGTTTCTGGTCGGTCGCGCCGGCTGGGCGGCCGAGCACACCGGCTCCGCGCCCGGGCCCGCCCATTGGAACACGCACGAAAACCCGGTTGATTGAAACGGATTTGCGGTTAAGATACATCCGATGAACTTCAAACCGACTGACACCCACTATCGCAGCTGCAATTTGTGTGAGGCGATGTGCGGGATCGAGATCTCGATCAGGGACGATCAGACGCTGGATATCCGCGGCGACAAGAACGATCCGTTCAGTCGCGGATATATTTGCCCGAAGGCCGTCGCCTTGCAGGACATACACAATGACAAGGACCGGCTCAGACACCCGGTGCGCCGGACGAGCGACGGATGGGAGCGGGTAAGCTGGAGCGAAGCGTTCAATGACATCGAGCGATCCATAAAAAGCATTCAATCGAAATACGGCAGGAACTCCGTGGCGACCTATTTTGGGAACCCGACGGTTCACAGCTCCGGTGCTCTGTTGTTCGGCCCCGCGTTCATCCGAAGCCTCCGCACGCGGAACAGATTTTCCGCCACGTCTGTCGATCAACTCCCGCATCACCTCGCCGCGTTCCTGATGTTCGGGCATCAACTGCTGCTGCCCGTCCCGGATGTCGATCGCACAAAATTCTTCCTGATACTTGGCGCGAATCCGGCGGTATCAAACGGGAGCATGATGACGGCGCCCGATATTCGGAACCGGCTGCGGGACATCCAGGCGCGAGGTGGAAAAGTTATCGTCGTAGACCCGCGATTTACTGAGACGGCGCGACTGGCAGATCGACATTTGTTCGTTCGTCCCGGTACCGACGTGTTTCTGTTGCTCGCCCTGCTTCACGTGATCCTGAAAGAGAAGTTGTCCGACCCAGGACGTCTGGCGTCGTTCACCGATGGGGTCTCAAGCATTAGTGAAACCGTCCGCGAATTCTCGCCGGAAGCGGTGGGGCCGATGACGGGAATGGATCCGGGTGAGATACGATCGCTCGCGGCGGAGTTCGCATCGGCGGAATCCGCTGTTTGTTACGGCCGGATCGGACTCAGCACGCAGGCGTACGGCGGCGTCTGCCAGTGGCTGATAAATGTCCTGAATATTGTAACGGGAAATCTCGATCACGAGGGCGGTTCGATGTTCCCGCTTCCCGCTTTCGATCCGATCACGGCGCCGGAGTTGCTGGCGCCGCGCGGCAGTCACGGCCGCTGGCACAGCCGCGTCCGCAAATTGCCCGAGTCCGGCGGTGAGCTTCCGGTCGCCGCGCTCGCAGATGAGATTTTGAGCCCGGGCGAAGGCCAGATCAGATCGCTCGTCACGTTCGCGGGAAACCCCGTCCTCTCGACCCCGAACGGCCGCAAGCTGGATGAAGCATTTGCGTCGCTCGATTTCATGGTCTCGATCGATTGCTACATAAACGAAACGACCCGCCACGCTAATATCATTCTGCCGACCAGTTCACCGCTCGAGCGCGATCATTACGACATCGCGTTTCACTTGCTGGCGATCCGCAACACGGCAAAGTTTTCCCAGGCGCTTTTTCAGCGTTCATCCGACACGTTGCACGATTGGGAGATCTTCAGCGAGCTGACTTCGCGTTTGGAAACGGGAGGCGGAGCGCTCGGTTCCATCAAGCGCACTTTCGAAAGACAATTCCTTTCGCCCGATCGAATGCTCGATTTGGGTCTCCGTTTCGGACCTTACGGCTCGAAGCTCAATCCGTTCGCGGGCGGCCTTAATCTTCGCAAACTGAAAAAGGCGGTTCACGGAATCGATCTTGGCCCCATGAAGCCATGTCTGCCTGATAGGTTGCGCACCGGCCAAAAGCGAATCGATCTTGCGCCGAAGTTGTTTGTGGATGATATTGCGCGGGCGACGTCGGCGCTTAAGGATTTCTCCACTCATCAAAATGGCGAGCTGCTCCTGATCGGAAGGCGTCAGTTGCGCAGCAACAATTCGTGGATGCACAACTACGGCCGCCTGGTGCGCGGCGAGGACCGGTGCACGATCATGATGAACACCGCGGACGCGGCCGTTCGAGGTTTGGACTCGGGACAAATTGCCGTGGTCCGCGCGAAGGCCGGCTCTGTCACATTGCCTGTCGAAGTGTCTGACGAACTGATGCCCGGCGTGGTCAGCATCCCGCACGGTTGGGGCCATGGGCGGACCGGCGTAGTCCTCGGCGTCGCGTCCGAACACGCGGGTGAGAGCATCAACGATCTGACCGACGACGGCGCTGTCGACCCGCTATGCGGGACCGCCGCATTTAACGGCACCAAAGTATTGGTGGAAAAAGCGACGGCCTAGCGGTTTGCCGGGAAGCATTCTCCGCGTCGGTTATCCAATGAAAGCTACATCGCCGATAACAGTGGGTTCGCCATCCCGGGCTGTGGGCCGCGGGCGACTATCGGGCAGAGCGGCGACTTCTTGGCTGTACTGGCTGATCCCGGCAACGTTCGTAATTCACGATGCCGAGGAATTGCTGACGATGCCCGGCTGGGTATCCGATCACAAAAGCCAACTCACAATGTTGTTCGGCCGGCTCGGCCTAGACGGGCTCGCCGACCTGATGCCGTCCACCTTCACGCGCGCCTCGATCGCGATCGCGTGCGTCCTGATCATCTTCGTCGTCTTTACCGCCGGAGTCGTGCGGGAGCCGCAGTCTCGAATGTGGCGGTATTTGTTTGGAGGACTGCTCGGAGTCTTCTTCCTCCACGGCTTTACGCACATCGGTCAGACCGTAGCCTTCGGGACTTACACGCCCGGCGTGGTCACGGCAGCGCTCCTCGTCATACCCGTGTCCGCTTTCGTCTACCGGCGGCTTCTGGCAGGAGGCGGGCTGGACCGACGCCATACCGTCATCGCAACGGTGGTTGCCGCGGCTCTCTTCATCCCCGCAACGCTCACGGCGATGCTGTTTGCGGCGTGGCTCGACTGATCCGTCCCCACGCAGAAATCACATCCGAAGAATTGAATTAAATTCGAAAATCGAAAGTCGAAACCCCTGCTCGGAGCCTTGTCTTCGCCATCGCGGCGCTCGCGCTTTGATGTAACTGTTGTAGTAAAAACCGTCTCGATTGCGGCGCCGCAAGATGGCATCGAAGTTGCGACCCGTGAAGCTAATTTCCGATCCACGATCAAATCCAGGTATTGAGCAGACAGTTGGACATCCCGAATGTACGACGGACTTTCCAGCTTGTCGCGGTTGAGAGGACTAGAGAGCATATGAAAACTTTTTTACTTTTCCTAACGATCATTTTGTTTGCGGCTTCGTCGTTCGCACAGGTTCCTTACAACTCCGCCGTTCCGAACGGCTATACGAAGAAGGCCGTCGTTTCCGAGCAGGTCGGGTTGACGCAAGTGACGATCACCTATCATCGTCCGGCGGTGAAGGGGCGCGAAGGCAAGATCTGGGGCGAGCTTGTTCCGAAAGGGTTCGTCGATCAGGGATTCGGAAACGGCAAGCCGACGCCGTGGCGCGCCGGTGCGAACGAAAATACCGTTATCGAATTTGATAACGACGTGAAGATCGAGGGGCAGGTTCTGCCCAAAGGCAGATACGGCTTGTTCATCGCGTACGACCCCGTCGAGAGCACGATCATTTTTTCGAAAAGATCGGACGCCTGGGGATCTTTCTTTTACGAAGAGAAGGAAGACGCTCTGCGGGTGAAGGTTAGGCCGCAGCCGATCGAGAAAAGCGTCGAGTATCTGAAGTACGAGTTTTCCAATCAGACACCCGAGTCTTCCATCGTCGCTCTCTCGTGGGAAAAATTGTCGATACCTTTCAAGATCGAGGTGGATTATTTGAAACAGCAGTTTGATGCTTTCGCCGCCGAAGCTCTGAACCCACGCGGGTGGACGCCGCAGGGTTTGAACGTCGCCGCGGGTTGGACGCTGCAGAATAATTACCAGCTTGAAAAAGGACTTGAGTGGGCGACGCTGGCGACCGGCGCAAACTTCCCCGGCAATCCGAATTATTTCCCCGCGCTGTCGACGAGGGCCGGCATCCTCGACAAGCTCGGGAGGGCCGAGGAGGCCGCCGTAATCATGAAAAGCGCGCTGCCGTTCGGAACGGTAGGCGAGCTTCAGCAGTTCGGGCGCCAATTGCTCGCCGCGAAAAAGCCTAAGGCGGCGATGGAAGTTTTTCAGTTCAACTACGACAAGAATCCGAACCAGTTCACTACACTTATGGGGATGACGCGCGGCTTGTCGGCGAACGGCGAATACGCGAAGGCCCTCGAATTCGCAAACAAAGCCCTGCCGCTCGCACCGAACGACGCCAACAAGCAAGCGGTTGCGGCGATGATCGAAAAACTGAAAGCGGGCAAGGACGTCAATTGATTGAGGGGACTGCAGCTCTAGCTGCAGTCCCGTGAACCGGTTTTCTCTTTGGCGGAAGGCTATTGATGCCACGTTCATGGCGGAAGGAATGCTTTGGCGTAAAAAAGAAGATCTATGATTCCTCGGTGTTCGGCGGAAACTGGATAACGTAGCGCAGGCGGCGAAGGAACGCTTCGTCCAGATCTTTTTTTCGGTTCGTCGTCAGAATCACGAGGCCGTTGTGATTCTCCATCCGCTGAAGCAGGTATCCGACTTCGATGTTCGCGTACCGGTCATGACTATCTTTGACCTCCGAGCGTTTTCCAAAAAGCGCGTCGGCCTCGTCGAAGTAAAGAACCGCGCCGGTCTCCTTTGCAATCTCGAACAGACGGTCCAGATTCTTCTCGGTTTCCCCTACGTAGTTGTCGACGACCTCGGCGAGGTCTATTCGGTGCAGGTTCAAGCCCAACTGATTAGCGACGACTTCCCCGGCGGTACTCTTGCCCGTTCCCTTCTCTCCGACAAAAAGCGCGTGAACCCCGGCACCCGGCTCCCCGCCCGTCGGGCTGCCGCGTCTCCCCATTTCGACGATCTCGTCGAGTAGGGCGAGGGCCTTTTCGGGTAAGCGGATCTCGTCGCGCGTGACTGCGGGTACGATCTGCGCGACGCGAAACTTAAAATTCTTATACGGGTCGAAACGGTGGGCATTCTTATTAAATTTGGCCATAAATAACTCCTTTCATTTTGAGAGATCGGGCGACAGAGAGTCGCACGCACTGGCTAGACCGTCGCCTGCGCGGCCATCTGCCGCAATCGGATGATGACGAACTCGGCCGGCTTGGCCGGGGCGAAACCGATGAGGATGTTCACGACGCCGGAATCAATGTCGTTCCGCGTCATAGTCGAGCGATCGACCTTGACGAAAAAGGCTTCCTCCGACTTCGAACCCTGGAGAGTGCCCTGCAGAAACAGGGTCAGCAAAAAGTTTTCGATACTTTGCTTGATCTTCACCCACAGCGGTTCGCCGTTCGGCTCGAACACGACCCATTCCAGGCCTCGGTAGATCGAGTTCTCGATAAAGAGGGCCGTGCGGCGAACTGCCACGTATTTCCAATCAGATCCGAACGCATCGCCGCCTCGCAGCGTGCGGGCGCCCCAGACGACGATGCCGGAGCCAGGAAATTTTCGGATGCAGTTGATGCCTTGTCGATTAAGAGTGCCGTTCTGATCATCGTTCAGAGTTCCATTCGGGCTTAGCCCCGTGACCCCGTACAACGAAGCGTCCGTTCCGGCCGGCGATTTCCAGACCCCGCGGTTCACATCCGTCCGTGCGTATAAACCGGCGACAAAACCGCATGGTGGAAATTCCCGCACAGAATTTCCATCGAGAGGATCCGGCGACAACACCCACGGAAAATAGAAAGCTGCGTTGATCGAGTCGTCAACGGTGATTGCCCCCGGCCCGGATTTCAGGTCGCTGAACGTGGCGGACCGGCCGCAGTCCGCGATAAGAAAGGCTCGCCGGTCACGACAAAACTTCTGGAGTGACTTGATGGCCGCGGGAGCACTCTGACCCGGTACGCAAAGAAGATTGAACAGATCGACGTTGTCGAGATGATAAAGACCGCCCTCACCACCGGGCGGAAGCAGAGCTGCTTCGAAATCCGGTTCATTCGGCTGAAGCACTTTCGCTTTTGCCGACCTGCTGCCGGATGCCCGCAGTCGAACGACGTAGGCCCGCGATCCGCCGTTGTTGAAGAAGTGGGCCAGGGAATAGCCGAGAAGGCTCCGTTTATCGAGCCCGCCAAATTTGAACTCAAAATCTTGCCAGCTGCGGACCAGTTCGGCGCGGTCGGTCGGGCCGCGCTTCGCCCAGCCGGCGAAGGCCGCGATCGAGGTGTCGACGCCCGCGATCGTTCTCGGGCCGGCGGAAACTTCTTCTATGTAAACTCCGGGATACTTCAATTCTGCCGGCATCTGTTGCTCACGTCGGACACGCTTTTCTGTCAATATTTCGGACGACGCGGAGTGCGATGGGATTTTAAATTGAATCCATCCAAACTCAAAGAGAAAAGGTACGTAGTAGACGCGAGCGACGCTCCCCGTTTTACCTTAAAAAGGATCGATGGGCCCGTTCGTTTTGGGGACAAGGCTTTATTGGAGTAATCTCTTGCTTGTAATTAGATTCCCGGATTCCCGATGCTTGATAATTCAAAACCTTTGCAGCTTATGAGTACACCTCGCAACCGAGCGC
>DATLCA010000147.1:0-2701 GCA_035526605.1 Pyrinomonadaceae bacterium | reverse complement strand
GGGGGATAGAACGCGAGCGGGATGAAGCATTGGAAGCCGCCGGACTTGTCCTGCTGTTCTCTCAGTCTTATGAAGTGATCGACGCGATCCTCGATCGATTCGATGTGACCGTAGAGCATCGTTGCGTTTGTTTTCAATCCCGCGTTGTGAACTTTTCCCGCGAGCTCTAGCCATCGATCGCCGTCGCATTTGTGATCGCAGATGCGGGAACGCGTCGGCTCGGCGAAGATCTCGGCCCCGCCGCCGGGACACGAATCCATCCCTGCGGCTTTCAATTTTTCGATGACGTCTTCGTCGGACATTTTGTAGAAGCGTGCGAAGAAATCGAGCTCGACCATCGTCAGCGCTTTGAGATGGAGTTTCGGAAACTCACGCTTGAGCGACGAGAAGAGATCGGTGTAGTACTCGAAGGGAAGTTTGCTGTTGAGACCGCCGACGATGTGCAGCTCGGTCGCTCCTTCGTTAACGGCATTGCGTGCGATCTCGATACCTTCTTCGATCGAATGCGTGTAGGCACCTTCCTGACGGGCGCGTTTGTAGAATCCGCAGAACTTGCAGTCGGCGACGCAGATGTTTGTGTGATTGAAGTGACGATTGACGTTGTAGTAAGTCGTCAGTCCGTGCTTGCGCCTGCGCACATGATCGGCGAGCTTTCCGAGCGCGTTGAGATCGGTCGTGTTGTAGAGGGCTACTCCCTCATTGAACGTCAGGCGTTCGCCGTCTTCTACTTTGAAAGCAATGTCTCTAAGGTTTGAGTCGAATGAAAACTGCATTAGGTAGATTCTATCAAGCGCTCCGGTTTGGAAGAAGCGGGCTTGCCCCCGCTCTCCTTTTCCGCTATTTTTTCCAGACTATGAATTTCGGACAAGTCGACAACATCGACGAGGTAGATTTCTCGATCCCGCACGACCATCCCGACACCGACAAAATCCTCGCCAAATCGAAAGCGAAAGCGAAAGACTTACAGATTTACGTTGGCTGTGCGAAGTGGAGCAAGAAAGATCTTAAGGACTTCTACCCAAAGGGCACGAAGAACGAGCTTGAGTATTACGCATCGCAGTTCAACGCGATCGAGTTGAACGCGACGTTCCGGAAGCGCTATTGGGCGCCTCAGTACGAGAAGTGGGCCGACACCGCGCCGGACGGCTTCAAGTTTTGTCCGAAGCTTGGGCAGTTTATCTCGCACGTCAAACGGCTGGATGGCGTTGAAGAATCGTTGGATCTGTTTGCCGAAAATGCATCGCATCTTCGCGATCGAATGGGCGTGACTTTCCTGCAGATGCATGACAATTTCACGCCGAAGGATTTCGATCGGGTGAAGCGATTCGCGGAGTATTGGAAGTTCGATATACCTGTTGCGGTCGAGCTTCGTCACGCGGATTGGTACAGCGATCCTAAGCTGTGCGATGACGTCTTTCGCGTGTTCGCGAATAACAAGATCACCAACATTCTCGTTGACACCGCCGGCCGACGCGACATGATGCATATGCGGCTGACGACCCCGACCGCGTTTGTTCGATATGTGGGCTGCAATCACGCATCCGATTACACAAGGCTGGATGCGTGGGTCGAGCGTGTCGCGGATTGGAAAAAGAAGGGATTGAAGGATTTATATTTTTTTGTGCACCAGTGGGCCGAGGAGGAATCGCCGAAGCTGTCCGCGTATTTTATTGAGAAGTTGAATAAGAAGATCGGAACGAAGATGAAAGTTCCGGTCATCGTTGAATAGAACAGCAACAGCCCCGTTCCGAACCGCGAGTGTATTCGAGCAGCTCCGGTAGGAGCGAAATGTTTGTAGCAACGTAGCCCAAATGGATTCGAGCTCCGTAGGAGCGACACCATATGTCGCTCCTACAGAGCTCGATCGCTTTTGTGGCGTCGATTCTACAAACATTCCGCTCCTACCGGAGCTCCGGCCCAAAACCAATTTCAAATTTGAAATTTGAAATTTGAAATTTCAAATCGGCTTTCCAAAACCCAAAACCCAAAACCCAAAACCAAAAACCAAAAACCCAAAACCAAAAACCAAAAACCAAAAACCAAAAACAAATACTCTTATCGCTTCTTCCGTCCCTTGAACGTCGTCCCGTAACAATACGGTGTCCCGCGCCCCGTTTCGGACATATCTATCTCGGGGAAGAACTTGAAACCGGTCGATTCGACCAGGTCCGGGTATTTCTGCTGAAGGTGCCTGATTACAACTCGCGGGCTTTTGAAAGTGTGAAGCGCTTTGAAAAGCAGCAACTCAAACGAGGACGATTCGATCCAGTCGACGTCGCGGGTGAAGCCAGTGACCATCGCGACTTGCGTTTGCTCGACGAAATCACGGACGGCGGTCGGCTTCCGAAGCGTGCTGCACGTGCCGAAATGGATTATCCAGTTCGTGAACCGGTGATTCATCATCCCCGCAAGCTCCGGAAGCTTGACGCGATCGCGGTGCAAATGGATTCGGCCGGGCGAGCCGTGAAACGCGAAATAAAGCACGCCGTAATTTCGCTTGCAGAGGAGATTTAGGTTGTACTGGAGCTCCTCCCGCGTATTGCAGGTGAGGTGGCTGAATTTCGACTCCATGGTCTTCGAGATCAACTCTAAAGTGGGTAAAACATTGAGTTTATTCTCGATATGGCCATTCCACATCGATTCGACACAAGCAATATTTCGCTTCCTATACGACATAAGCGACTACTTTGCGGTAAAAACC
>DATLCA010000146.1:0-5988 GCA_035526605.1 Pyrinomonadaceae bacterium | reverse complement strand
CTCGGCTGAAGAGATCATGAAAACCGTGAAGGACGGGATCTACGCGAAGGGCTTCACGGGCGGTAACGTCGACATCACGAAGGGCGACTTCACGTTCTCATGCTCGGAGTGCTACAAGATCGAGGACGGAAAGATCACGACGCCACTAAAGGGCGTGACGCTGGTCGGCAACGGTCCCGACGTGATGACGAAGGTGACGATGGTCGGAAACGATCTGAAATTCACGGACGGCGGATGGACGTGCGGAAAGAACGGCCAGATGGTTCCCGTAGGAATGGGCATCTCGACCGTCAAGGTATCCGAGATCACGGTCGGCGGCACAAAGGTCCGTTCGCAGGGCAAGGCATAAGCGAGGAAAGGAGCAAAAGACATGAAGGATTATAAAAGTCTGGCGGCCGACCTCGTCTCCGCCTTGAAGAAACAGGGAGCCGATGCGGCCGATGTTTATATCGTTTCGAGCACCGGCTTCAACACTACGGTTCGGTTAGGGAAGATCGAGCGTCTGCAGCAGGCGACCAGCAAAGGTCTGGGAATGCGGATCATCAAGAACGGTGCGATGGCGAACACGTTCACCACCGACTTTGCGGATCGCGCGGTTGCCGACCTCGCCCGCGAGACGCTCGAGATCGTGAAGGTGTCGAGCTCGGATAAGCACAACGGGCTTGCCCCGAAGGAGCTGCTCGGCTCGTACGAAGGCAAGTTGATGATGTTCGACGACTCACTGGCAAAGCTGACGCCGCAGCAGAAGCTCGACTTTGTGCGGACCGCGGAAGATGTCGGACTCAAGTACGACAAGCGCGTCACGAACGGAAACAGTTCGCGGTGGAACGATTCACGCACTCAGGTAACCTTGGCGAACACCGACGGCTTTGTCGGGCAATACCAGTGGACCTCGGCGAGCATCTCGGTCGGCCTGGTCGCGCAAGACGAAGACGGGACGAAACAGACCGATGGTTGGTTCACATTCGGGCGGTACTTCAACAAGCTCGATTCGCCCGAAGCCGTCGGAAAAGAGGCCGGCCGTCGCGTGGTTGCGAAGCTCGGCGGACGCAAGGTCAAGTCGGCGGTCGTGCCGGTCGTGCTTGACCCACAGGTCGCGAGTGGCCTCGTCGGCGAGGTCTTTGGCGCAGCGTCGGGTGGAAGCATCTACCGGCGCCAGTCGTACCTTGTGGACAAAGTGGGCCAACAGATCGGGTCACCGCTCATCACGATCGTGGACGATGCCACGATCCCGGACGGCGTGGCTTCGAGGCCGTTCGACGCCGAAGGGGTCCGTTCCTCGGTGGTCACGGTCGTCGAGAAAGGCATTCTCAAACAATACGTCTGCGACGCCTACTCGGCCCGCAGGCTCAACGTAAAGCCGACCGGCAACACGGCTCGCGGGTACCAGGGTACCCCCGGCGTCAGCGGCAGCAACCTTTATATCAAGAACGGCGACACGAGCCGGGCCGACATCATCAAGTCGGTGAAGAACGGTCTCTATCTTTCGAGCATGTTCGGCTCGGGGATGAATTCGGTGACGGGAGATTTCTCGCAGGGCGCGACCGGGTTCTGGATCGAGAACGGCGAGCTCACGTATCCGGTCCAGGAGATCACGATTGCGGGTAATGTCATGAAGGCCCTCAGTAAGGTGACGGCGGTCGGTAATGATCTAAGCTTCAAGCTTGGCAGCACCGCGGCGCCGACGATGCTGGTGTCGGAAATGACGGTCGGCGGTGAGTAGGCAATAAGCACCAAAGGTGCGGAGTAATTTAGCCAGGGCTAAAGGCCCTGGTGATTACGAACCCGGTCGTAGAGCCGCAACGCGGCGGAGTATACCCAATGGTACTCCGCCGCGTTGCGGCTCTCGTTCTTCACGTCGGAAACCAAGGGCTTTGCCCCTGGCTAAATTACTTCGTTCCTTTGGTGCTTGGGGCGCAATTCAATCTTGACCAAAAAGTAATGATTTGAGACAATCTAGTCGATGATTCGATCTCAATCCTTTACGGTTGTATAGCTTATGAAGATCTCGGCACAAGAAGAATACGGTTTACGGTGCCTCGTTCAGTTGGCTAATTTGGGTGCGGGCGAAAGCCTGACCCTACCGCAGATCGCCGAACGCGAAGGCATCTCGACCGCGAATGCCGGGAAGTTGATGTGGCTTCTGAATAAGGCCGGCTTTGTGCAATCGACGCGCGGGACCAAAGGTGGATATTTTCTCTCGCGTCCCGCGGCCGACGTTCGCTTGAGCGAGATCATCAAGGTGCTCGACGAGGATGTGCTGAACAAGCATTGCGAGAGCTACACGGGCGTGCTTGATTCGTGCATTCACAAAGGCGATTGCGGGATCAGGCCGGTGATCGTCGGGCTGCACGAAATCGTCGAGCATGCGTTATCGCAGATCACGCTTGCGCAGTTGGTGGGTAATGAACAGTCGGTAGTGGCAATGTTTCACCAGATAAAAGGGATTCACAAGACGATCGAACCGCAAAGAATTTAAGAAGTTTAGCCGCGGATTTTCGCGGGTGACGCGGATAAGAAATAAATCTTTTCCCGTCTGAACCGCGTTATCGGCGAAAGTCCGCGGCGAAAAATTTTATGTCGACAGCAGCAGAATTACTCACAAATCGCGAATACAAGTACGGATTCGTGACCGACATCGAGACCGAGACGATACCTAAGGGTCTGTCCGAGGATACCGTCCGTCTGATCTCCTCGAAGAAGAACGAGCCGGAATGGATGCTGGAGTTTCGTCTGAAGGCATTTCGCCAGTGGCTGAAGATGACCGAGCCGAACTACTGGGCGAATTTCGAATATCCTCCGATCGATTTTCAAAATATTTCTTATTATTCGGCACCGAAGCAGAAAGCAAAGAAGGCCTCGATGGACGAGGTCGATCCGGAATTGATCAAGACTTTCGAGAAGCTCGGCATCCCGCTGAGCGAGCAGAAGATGCTCGCGAATGTCGCGGTCGATGCGGTCTTCGATTCGGTCTCGGTCGCGACGACTTACAAGGCGAAGCTCAAAGAAGCGGGCGTGATCTTTTGTTCGTTCACCGAAGCGGTCGCCGACTATCCGGAGCTGATCAAGAAATATCTAGGCTCGGTCGTGCCCGCGAACGATAACTATTATGCGGCACTGAATGCGGCGGTATTTTCCGACGGCTCGTTCGTCTTCATTCCGAAAGGCGTTCGATGCCCAATGGAATTGTCGACGTATTTCCGCATCAACACGCAGGACTCGGGACAGTTCGAACGGACGTTGATCGTCGCCGAAGAGGGCGGCTATGTCGCGTACAACGAAGGCTGCACGGCGCCGCAGTTCGATACCAATCAGCTTCACGCCGCAGTTGTCGAGCTCGTCGCACTCGACGATGCCGAGATCAAATATTCGACGGTGCAGAACTGGTACGCCGGTGACGAGACGGGCAAGGGCGGAATTTACAACTTCGTGACGAAGCGTGGTGCCTGCCGCGGAGTGAACTCGAAGATCTCATGGACGCAGGTCGAGACCGGCTCGGCGATCACGTGGAAATATCCGAGTGTGATCCTGCAGGGTGACAACTCGATCGGTGAATTTTATTCGGTCGCACTGACGAACAATGCGCAGATCGCCGACACGGGCACGAAGATGATCCACCTTGGCAAGAACACGAAATCGACGATTATCTCGAAGGGACTTTCCGCGGGCAAGTCGAACAACTCGTACCGAGGTCTCGTAAAGATAATGCCGAAGGCGGCGGGAGCTAGAAACTATACGCAGTGCGATTCGATGCTGATCGGCGGCAAGTCGGAGGCGAACACGTTCCCGTACATCGAGGTGATGAACAACACCGCGAAGGTCTAGCACGAAGCGACCACGTCAAAGATCAGTGAAGAACAGTTGTTCTATCTCCAGCAGCGGGGTATCGCGCAGGAAGACGCGGTGAGCTTGATCATCAACGGTTTTTGTAAAGAGGTGTTTCGCGAGCTCCCGATGGAATACGCGGTGGAAGCGACCAAGCTTTTGGGATTGAAATTGGAAGGAAGTGTTGGGTGAGCCGACAGGTTGCCGTTAAGCTCGCGGTCTTCGACCGCGACGGCCGGTCAAAGACCGGCGGCTTAACATTGATTATTTGACTCGGGGAGGCATTTATGGACGCGACACAGATGATTGAATTAGCTCCCGTTGCTGCCGTCGATACAATGCTTCGCGAGCAGCTTCTCGAACGGAAGCAACGATTGCGGAGTGCTCAATCGCAGAATCTTCTTGACGGAGATGTATCGCGGCTGCTGGGTGAGGTCGACGCCGCGCTCGCGCGTTTCGATAACGGAACTTTCGGGGTCTGCGAAGAATGTCACACCGGCATCGAACCCGAAAGATTAGTGGCCGATCCGTTGATCCGATTGTGTCTTGGCGATCTGACACAGAAACAGCTCGACGCGCTCCAGGAAGATCTGCAGCTCGCGGCCGAGATCCAAAAACGTTTGCTGCCGAAGCCCGATCTCGCGTCCGATTTCTGGCAGGCGAACTTTGCGTATCATCCGGCGGGAATCGTCAGCGGCGATTATGTGGATGTGATCCCGCACGACGGCGAGCTTTATTTTATTCTCGGCGATGTTTCGGGAAAGGGAATGGCGGCGTCGATATTGATGTCGAATTTGCACGCCATGTTTCATGCGCTGATTCCGCTTGGGCTTGAGGTTTGCGAACTCACTGCGCGGGCGAACCGTTTGTTTGCCGAAAGCACGCTCGCGAATCAGTACGCGACGTTGATCGTCGGCAAGATGAACGCGAACGGCGAGGTTGAGATGTGCAACGCCGGGCACCTCACGCCGATCATCGTAGGCGGCGAACAGTCCGTGGAATTAGGTTCAACAGGTTTGCCGCTTGGAATGTTCTCGGACAGCAGTTTTGTTTCCAGTGGGGTCAGGCTTGCGCCTGGAGAAACGCTTTTACTTTTCACCGACGGGGTCACGGAAGCGAACGATCACGATGGCATCGAGTTCGGGACCGAGCGTCTGCGTGCGTCGATTAACGGTTCCGCGAACGGGCACCCGACTGAGCTTTTGCAGACTTGCGTGAACGCGGTCGCAGCATTTCGAAACGGCTCTGCGCGCAACGACGATCTGACGATGCTCGCACTGAAATACACCGGAACGACCAGGGCTATTTCGTGATAACTGATAACTGATAACTGATAACTGATAACTGATAACTGAAAACTGAATTCTAATCCGCGTGCGTTTCGCGAACGATGTTATGAAGGTAATTCAACCCCCAGATCAGCTGACACCGAAAGGCCACTACTCGCCCGGTTTTGAACACAACGGTCTTGTCTTTGTATCGGGCCAACTGCCGATGGACCTCAAAACGCGCGAGCCGTTTACGGGCGCGATCGAGGGCCAGACGGAACTCGCCTTGCTGAACGTCGAAGCCGTTCTGAATGAGGCCGGGACTGACCTGAGCCATGTTCTACAGATGACGATCTACATTTCGGACATGGAGCTTTGGGGCAAAGTGAACGAGACGTACGCGAAGGTGATGGGCGAGCATCGGCCGGCACGTGCGATCGTTCCGGTGAAAGATTTGCACTTCGATACGAAAATCGAGATCCAGGCGATCGCGGCGGTGAAGTAAGTACGAGAGGCTTGCCAGCCTGTCGCGGTGACGAGACTGGGAAAGCCTGTTCTACATAACGGATGACTTTCTACGGAATAGATTGGCTGGCCACTGTCTGCGGGCTGACTGGTGTTTATCTGATCGGCAACAAGAACCGTTACGGTTTTTTGATAATGATGATGGCGAGCCTCAGCTGGATGGCGGTCGGATTTATGATCTGGAGCACGGCTTTGATACTCGGAAGCGCAGTTTTCTTCGGACTGCATGTTCGCGGGTGGATGAAGTGGCGTCGCGACGCACGCGAGCTTGGATTTCTTGAAACGCAGGAGATAAGAGTAGCGAAATGAAATTGGAAATTTTTCAGGTCGACGCATTCACATCGAAGCCTTTCGGCGGAAATCCGGCGGC
>DATLCA010000145.1:0-16929 GCA_035526605.1 Pyrinomonadaceae bacterium | reverse complement strand
GTAGATTTTCTTGTTCGTCTTGCCGTAGCTGCTTTCGATGTTGAGAGCGTTGTAACCGCCGTTCCGCATCGGCAGTTTCTGCTTGATGATGTCGGCCTGAATAGTTACTCCGAGATGATTCGCCTGGCCGGTCAGGTCGGCTGCGTCGTGCATGTCGCCTTCCTTCGTTTTGAATTTCGGGTTTCGAAGATAGCACCAGAGGATCGTCGCCATGCCGAGCTCGTGTGCGTACGCGAACGCTTCCGAGACTTCCGTGATCTGCCGAGTCGCGTGGTCCGAACCAAAGTAGATAGTCGCACCCACCGCAACCGCTCCCATGTCGCGCGCCTGATCGACTGTCCCGAACATGACCTGATCGAACTGGTTCGGATAAGTCAGCAGCTCGTTGTGATTTATTTTGACGATGAACGGGATCTTGTGTGCGAACTTGCGGGCCACCGAACCGAGCACGCCGTATGTCGAAGCGACGGCGTTGCAGCCGCCCTCGATCGCGAGCTTCACGATGTTTTCCGGATCGAAGTATTGCGGGTTCGGTGCAAAGCTGGCGCCCGCCGAATGTTCGATTCCCTGATCGACGGGAAGTATGGACAGGTAGCCGGTGCCACTCAAACGTCCGTTATCGGTAAGTGTCTGCAAGCTCCGCAAAACGGCTGGGGTCCGGTCAGAGTTCATCCATATGCGGTCGACGAAATCGCCACCCGGGACATGGATAGTGTCTTTCGGAATTGTCTTTGAAACGTGATTCAGTAATGTTTCGGCTTCGCTGCCCAGAAGCTCTTGAATTTTTGCGAAATCTACAGACATCAAACGATCTCCTGCGAATAGAAAGATAAGTATAAGGCTTTTGAATAAGGCGAAATTATACCATACCGCCTCGCGGCTCTTGTCGGCCCAAAATCATTTCGGACGGCGATCTTGGCGAACCCGGGCTGCCCGGCCGGGCGAAAAAAGTTCTTTCCATACAACCATTTCCCTTAGCGTATCGTCAGAAACGCGTTGCTATAAGGGGTTCGTATAAGATAGAATCCGAAGCTTGTAGAAACAGTTCCGGTCGCGCTCCCTTCTCATTTGCGGCCGTTTCAAAAAGCCCGCCGGCCGGGGATATTGGCCAAAAATAAAATCAGAGGTTAAGTATGAAGGTTCTCTCGCTGAGAAAGCTGTTGTCGATGCTTTCGTTTGTCTGTCTTTGTGTGGCGGTCGTCCAGGCTCAGGACAAGGAATGGCGTCCGGTTTCGCCTGCCGATCTTGCGTCAAAAACACCGGTTGTTGAATCGGGTGCGGACGCGGAAGCGATTTTTTGGGAAGTCCGCATCGACGACAGCTCGGATGAGGATCTGTCTATGCGTCACTACGTTCGCGTCAAGATCTTTACCGAACGCGGGCGGGAAACATACAGCAAGTTCGACATACCTTTCTTGAAAGGCGTGAAAATTAAGGATCTCGCGGCCCGGGTCGTCCGGCCGGATGGTACGTCCGTCGAGATCGGCAAGGAAGAGATCTTTGAGCGTGAAATAATCAAAGCCGGCGGGATCAAGATCAAGGCGAAGTCGTTCGCCGTCCCCAATATCGAGCCGGGAGTGATAGTTGAATATCGCTACAAGGAAGTAAGAAGCGACTCGGGCGCCAAAGGAATGAGGCTGGCATTCCAGCGTGAAATTCCTGTCCAAACGCTTTCGTACTATTACAAACCATATAATTCGCAGAGTCCGAATTACCAAAGCTACAACTTCAGGGACACAAAATTCGTGAAGGATGAGAAGGGCTTTTGGCTGGCCACCAAGAAGAACGTCCCCTCCTTCCGCGAAGAACCGCAGATGCCCCCGGAAGATATGGTCCGGCCGTATATGCTCCTGACCGGAACGCGCATCGGCATCCTGAGCGCGTCAGAATCTTCCATCAGGTTCACCATCAAGGATCCCAGCAATCCCGGCATATATTGGGCCGCCGTAAGCGCCGAGCAAGCACCGCTCGTTGAGTTCATGAATAAAAAATCCGGCGAGATCAAGAAGGCGGCCGCCGATATCACGGCGGGCGCGACCACGCCGGAAGAAAAGCTTCGGAAGATCTACGAGTTTTGTCAGACGCAGATAAAGAACACTACTTTCGACACGACCCTCACCGACGAGGACCGGAAAAAGCTCCCGCGACCCGACTCCGTCGCGGACGTTCTTAAACGGAAGTCCGGCGCCGCGCAATATGTGGATCTGCTTTTCGGCGCCCTCGCGAACGCGGCCGAGCTCGAGCCCCGGATCGCCTTTACCGGAAATCGAAGCGAAAAGTTCTTCAAGCCGGAGATGACGGACGAACATCTGATACACCCGGCCGGGATCGCGGTTAAGGTCGGAGACAGTTATAAGTTTTTCAACCCCGGCGTGAGCTTTCTGCCGTACGGGATGATGGTCTGGTATGAAGAGGACACTTGGGCGTTGCTGGTCGGCGCGAAGAACTTCTCCTGGCAGATAACTCCACTGACCGAACCGGCTCAGTCCGAGTCGAAGCGCAGCGGAAAGTTTACGTTGATGGAGGACGGCGCCCTTGAGGGCTCCGCACATATCGAGTATACGGGTCATACCGCTTTGACCTACCGCCTCGAAAATTACGATGAGTCTCCGACGAAGCTTGAAGAGAATCTGAAGAACGAGATAAAGGCCCGTTTTAGTACTGCCGAAATTTCCGAGATAAAGATCGAGAATCTTACGGATCCGAACAAGCCGCTCGTCCACGAGTACAAGATCAAGGTCCCCGGTTATGCCCAGAAAACCGGTAAGCGCCTTTTCCTGCAGCCCGGGTTTTTCGAGTACGGTTCGGAACCGATGTTTTCCAGTGCGACGAGAAAATACGACGTCGCGTTCCGCTATCCATGGTCCGAAAACGATAAGATCACTGTCGCGCTTCCGCCCGGCTACGACCTCGACAACGCCGACGCACCGGGAATGCTCGCGGATCCGCAAAAGATATCATCGCTGGATATCAGGATGTCGGTCGACAAAACACACAACACCCTGATGTATGACCGGAAATTCTTTTTCGGCGGGGGCGGGAACATTCTCTTTCCTTCGGGTTCTTATACCGCTGTAAAGAATCTGTTTGATTCGTTTCAGAAATCAGAAGTGCACGCGATAACGCTCAAACAAAAATAATCCGGGCCGCCGTGCTTTCCCGAAATTCAAATGCTGTCTGAAGTTCGTCTCATCTTCCTGATCGGTTGCGTTATTGTTCTTGGCGGTTTCGCTTTCGCTTCGGACGAGCCGCGGGCCTGGCGGCCGGTGACTCCGGCGGAGTTGCAAATGAAGGCCCCGCTGGTCGAGCCCGATGCCGACGCGGAGGCGATCTTTTGGGAAACGTGGCTCGACGATAAGAAACTTAACAGCATTTATTACGAGCATTACGTGCGGGTAAAAATATTTACCGCGCGGGGGCAGGAGAAGTTCAGCAAGTTCGACATTCCGTTCACAAAAGGAAAAAAGATCGAGGACATCGCGGCGCGAGTCATCAAACCGGACGGCTCGATCCTTACGCTGGATCCAAAAGATATTTTCGAACGCGAGGTCGTGAAGGCGGGGAAGATCAAGGTTATGGCGAAGTCATTCGCTATTCCCGGGATCGAACCGGGCGTGATCGTCGAATATAGATACAAGGAAACTTACAAGGACGCCTGGGGCAACGGGATTCGTTTGATCTTTCAGAAAGACATTCCGATGCAGAAGATCGTGTTTCACGTGCGGCCGCAGAAGGGCTACACGCTGGTGCCGACCTTCTACAACATGACTGCGACAAGTTTCGCCGAAGACCCGTCGGACAAGGGATTCCTGATGGCTTCGATGTCGAACGTGCCGGCATATAAGGTCGAGCCGCAAATGCCGCCGGAAGATGAAGTGAGGCGGTGGGCGTTTCTTAACTACTACGCGAGCGACCCGGGCATATGGCGGCGAGTCAATCAAAAGTACGCACCGTGGCTTAACATCTACGCAAAGCCCACCGATCTCATCAGGAAAAAAGCCGCCGAGCTAACCGCCGGCGCAACCACCGACGACGAAAAGCTGCGAAGGATATACGACTACATTCAAAAGCAGATAAAGAACGTCGACTTCGATCTGACTTTGACCGACGAGCAGCGGGAGAAGCTGGATCACGATCATGCCGAGGACACTATCAAGCTCGGGATGGGCAATTCAGTTTATGTGGAGCTGCTGTTTGCCTCATTGGCGAAAGCCTCGGGCTACGAAGTGAATCTCGTTTTTTCCGGCGATCGGAGCGACAATTTTTTCTCTCCGGAAAAGTATCCGTTCGCCGCATTTATACATCTCGCATGTGTGGCGGTGAAGGTTCAGGATGAATGGAAGTATTTCAACGCGAGTGTTCCTTATGTGCCGTATGGCTATTTGACGTGGAATGAGGAAGGCGTCACCGCAATGCTGATCGGTGAAGAAGGTTTCATGTGGCGCAACGTCCCCATAACAGATCAGGATAAGTCGCCCGCGAAACGTACCGCCGACCTCACCCTTTCCGACGACGGAACACTGGAAGGCACTCTCAAGTTTGAGTATTGGGGCCAGCAGGCGATCTCGCGACGCCGTGACAACTACAACGCGTCCGAGGCCAAACGTCGTGACAATGCTGAGCAGCAGATCAAAGGGCAAATGAGCACATCCGAGGTGTCGAACGTAACGATCGAGAATATGAGCGACACGTCGAAGCCTCTGACCTACTCGATGAAGGTGAAGATACCCAATTACGCGCAGCGGACCGGCCAGCGGTTGTTCCTGCAGCCGGGATTCTTCGAGTACGGCGTCAAGCCGATGTTTTCCGCTTCCACACGCGAGCACGGTATCTACTTCGCATACCCGTGGTCCGAACACGACAGCGTGGACATTCACCTGCCGAAGGGATATGAGTTGGACAGCCCCGATCTGCCCCAGCCAATATCCGATCCGAAAAAGATCGGCTCCTTAAAGGTACTGATGAATTATGATAAGGCGGCCGGCGTCTTGCGGTATCGTCGTGACTTTCATTTTGGCGGGGGTGGAACGGTTCTGTTTCCGACCGCCGCATATCCGGCGCTGAAGGGGATGTTCGACGCATTCAACAAGGCCGATTCGCACATTATTACGCTCAAACGAATTACACCGAGCGAGTAACGGGATAAGTATTATGACCCTTCGACTAATGATTTTCTTGTCGATATTGTTATCGGCTTCCACAAGCATTCTTGCGGGCGACAGCGCTCCCGCGTGGCTCCAACAAGCCGCGTCGATCCAGCCCGGCGCCTACGATAAAGACGTGAAGGCGGTGGTTCTGCGCAACGAGCAGGAGGTAACACTCGACAGCAGCGGGAAATTGATAACGGTCGAAAGGTACGCCGTGCGCATCCTGACCCGCGAAGGCCGCCGCGAGGCCGCGGCAATGGCTTTTTATCTATCGAACTTCAGCCAGGTTCGCGACATGGAAGCTTGGCTCATCGCTCCGGGCGGAACGGTCAAATCGTTCGGCAAAAAAGACATCATCGACAGGATCTCGGACACCGACGACATTTACGACGAGGGCCGCATCAAGATAATCGACGCGTCTTCGGACTCCGACGTCGGGTATGTTTTCGGGTACACCTCGACGACCGAAGATCGTCCTCTCTTTTACCAGGACAGATGGGTCTTCCAGGATGATCTGCCGGCGCTCGTGTCGCGTTACACCCTTAACCTGCCGCAAGGTTGGACGGCCAGCAGCCTGACCTTCAACCGGGCCACGGTGGAGCCTCAGGTCTCGGGAAGCACATACACGTGGGAGCTTCGTGATCTGGCGCCAATCAAGTTCGAACCGATGAGCCCGTCGTTTGTAAATATCGCTCCGCGGATAGCTGTGAATTACGCGCCGCCGAGCGGTACCCAATCGGTCAACCGTGCTTTTGCGGATTGGCTTGAGGTATCGAAATTCGCGAGCGGGCTTTACGATTCGCAGGTCGTCATCGACGACGCCGTCGCGGCGAAGACCAAAGACCTTACCGTTAATGCGAAGAGCGAGCTCGAGATCATTCAGGCGATCGGGACCTATGTCCAGAATCTCCAGTACATCTCCATCGACATCGGCGTCGGATACGGCAACGGAATGAAACCGCGTCCGTCCAACGTGGTTCTCAATCGCGGATACGGAGACTGCAAAGACAAGGCGAACCTTATGCGGGCGATGCTCCGGATGATGAAGATCGACGCCTATCCGGTAATCATCTATTCCGGCGACCCGAGCTATGTCCGCAGGGAGTGGGCGTCTCCGCGGCAGTTTAACCATTGCATCATCGCGATCCGGGTTTCCCCGACGACCCAGGGGCCGACGATCATTGATAATCCCAAACTCGGCCGCCTGTTGATCTTCGACGCGACCGATCCGTTCACGCCCGTTGGCGACTTGCCGGAATATCTGCAGGGAAGTCTGGCCCTGATAGTGGCGGGGGACAAGGGTGACCTGGTGGAGATGCCCGTGACCCCGCCGGACTTCAATTCGTGGAGCCGCGAGACCGAGATCAATCTCGCCACCGACGGCGGCATCAAGGGCGTCATTCACGAACGGGTGACCGGTCAGGAATCGCGGTCCGCACGAACGATGCTTCGATCTTTGTCTAACACCGACTTCAACCACGCGATCGAAAAATGGCTGGCACGCGGAGCGACCGCCGCTAAGCTCGACAAGCTTACTCCGAAAGATCGGCAGGCCGAAGCGGCGTTTGATATGGACGTCGAGTTCAGCGCTCCCGGCTACGCGCAGTTGATGCAGAACCGCTTGCTGGTATTCAAACCTGCGGTCGCCAGTCGCGCAAACTCGATCTATCTAACCGAAAAGGATCGAAAGCATCCGGTGATGCTCGACTCAAATTCGTTCAAAGAGAAAGCGACATTCACGTTGCCGACGGGATTCTCCGTTGACGAAGTTCCGGACCCGGTTTCACTGAAAACGCCGTTCGGAAATTACGCGACGACGTACGAGGTTAAAGACAACAAACTTATTTTCACCCGGGCACTCCGCATGAGCCGCTCGACCGTCTCGGTCGACAAGTACAAAGAGGTTCGCGATTTCTTCACCAGCATGTTGAATGCCGAACAATCACCGGTCGTTTTGATAAGAAAGTAGGCGAAACCTATCGCTTAGGAAAGGAGGCTGCCGGAAAAGGGCAGCCTTTCTTTTTTGACACCAAGGCAGAATCAGACTCTCCGTCTTCACGGTTGAATTGCTTCTTTTATTTGCTCGACGAACCGGGCTTTCTACCGTGCTGTGCCGCACAAGCGTTCATGATTTTTGTTTGCCGTTCGTCAGGAGCTTGATGAGCGCTTTTTCCTCGGGTTCGTAGTCGGTCTCGACGCGTTGAATTCTCCGGCGGGTCTTCCGAGGCCGAAACTCGTCGATCGTCACTCCCGATTCATACAACTTCAACACCATCGGGTGGATGTAAGACCCGCGGCAAACGGTCGGCGTGTTTCCCAGTTGTTCCGAAACGCACTTCACCGCTTTCACGATGTTTCTTTTGATCTCGCGTTCGGTTTCTGCTTTGCCCAGATCCGCGAGCGCCGTCGCTGCGAGAAGGGTGGCGCCCCAGGTTCGAAAATCTTTCGCAGAGAATTCCGGAGCGGTCGCCTGCTTGATGTATGAGTTAAGGTCGCCCGGCCTCACCGAACGAGGCTTCCCGTCGTCCGCGAGATAGTGGAACAGTTTGCGCGCGCCTCCGAGCTGCTTCAGATCTTTCATGAGTGAAGCGAGCTCTTCATCGACGAGGATCTTGCGATGCTTGATGTGGCTCTTGCCAACGAAGTCGAAGACGAGCTGTCCTCCACGTTTTATCTCGAGATGCTTATTCTGCAGCGTCGTGATCCCGTACGTTCGATAGTGCTTCGCGCTTTTCTCGGTGCCGACGCGGATGTAGAGCGAATTGACCAGCCGCATCATTACCGCGAGTACCTTCTCTCGAGGGAACCCTTCCAGTGAGATGTGCTCGTTCGTCACCGCGCGGAGGCGCGGGAGATATTCCCCAAACCGCTCTATCTTCGCGAACTTCTTGCTCTGTTGTTTCTCGGAGAACTTGGTGTGATACAGATACTGGATCCGCCCGGTCGTATCCATCCCGACGGCCTGTATTGAGGTGCTCGCGGCCGGGGAGATACGGACATGGCGCCATGCCGGCGGGATCACCAATGCGCGAATGCGTTCCACCGTCGCTTCGTCCGTGACCTTCAGGCCGTTCGTGTCGGTGTAGAAAAAGCCCGCAGCCTTCGAGCCCCGACGCCTGAGCCACTTGGCACGCCGCCCTTTCTCGATGGTCAGCTTGGCCTTCGACGCATCAAATATTGGTTTTATCTTCAACATTTTCCTTCCCGCCTGATCGTTCTTTTCTATCAGTATAGCGAATACGCGGTCACGCATCGAAAACTTTTGTATCGCTGGTGTAACCCTAGTTATTCATTAGTTTAGGGGCGACGGTTAGGCCGCGTTCCTGGATAAAAAAGACAACGTGTTTCAGCAATGCAACGTCTAAATAACGTTAAGAGGAGTAAGAAAATGTTTATAGAAACGAAGGAAAAAAGAGTGATCCAGAGCAAGAAGGACATGATCCTTTCACTCTTTGGATCTGGAATAAAAGAGATTGAGGCGATATCTGCGATCTCCGGCGCAAAGCCGAGCTACGTCGGTTCCGTGCTGCAGCGTGAAGGCTTGATCGATAATTATTTCGACCTTTACACTTCGACCGCGCAGCCGATGAATATCTACTCGAAGCACTTCACGGGAAAGCTTGGGTTCAAGGATGTCGAGTCCTCCAAACGGAGTGTCGAAGTGTTGGACGATTCGTATCGGTACTTCGATCACATCCAGGATCGTGCCGGGCAGCATCATGCGCTTGAGATGGGATTGATCATGCTGGATCGAGCGCGATGGACCGGAAAGCTCGAAGAGGCGGAAGTCTATCGCCAGTGGCTGGTTGGAAAACTGAGCACGCCATTCGTCGAAACCGCAGGCCCGGTCGCGATGTCGGCTCCCTTGTGGAATGAAGAGGACGAGGGAGAAGAGTTTAAAGAAGCGGCGTAGTTATTCTTCAAATTGCCTCCACCTTGAGGCGGAGGTCCGGGTCAGATGGAAACAGGCTTTAGCCGAATTTAGAAAAAAATGCTTCCTTGGCGTTAGCCTAATTGGGCTAAACCCAATCGGAATTTATTTTTTTTAGTTCAGCTAAAGCCTGTCTTGTAGTTCGCAGACCTCCACCTGAAGCTGGAGGCAATTTAAAGAGGCCGCCTTTGAAAAAAGGCGGCCTCTTTTTGTTTTCCCAATCTGGTGGTTATTCCGAAACCGGCTTACCATCCGCGTCGAGGAAGATGATCGGGTACCCGAGGTCTTTCAATCCCGGTTCGATCGTCTTCCGGTCGCCGACGATCACGATCGCCATCTTCGACGGATCAAGGTACTGCTTCGCGACGCGATTTACGTCGTCCAGCGTTACCGAATTCACCTTCGTGATGTAATCGTTGAAATAGCTGTCGGGGAGTCCGTACACGACAAGGTTCGAGAGCTGACTCGAGATCGCACCGACGGTTTCAAAACCAGCCGGGTACCGCCGGATCAAACTCTGCTTGTTGTAATCAAGCTCCTTCTCCGTGACCGGGATCGGGCCGCGAATACCGTTGAGCTCCTTCATGAATTCAACGATCGCCTCTTTCGTGACAGCAGTCTGGATGTCGCCGCCGGCCCGGAACGGTCCCGGTCCGCGACGGTAAACAAAGCCGCTGTTCGCCCCGTAGGTGTACCCCTTATCCTCGCGCAAGTTCATGCTGATACGCGACGTGATGCCGCCGCCGAGGATCGAGTTCATCACGACCACAGGAAAGTAATCCGGATTGCTTCGGTCGAGGCCGACCTGTCCGATCGATACCACCGACTGGGCCGAGTTCGGCCGATCTACGATGTAGATTCCGGTCTTCTCGAACGACTTCGGCGTCGGAAGATCGCGATTGGCAACCGTTCCCGATTTCCATCCTGAAAACGCGCTCTCGAGTTTGCCTTTCAGCGCCGCTTTATCGAAATCGCCGACAACAATAAGCACACCGTTGTTCGGACGGTAGGTGGCGTCGTAGAACTTGACGATGTCGTCCCTCGTTACCGCTTTGATCGATGCCTCATTGGTATCGCGGCCGTACGGGTGATCGCCGTAGAGCACCTTGTTGTAGACGATGTTCGAAACCGCGTTCGGATTCGCCCGCTGCTGGCGAAGGCCGATCAAGGAACGTGCCCGCTGGCTCTCGAGCTCGGTCGCCGGAAACGCCGGGTTCATGATCACGTCCGCGTATATCTCGAGTGCCTTATCGAGGTTGCGAGTCAGGGTCTGCACCGAAACGTTTGTCGAGTCCCACCCGGACCCGGCATTGATTCCATTGATGCCGAGCGCCTGGAGCTGATTCGAAATATCGACAGCCGAACGCGTCTTCGTGCCGTCGTCGAGAAGGTTGGCGGTAATGTTCGCCAATCCCGTGCGATCATCCGGCTCATTTCCCTGACCCGATTTCAGCACGAGATTCATCGCCACGATGGGCAATTCTTTCTGCTCGACCATCCAAACTTCAAGGCCGTTCGAGAGCCTGGATTTCTCGATCGCCGGAAGTGAGAACTTCGGATTCGGTCCCGCCTTCGGCAACTTCGCCGACTGCTCCGCGATCAGTGCGTCATTTTTCTTTTCCGACTTAACGGACGTCGGCCGGTCACCGGCACCCACGCGATTTCCCCGCGGTGCGTCGCCCTGGCGCGGCATGTAGGTCATGACGAGCCGGTTCGAACCGAGATAGGTGTTGGCGACCCGCTGAATATCAGCCGGCGTGACGGCCGCATAACGGTCGAGATCGGCCTGAAAATATGCGGGCTTGTTCAGATAGCCGGCGTAATTGCCAAGCTGGCTGCCCTTGCCGAGTACCGTCTGCAAACCGAAGATGGTCGATGACTCGTTACTGTTCTTCGCCCGTGCAAGCTCTTCAGCGGTGGGCGGCTCTTTCTTGATCCGTTCGATCTCGGCGTTGATCTCCTTCTCGATATCGTCGAGCGATTTCCCGGGACGTGCCGTCGTCTGGATCTGAAACGTTCCCGCGATCTCGTTCGTGCCGTTGAAGGCTCCGACCTGTTGGGCCATTTCCTTTCCGTAGATCAAATTGCTCTGCAGCCGCGACGTTCGGCCGGTCGACAGGATGTAACCGAGCAGATCGAGCGCAGGTTCGTCGGCCGAATACTGCGGAACCGAATGCCAGACCATATACCGGCGGGCGAGGGGGACCGCATCCTCCACCGTTGTGCGAATTTCTTTATCGAGCTTCGGCATCGGGTTACTCGGGCGAGTTATGTCGGCGCCTTTGGCGAGGGGACCAAAGTATTTCTCGACCCAGCCGCGAGCCTGCTTTTCATCAAAGTCGCCCGAGAGGACCAGCACCGTGTTGTTCGGCACGTAGTACCTGCGGAAGAATGTTTTGACGTCGTCGAGCGTCGCCGCCTGAAGGTCTTCCATCGAACCGATCGTCGTCCAGTTGTACGGATGGCCTTTCGGGTACATGATCTCGCCGATCTTCTCGAACGCTGTTCCGTAGGGCTGGTTGTCGACCCGCTGACGGCGCTCGTTCTTCACGACGTCTCGCTGGTTGTCCAGCTTCTCCTGGGTCATCGCCTCGATCAAGCCACCGAGGCGGTCGGCTTCAAGCATTATCGCGAGCTCAAGGAAATTCGACGGAACCGTTTCGTAATACCACGTCCGGTCCTGGTTCGTCGTTCCGTTGATGCTTCCGCCCGCTTCCTGAAGCGGGGTGAAATAATCCGAGTTGTAATTCTTCGATCCCTGAAACATCATGTGCTCAAACAGGTGAGCAAAACCGGTCCGGCCGGCTTCTTCGTTCTTCGAGCCGACGTGATACCAGGTATTGACGGCCACGACAGGCGTCGATCTGTCTTCGTGAAGAACCACGCGAAGACCGTTCTTCAGTTGATATTCCTTAATCTTTATCGGCGGCAGTTTGTCAGCACCCTTTTGGGCGACCGCATTCGTAGAAATGAGAGAAACGGTCACCATAACGGCGGCAAAAATCTCCTTGATTCGCATAAGCAAGAGCTCCTTTATTCTGTAACTATGTGAGGTATTGTAGCAGTACGCGATAAGGGTTACGACCCCAAACGTGTGTTAGCTTCCGTCCCGTCCGAGGAGGGGACGCAGCTTCACGCATGAATGCGTAACTCTTACAGCGTATCGTACAAGATTCAATAAAGTGTTACGGGGTTGTTCGCGATTAGGTTTCGCGCTTAGCCAGGGCGGGGACTTTTTCCTGTTTGGAGACCGGAACGCCGCCCGGTCTTTCGATCGTGATCGCGAAAACCTGCGGGTTGAGAGCTTTAACTTTTGCGTCGATCGGGATTATGACCTCACCGTCCGAGTTGATGTCGAATGTGCCGCCATCGACCGGCGTCTTCGGGTCCTGATTTTCGGCGATGATCCACAATTGATAGGTTTCCTTGCTCGGATCGTTCTTCGGCAACCCTGACAGACGCATGTACCCGGCCTGTTTGGAATCGCTCCAGACGACGTCGCCGGCCGGTTTCACATCGGCCATCTTTCCGGGGCCCCAGGTCGCGCGGGCAAGATCGGGAGCGGTCTCCATCAATCGTTGTCGTTCCTGAGCCGGCGTTAGCTTTTCGACGGGTGTGGGTGTCGGCTTACCCTGACCGATCGTGGCGGCAGTTCTTTCCCGCGTGTAATAAATGTTGAGCGCCAAGGCGACGCAGGCCGCCGCGGCAACCGCCCAGCCGAGCCAATCGAATATCGATCCACGCTTCGCGGGCTCGGCCTCACGCGTGATAAGAGGCGTGTCGGCCGCGGACCTTTCGTCGAAGTAGCGATTCCCGTCCGCGACAATACGGGCCTGCAGGTTGGCCGGCATCGGCTCACTCATGTCCAGATGGGCGAGGCTGAGGGTCGCCGCGGTCAGCTCGAACGACTGCGATTGGCTTGCACCGCCGAGCTTACTTTCAATCTCTGCAAGCTGCTTCTCCTCGTGCTCGTCCAGGCCGTAGACCGCTTTCTTACAAAGGAGGTCCAGCATGACTTCTTCAATATTTTCGTTCATACAGACACCTCCTTAGTAGTTTCCGTCTTTCCCAATCCTAAAATTTCCCGTGCTTGCAATATTCCCCGGCGTGCATGCGTTTTGACGGTGCCCAGAGGCATCCCCGTTGCGTCCGAAATTTCCTGGTGGGAAAGGCCTTGGACGATCGAAAGCTGAAGCACTTGCCGCTGTTCCGGCCTGAGAGAGTTTAAGGCCTTCGCGGCCTCGTTCGCCTCGACCGAGGTCTGCAACGTCTGATCCGCACGGGTCGCCGGTTCGGCCAAAACGTCTTCCAGCGAGTCCGGTGAAAGGCGGCGTGCCGTATGGCGGATACGATCGATTATCCGCCGGCGGGCGATCATCGCGACGAATGTCGTCTCCGACGATTGCGACGCGTCGAACCGCCCCGCATTCTTCCAGATATCGACAAAGATCTCCTGCACAACATCCTCGGCATCGTCGGAATTCCTAAGCATCCGACGGGCCAGCGACCACACGAGTCCGCCATACGTCTTCAGGCAGTCCTGGACGGCGGTCGAGTCCCCGGTCGCAATTCTATTTAGGATAGCTTCAGCCACAGATAAGCAATGTTGAAATTCCTTCTAAGCTATCGCACTTCAACTGCAAACACCAAATTGCGTACCGGTCACTATCACCACTAAACGCCGACCTAACCTCCGTCTTAGAGTTCGCTCACGGGGATAGTTTGGTTTCAGATCAGCGCGTGAATCGCGAGGCGATAAAGATGCCGAGCATCGAAAAAGTGGTTACGGCAGAGATGAGGCAGAACTGGCAGAATGCGCCGATGACATAGCCTTGCAGGTAGAGAAGCCAAAGCGTGAATAGGGACATGAGCACAACCTGTACGCCGAAAAGCGTCCACATCATCCGGTTCCCGAAGGCGGCGAGAAGTGCGAGAGAAAAAGCAATGAAGTACGCGGCTGCGCCGAATGCGGCGAGGGGGATGCCCCCGATCTGCGCATAAGAGCTGGTCAGAACGGTCTCGCACCCGGCGACGATGTTGCAGGGAACGGGTTCGGCCGTGAGGTGATGAACAGTGAGATACGCCGCGTCGACGAGTCCGGCTAGTGCGATTATCGCGCCGAGTACAGGAAGTTTGGCAATTGAGGCGCCTTCGGCAGGCGCCGCATTCACGACGACGTCGTTCATTTCTTGCTCGGCGGCGTATTACTTGCCGGGCTCGAATCGGTGCTGGTTGTGGGCTTCAAATTCGAGTTGCTCGGAGCGCTGTTGACCTGTCCGGATGACGATGCGGACGCCGGCGCCGGATTCGACGGGCTCTTCTGCAATTCGGCATCGATGATCCGCCGCAGCCCGGGAACATTCATCTCGGGGAACGGGACCAATTCGCCATTCACATAAACCGAAGGCGTCGAGCCGACGTTGAGTCCCTTTCCGCGCTGCAAATCCTGATCGACGCGGGACTTCGCGCTCAGCCCCGCGATGTCGGTCTCCCACTGCTGAACGTTTATGCCGATCTTCTGAGCGTATCCCGACCAAAGTTCCTTATGATTTGCGCTCGGGCTCGCCCATGTCTGCTGATTTGTAAAGAGCTGGTCCTGCATCGCCCAGAATTTTCCCTGCATTCCGGCAGCTTCCGCGGCGACGGCGGCGTCGTATGCCTTCGGGTGCATGGTCAGCGGGAACTCGCGAAAAATGAACCTGATCTTGCTCCCGTAGGTCGACTGGATCTCTTTCATTATCGGGTGGGTCGTTCCGCACGTCGGGCACTGAAAGTCGGCAAACTCTTCGACCGTCACGGACGCCGTCGGCGAGCCGAGCATGTTCGGCGGGGCAGCCCCGGTCGAAGCGTTGATCTGAGGCGTTCGGGACGTCGCCGGCTTCACCGAATTGACATTCGTATTATTGTTGCTGGCGACCTCTTTCGATTGCCTGTAAAGCAGATAGGCTCCGACGACGACTCCGACGAGTACGAGACCGATTATCACGACCGGTATCGCGGAATTAGTTTTATTAGGTTCGTTTTTCATTTTCGATTTTCTCCACGGACTACTTTACGGCGCGCAGCCGGTTCTTGTTCGCGGGGATTTCGGTCAAAGAGTCGAGTGAACTTTTTACGCGGCCGCGGATGCCTTCAGCGTCAAGGCCGAAGTGCGCAAGCAAACCTTTCGGGTCGCCATGTGTCACGATCTCGTCGGCGACGCCCATACGGACAAGTTTCACCTTATCCTGCATCCCGTTTGCTTCGAGCAGCTCGAGCACCGCCGATCCAAAACCGCCGGCCAAATAAGCTTCCTCGACGGTAACGACAAGATCGAATTCGCGTGCGAGCCGGAGAATCGTTTCGGCGTCCAGAGGTTTGACGAAGCGGGCATTTACCACGGTTGCTTCGATGCCATCACCCTTTAACGCTTCGGCCGCGTCCAGCGCGGGATTCACCATCGAGCCGTATGCGACGATCGCGACGTCCTTGCCTTCACGCAAAGTTTCGGACTTGCCGATCTCGATCAGTTTCGGCGGATCGGAAATGTCGACCCCGATACCGCTGCCGCGCGGATACCGAAGCGCGGCCGGACCATCGTGTTCGATCGCCGTCAGCGTCATGTCCCGCAATTCCTTTTCATCTTTCGGCGCCATCAGGACGATGTTCGGGTAGCCGCGAAGATACGCGATGTCGAGAAGTCCGTGATGCGTCGGCCCGTCGGCCCCGACGATGCCGGCACGGTCCATCGCGAATGTGACGTTAAGATTTTGCAGGCAGACGTCGTGGATGATTTGATCGAATCCGCGCTGTAGGAATGTGGAGTAGATCGCGGCGACCGGCTTCAAGCCCTCGCACGCCATCCCGGCGCAGAACGTGACGGCATGCTGTTCGGCGATGCCCACGTCGAATGCGCGTTCCGGAAATTTCTCGAGCACTTTGTCGATCCCGGTTCCGTCCGGCATGGCCGCAGTGAGAGCAACGATGCTTTCGTCCGCCGCCATTAGCTCGCACATCGTTTCGCCGAATACCGCGGTGTACAAAGGCGGCGAAACCTTGCTTGATTTGTACGGCAGGCCGGTGTTCGGATCGAACGGGCCGGTCGCGTGATACGCGTAGTAATTTTTTTCCGGGTTCGGAAATCCCTTGCCCTTCATCGTCAGCGCGTGGACGATCACGGGCCCGTCGTCGACCTTCTTCGCTTCTTCAAGAGCCCGCACCAGATTGGCAACGTTGTGCCCGTCGACGTAGCCGATGTATTTGAACCCGAGCTCGTTGACCAGAGCTCCGGGCAGAACGGCGGCGGCGATCGCGTCCTTCACGGACTTCGCCGCATTGCGGAGATGCTTGCCGATTCCCGGGACGCTCCCGAGCGCGTCACCGATCTCTTCTTTCAAATGCTGGTAACTTTGCGCTTCTTTGATCCGGTTGAGATATCCGCTCAACGATCCGACCGCGGGTGCGATCGACATTCCGTTGTCGTTCAGGATAACGATCAAACGCGATTTCAAATGTCCGGCCTGGTTGATCGCCTCCATCGCCATCCCGCCGGCGAGTGACGAATCGCCGATCAGCGCACAGACGTGAAAATTTTCCTTCTTTTTATCGCGGGCAACCGCCATCCCGAGCGCGGCAGAGAGGGAAGTCGACGCGTGGCCGGCGCCGAAAGTGTCGTATTCGGATTCGTCACGCTTGAGAAATCCGCTCAGTCCGCCAAATTGTTTTATCGTGTGAAGCTCGTCGCGCCGGCCGGTGAGGATCTTGTGAGCGTAAGCCTGATGCCCGACGTCCCAGACGAGACGATCATTCGGCGTATCGAAAACGTAATGCATCGCGACCGCGAGCTCGACCGCCCCAAGCGAAGCTCCCGTA
>DATLCA010000144.1:0-1451 GCA_035526605.1 Pyrinomonadaceae bacterium | reverse complement strand
ACCGCCTTCTGCGCACGTTCGATCTGCTTCGAAACGGTCTTCGATTCGATCGCGACACCCTTTTCCATCCCGAGCCATTCCATCATCGACCGAACTTTGTCGCCCGCGAAGATCCGCATCAGGTCGTCTTCGAGCGAGAGTACAAATCTCGACGAACCCGGGTCGCCCTGGCGGCCCGCACGTCCTCGGAGCTGGTTGTCGATGCGGCGTGATTCGTGTCGTTCGGTTCCGAGAATATGCAAGCCGCCGGCGGCGACAACTTCCGTGTGCTCTTCTTTGACGACGCGTTTCGCCTTCTCCAACTCAGCCTCGAACTGTTCGGGCGAAGCTTCTTCGGGATTGATCTCCTGACGCTTCAGATACTCGCGAGCCAGCGAGTCCGGGTTACCGCCGAGCAAAATATCCGTACCGCGGCCGGCCATGTTGGTCGCGATGGTGACGGCGCCTTTGCGTCCCGCCTGAGCGATGATCTCGGCTTCGCGCTCGTGATACTTCGCGTTCAGCACGTTGTGCGGGACACCGACTTTCTTCAGACGGTCCGCGATCAACTCCGAATTCTCCACCGACACGGTACCCACGAGCACCGGCTGCCCCTTTCCATGGAGCTCCTGGATCTCTTCGACGACCGCGTCCCACTTTTCTTCGAGTGTTCGGTAGATCATGTCCGAATGATCTTTCCGGACCATCGAACGGTTCGTCGGGATGACGACGACGTCGATGTTGTAGGTGGTTCCGAACTCTTCCGCTTCGGTCTCCGCCGTTCCGGTCATCCCGGAGAGCTTCTCGTACATGCGGAAATAATTCTGCAGCGTGATCGTCGCAAGCGTCTGGTTCTCGCGTTCGATCTTCACACCTTCCTTTGCTTCGACGGCCTGGTGTAAACCGTCCGACCAGCGTCGTCCTTGCATGAGACGTCCGGTGAAGTCATCGACGATTATCACTTCGCCTTCTTGGACGACGTAGTGGTGATCGTTTTTGTAAAGTGTGTGAGCTTTCAAGGCCTGCTCGACGCAATGTAGCAGGTCCATGTTCGCTGGGTCGTAAAGATTCCCGACACCAAGCAAACGCTCCGCTTTATCGACACCCTGCTCGGTGAGCACGGCCGAGTGATTCTTTTCGTCGAGCAGATAATCGCCCGTCGTTACTTTTGTCTCTTCGTCTTTGTGACCACGTTCGAGCCGCGGGATGATCTCGTTCGCCGTGAAATATTTGTCGGTCGCGTCGTCGGTCGCACCGGAGATGATCAGCGGCGTACGGGCTTCGTCGATGAGGATCGAGTCGACTTCGTCGACGATCGCGAAGTAATGGTCCGGTTGGACGAGCGATTCGACGTCGAACTTCATGTTGTCGCGAAGATAGTCGAAGCCGAACTCGTTGTTCGTCCCGTACGTGATCGCGCACGCGTAAGCTTCCTTGCGCTCGACGTCGTCCATGTCGTTCTGGATACATCC
>DATLCA010000143.1:0-4039 GCA_035526605.1 Pyrinomonadaceae bacterium | reverse complement strand
GTTTTGTTATGCGCCAGGACGAGCGTCGGAAGCTGCGTCTCCTGAATGACGTTCGCGATGGTAAAAGTCTTACCGCTGCCCGTGATCCCGAGCAGCACCTGGTCCTTAGTGCCGTCATTTAAATTATTAACGATCTGCGCGATGGCTTCCGGCTGATCGCCCTTTGGGACGTTGTCGGAAACTAGCTTGAATTGCACGTTACTTACACTTGATACTGCTTGTGTCATGGTTGTTAGAAATACTTTAGGGCGTCTGCGCCGACCTTGCGATAACAGGTCAGTACGCGTTAGCCGTTGGTCGAACAGGTCAGTACCGCCTAAGTGAGCGGGTGGTACGGCGCCGATAGCGCGTCAATTCCCGAAACCTGGACTCTCGACCACCCGCTCGCGCAGGCTGTACTGACCTGTTCGCCACCCACGCTGGAGATGCTCGATGCTCTTCGCTCCCATAGGAGCGATATGTTTGTAGAACGGGGGCAGATTATGATTCCCGCTCCGTTAGGAGCGGCATGTGGTTTCGCTCCGCTGGAGCGAGGTGGTTGATTGGCCGCCGTTCTACAAACATATCGCTCCTATCGGAGCGAGGAAATGAATCGACTCGATGTCTACAAACACTTTGCTCCTGATGGAGCATCATCAGTTGTTATCGTCTGCTTTAATGGTAACGAAACCGAAGACCGAAAAAAAGCGGAGCCGCCAAAATAAAAATTCGTTTTGACGCCTTTCGCAGCTCGCAACCTTTACGCTTTCGCCGATTCGTAATACAGTGTTCGGACACTCAGAAAAAGTTCTCCATATGACCGGGGCATCCACCGTTTCAGAAACTTTTATTCCCGACGTCGAGCTCATCCATCGCGGAAAAGTCCGCGACGTTTATAAGGTCGACGACTCGAGATATCTCCTCGTCGCGACCGACCGGCTTTCGGCTTTCGATTGCATTCTTCCAACGCCGATCGAACGAAAGGGCTCGGTGCTCACAGCCATCTCCTCGTTCTGGTTCGGTAAGCTTCAAGCGCTTACTCCGAATCACCTGATCACCACCGACACGGCGCAAATGCCCGGGAGCATTGCCGAGACTCCGGAGCTGCGAGGCCGGTCGATGCTGGTCCGAACGACGAATGTTTTCCCGGTCGAATGCGTCGTCCGCGGATATCTGGAAGGTTCGGGCTGGAAAGATTACCAGGCGACCGGCACTGTCTGCGGCCATGATCTGCCACCCGGATTGAAGCAGTGCGACAAGCTGCCCGAGCCGATTTTTACACCCGCGACAAAAGCCGCCACCGGCCATGACGAGAACATAACCGAATCGCAATTCGCCGAGATCGTGGGTGAAGAGGCTGCCGATTACCTGCGCGCGACCTCACTCGCGATCTACGCAAGTGCAAGCGAATACGCCGCGACCCGCGGCATCATCATCGCGGACACGAAGTTCGAGTTCGGCATCGACGACAACGACGAGATCCTACTTATCGACGAGGTCCTGACGCCCGACTCTTCCCGCTTCTGGTCCGCCGACACGTACGAGCCCGGACACGCCCAACCTTCCTTCGACAAGCAGTTCGTTCGCGAATATCTCGAAACTCTCGATTGGGACAAACAACCTCCTGCACCGCCGCTTCCGGCAGACATCGCGGCCGCCACCACCGCGAGATATCTGGAAGCGTTTAGATTATTGACGGGAGAGGAGCTGCCCGAATAGAGAGAGAGGGCTGTAAATGGATATGCGTAAGCGGATGGAGTCACTTATTGGCGAGATGCTCGACGGGCGCATCCTACTGGACGAAGCCGTGACCGAATTTGAAAAGATCTACATTCAAAAAGCCCTCGAGCGGAACTCGGATCATCTGTGTAATACCGCGGTCGCTCTGGGGATCCACCGCAATACCCTTTCAAAGCGCGTCGCAAGCTACAACGGAAAACCTAAGGTCGCCGTGAAACGCACGACCAAATCCAAGAAAGCGAACGTAAAAACCCCCGTGACGAAAAAACGCGCGCGAAAGTGAATCACGTGACTGGACCGCAGGCATCCTGCCTGCAACGTCGCAAAGCGACGTCAACCGATGGTGAATCGATAAGGCAAAGGTCAACAAACACACGAGGCGGACCACTCCCACATGGTCGACTACAACTTCAAGCCCAGGATCGGCGCCGATGAATACGGCTGGTATGGCCGCGGCTATCTCCCGCACTTCGACGGACCGGAGCGAACTCAATTTCTCACGTTTCGTCTCTTTGATTCGATGCCCGCCGCACTGTTACAAAGGTGGCAAAGAGAGTCCTGCAGCGACATCGAGTTTAGGAAACAGGTAGAAAAATATTTGGATGCGGGATATGGGAGCAACTGGTTGCGCCGCTCCGATGTAGCTTCACTCATTTGCAATAGCCTGCAGTTTCACCACCAGACCAAATACGACCTCGACTCGTGGGTGATTATGCCCAATCATGTTCACGTTTTGCTGACACCTCTCGCCGGATTCCATCTCGACCAGATCGAACATTCGATAAAATCCTATACCGCGAAGGAGGCGAACAAAGTCTTGCATCGGACAGGACAGTTTTGGGCTGTTGAATGCTTCGATAGGTATATTCGGGGCCGCCGGCACTTTAATGCCGTTATCCGATACATCGAGAACAATCCGGTAAAGGCTCGTTTGTGCAGGCGACCAGAGGATTGGCCGTTTAGTAGTGCGGCGCTCGGTTGGAAAAAGTGAGGTGTGTTCAGCGGCGCCAAGCTGCTGCTTCGCCTGGTTACAATAACTGTCGATTCACCATCGGTTGACGTCGCTTCGCGACGTTGCAGGCAGGATGCCTGCGGTCCAGTCGGACGTGACTCACTTTCTCTCCAGCACTTCGACGTCGTCTCCATTCCGAATTGTTCCACCGGTCGCGTGGGCGATCAGGTTCTGACCGAACAGCACCTTGCCGTTGCGATTTCGAAATGTTGAAAGAGTCTTCAACGGATCTTTCCCGTCGATTTTACCCGTCGCCTGATCGACGGTAGTTATCACACATCGGCCGCACGGCTTGACGACGTAGAACTCGCTGGACCCGATTCGTATGCGTCGCCAGTCATCTTCCGCGAAGGGTTCGGAACCTGCGACGACGAAGTTTGGCCGAAAGCGATTCATCGGCACGGGCCTTTCCAAACGAGAGTTGAGCTCTTCCAACGACCCCTCGCCGATCAACAAGAAAGGATAGCCGTCGGCAAAGCTGACGGTATCTTCGAACCTGCGAACAGCATAAAACGGATTCACTTTTCGTTTGGTCGTTTCCGGCATTAGTACAAGCCGGCAGCCGGTCTCGAGCAGATTCGAGAACCAGTGGTTGATCTCGTCCGGGTAAAATTCCGCCTTCACCGAACTGCTCCAGATCTTCACGGTTGCCGTCTTACCTGTCGCCGGATGCGCGGGGATCGCGATCGTGTTTCCATCGATCGACGCGGTCAATCCATCTCCTACCACTGCGATCTTTACCGCTGCCATCCGAGGCACTTCCCTCTGAGTGATGAACTTTCGTTTCCAATCGACCAGCATCCATCGTCGGTCGAATTGCAGACCGCGGTCTTCGACAAGAGCCGAGTCGACGGTTACTCCGGCGAGCGATTTTATCGGGTAAATATTTATATCGGATATGTTCATCTATTGTGTTGGCTCTTCTCTTCCCATCTTTCTCTGCGTCCTCCGCGGGCCCTGCGTGAAATCATTGATTAGAACTTGTTCTCCAGTTGTTCAACGAAGAGGTTTCACGCAGAGCTCGCGGAGGACGCAGAGAAAAACCACACTGAAGTACTGAATCTGACAACAGCCCACTCACATTTTCTGCGTATTCATAAAACCTGCTTGACAGAATCGTCACCGTTCGTTAAATTAGCACTCTTGGAAAAGGAGTGCTAAAAATTACGTTTCATTCGACCTTTTCTAACGTCGTTATCTTAATCCCTATTTTCTAGAAGGAGTATACGAATATGGCTACCAACATTAAACCTTTGCACGATCGTGTGATCATCCGCCGAATCGAAGATTCGACCGACAAAACCGCCG
>DATLCA010000142.1:0-13394 GCA_035526605.1 Pyrinomonadaceae bacterium | reverse complement strand
CTTCTACTTCTCGTTCGCCTTTTTCCCTTTACTTCTATTTCTTGTAACCCTCTTCGGAATGGTGCTCGAGTCGACCGACGAGTTGCGTGGCCAGTTGTACCAGTACTTGGCGCAAATCATGCCCGGAAGCGCCTACACGCTCGTTCAGACGACCATGGACGAGATAATCGAAAGCAGCTCGGGGGGCAAACTCACGCTCGGAGCACTCGTGACTCTCTGGTCGGCGTCGGCCGGGATCGACAGTCTCCGGATAGCCCTGAACCGGGTGTACGAAGTGAAGGAAACTCGCGCCTGGTGGAAGACAAAGCTCCAGTCACTGGTCCTGACATTCTTGTTCATTCTTCTGCTCGCGATCGGGCTGGCTGCAGTCACCGCCGGTTGGACGCTCGTGAAAGCTGCACTCACAGGGATGGGGCTGGAAGTTTCTTCGCCGTGGATTGTGACGGCGATTCAATGGAGCGCGATCATAATCGTCATGGTGTTTTCGACGGCGGTGGTCTACAGTTGGCTTCCGAACTTTAAGACGTTTAACTGGGTTTGGATCAGTCCTGGCGCGATCACGGCGATATCGGTCTGGATCATCTTCGGCTCGATCTTCCGGGTCTATCTGCAGTACTTCAATAGCTACAACAAAGCATATGGCTCACTCGGCGCCGTCATCATCCTGATGCTGTGGATGTATATTACTGGGCTGGCCCTTCTGACCGGGGGCGTGATGAATTCCGTTCTCACCGAGCTTTCGGAAAAGCACGTCATCGACGCTGAAGATCCGGTCAATCCCGCGTAGAAAGTGTCATCCACCCAAGTCGTCCGAGTTACGCGCCGTCCCGAACGGATGCTATCATTGGTCGGCTTTTTTCTTTTACATCCTATATGTCACTAATGCTTCAAGAGATCGCCGAGCAGCCGGAGGTTCTCGAACGTACGATCGCCGCCGAGCGCGAGAAGATGATCAAGCTCGGGGATTTTCTTCGCCAGAAGGACATCGATCTTATCATCCTGGTCGCGCGCGGCAGCTCCGACAACGCCGCTCTGTTCGGTCGTTATCTTCTCGAGGTCACGACCGGCATCCCGGTCTCGCTGTCTGCTCCGTCGGTGTTTACCCTCTACAACGCAAAGCTCCGGCTAAAACGCGCGGTGGTCATCGGCGTTTCCCAATCGGGCGAAGGCGACGACATCAATCACGTGCTCGAACAAGCGAAATCCTTCGGTGCGTTTACGATCGCGATAACTAACGAAAGCGCTTCGTCAATGTCCCGCATCGCGGATGAAACTCTTCTCATACATGCGGGACGCGAGAAGAGCGTCGCGGCGACAAAGACCTACACCGGTCAGATGCTTCACTTCTACATGCTGGCGAACGCCGTCGGGGATAAGCGGCTGGATTTGCACAAAATACCCGGCTTCACGCAGAAGGCGCTTGAGCTTGAGGAAAAAGTTAAAGAAACAGTTCAACGTTACGTTTTCATGGAAAACTGCGTGGTCGTCGGGCGTGGCATGAACTATGGAAACTCGTACGAGCTCGCGCTCAAGTTGATGGAGACCTGCTACGTCGTGGCGGAAAGATTTTCGTCGGCTGATTTTTTTCACGGGCCGTTGGCTATCGTCGAGCGCCGGTTCCCGGTGATATTGTTCGCACCCGCGGGAGTGACCAGACAGAGCAGTGTCGATCTTTTGAATCGGCTCCATGAACTGAACGCCGATTCCCTCTCAATCACCAACGACGATGAGGTCGGTAAGCTCGCGACTCACCAGATAAAACTTCCTTCCGAGATCGACGAGTTTCTTTCCCCGATACCCTTCATTATCCCGGCGCAACTTTTCGCAGCCCACCTCTCGGAAGCGAAGGGCCTGGACCCGGACGAGCCGAGATCGCTGGCCAAGATCACAAAGACACTTTAAAGAAGTTTCAGAGCAAGCAAGCCCGGAGTTTCACGTTGCGGAACAAATCAGTTCCCTTGCACCGCGCTAAGTAAGGCTTCACGCATCTCGCCGGCGGTCCGCCAACGCCGGTCGACCTGTTTCGCTAGCGCCATCTCGAAGACGGTTGCGACTCGCGAAGGCACGTCCGGAAGCCGGCTGGATATCGGAACGATGGGTTTTTCGAAGATCGCTTTGACCGTTTCGGCGACCCCAGCCTTTGGGCTGATGTCGAGAGCGTGGGCACCGGTCAGGAGGCTGTACGCCGTCATGCCGATGGCGTAGATATCTGAAGGAGGACGAACCTCCTTGAAGTCGCGGACCTGCTCGGGCGGCATGTACGCGATCGTTCCCGCGACGTCGCCGACCATGGTGACCCCGCTCATCCCGGTCTGCTTGTAGCTTTTCGAGAGGCCGAAGTCGGTGAGTTTCGCGAGGTAATTGGGATAACTTCCGTCGACAAGTATGTTCTGCTCTTTGATGTCGCGGTGTACAAATCCCTTCTTGTGCGCGAACTCCAGGGCCAGAAGAGTCTGCTCGATTATGCGAACGACTTCCTTGTAGCTGAGCTTGCCGCCACGTTGCTTTGCCAGTTTCGAAGCGTCCATCCCGGTCACGTATTCCGTGACCAGATAGACGATCCCGTTATGAGAACCGTGCTCGATATAGCTGACGATGTTCGGATGCTGGAGGGACGACGCGACCTCGATCTCGCGCATGAAACGCTTCAGCGATTGATCGCTCACGGCCACTTCGGGGAGAAGGGTCTTGATCGCGACAGCCTGGCCGTTGGAGACGGATCTCGCAAGCATGACACTTCCCATCCCGCCCTGGCCCAGGACGCGGATCATCTGGTAGTTCGGGATCGGTTGGGGGTTCTTTCTGAGCTTTTCGCGGCAATCATCGCAGACAAAGGACAATTTCGCGTCGGGTCGAGACGCCTCCGCCTGAGCCGGAATTCCGCAGTTGAGACATGCGATCGTGATGATCGACGGCTCGGTCCGCTCCCCCGAGCCCGGGGCGTGAGCGACAAATTCGGACGGGTCCGCCGCGACTTCAACTTCGAGCACCGTCTCGCCACCCTGTATCCGATCGCCGTGTTTCAGGTGTGCGGTCTCGACCCGGATGCCGTTCACGAAGGTCCCGTTCGTCGAACCCAAATCGCGGAGAAAACATTGCGGCGGAGCGATCTCGAGAATGCAATGGTGGCGGGAAAAGAATCGATCCTGGGGCAGGCAGAACTGCGCGTCATCACTTCGCCCGATCATGAAGGTGTCGTGTTGGTCGAAAGTGAAGTCGCGTCCGGTCTGCGGACCGGCAACCACGTGAAGTGTTACGCGCATTGACTAGAGTATAGAGGCATCGCCAATGTCACGACAACTGCCCGAAGATCAGGATAAAAATGGACCCGAGGAAAGTCACAATTCCGATCACCATACCGGCGATCGCCATCCCGCGTCCGCCGTACTTTGCAGGATTGCTTTCGGCATTTTTCATAGCGATGAATCCGACTATCGCCGCCGGCAGGCCAAGAAACACTCCGCCGGCGCAGCAGACGAGAAAAACCGAAATTATTCCAAGCACCAGCGATACAGTCGGCAGTGTCTGATCGCGTGCCGCCGCATACCCCGCCATTCCGTATTGTTGATTGGTGATCGCGGGCGTGGAGCCCTGCGGATGGGCTATTGAGGAATGAGCCCAATCTATCGGATTGGTGACCCGCGGCTCATTTATCAGCAAAGTCGGTGGCGAGTCGTCGGCGAATTGCGTCGGCGGCGGCTCGTATCCCGTCTGTTGGATCAGCATGTCGCCGTCGTTCAAACAGAAATTCAGCGTGTCATCGCTGTAGGCTTGGCCGCATCTCAGGCACCGCTTCATAAAAGGATGTTACTTCAGGACCCCGAATTTTCTAAATCGGATCACCGCCGGCAAACCCGAATTAGGTCATGCTTCCGCCGCACCTGCCGCAGAAGCGAATGTGGGCCGGGTAGGCCCCACCGCATCGCTTGCAAACTCGTTCGGCCTGCGGCGGCAGTGAACTCGCGGATCCGGTCGGACCTAAAGGACCTGGTCTGCTTGGCATGTTCAATCCGCATCTTCCGCAGAATCTCGAGTTGGCCGGAAGCGGTGCTGAGCAGCGAGGGCACGGAAACATGTTTGCGGATTCACCGGCGCTTACCAAAGCGAATGACCGTCCTCCGCACCGTCCACAAAACTTCACGCCCTCGGCAAACCGTGACTGGCATGTCGTGCACGCGACGATGCCCGGCATCAGGCTCGAATGTATTCCGCTGCTCGCGCTTCCCTGAGAGGGCGTTGGCTGGCTACCCTGTTGTCGGATAGTTCTAAGTTGCGCCTGGATGACCTGCTCGCCCGCGGCCTCCCGGATTTCGATGACCCGCTCGTCGTCCTTCTCGCCGGCTTTCGAAACGCGGAGAATGTGCTGGCCGGCCGGAACATCTCTCAGTACGACGCGGCCTGAGCTTCCCACACTGCCCTTACGTTCGTCGTCGACATAGACCTCGGCCCCAACCGGCGCCATCACAACAAGACGGGACGAACCGGAACGCTTCCCGTCGTCGACGTCTTCGGAGGCGGCCTCCAATTGATCCATCCAGTCCGAAACCGTCGCCGGGCGTGCGTTGGGATCTATCTCCAACGACTGCATGATCGCCCGTTCTACATCCGGCGGGATGTCCGACCGCAGCGATGAAAGGGGCGGGGGCCTGTGCATGATCTTCTGCATGACGAGCTGCATCATGTCTCCGACAAACGGGGTCTTCCCGCCGAGCATGAGGTAGGCTATCGTGCCGAGCGCATAAAGGTCGGCACGTGCATCCACACCGACTTCCGGCTGCATCTGCTCGGGCGACATGAATTCGGGGGTGCCGATTATCCCGCGCGACGCGGGGGCGGCATTCGAACTGAAATCCGTAACGGTCTGACTGACGATCTTCGCCAAACCGAAGTCTCCGACTTTTATGAATCCGTCCCCGGCGCTCTTGCCCTTTTGCATCAGGAAGATATTTGCGGGTTTGAGATCGCGATGAAGAATTCCGATATCGTGTGCGGCCTCGACACCGTTCGCGATTTGACGCAGAAGGTGGACAGCTCGTTTGACGGGCAGCGTCCCCTCCCGGCGCAAAAGCTTGTGCAGCGTTTCGCCCTCCACATATTCCATGACGAGATAAAAAACGCCGTCACCGGACTCGCCGAAGTCCGTGACGCTGACGGTGTTGGGATGTTGTATCGAGGCCGCGGCTTGCGCCTCGCGTTCGAACCGACCGATAGCCTCGCCTTCCTGGAGGTCGTCGCTGTTTAGGATATCCTGGCGAACCGTTTTGACCGCGACTTTGCGGGAGGCAAATTTCGTATCGCTTGCGAGGTAGACCTGTCCCATAGCGCCCTTGCCGATGCGCTTCTCCAAACGATATCGATCGGCGAGGACCTGACCGCCGGGCATCGAGAATCGCGTCGGTGTCTGATCGTTCGGACAGACCGGAACTTCATCAGGAAAACACAGATCGCATTTCGGGCACTCTTTCATTGGTCGTCAATATAACCGGAAAAGGGGACTTCGAACCGGCTCCGCTGCTCGGAGGGGATCCGCTTTCGTGGTTTGTTCGTGTGATCCGCGTGGGTTAGTGCTTCAAGTGTTTCCTTGGGCCGAAAAACTGGAACAACTAACCTACACGAATCCCACGAACAAACCACCGGACAACTTCGCATATCAAAGACACGAAGGAAAGCCGAACCGGACCCCGCGACGCTTCAAAATAATCCAACAACCTTTCGGGCTTTTCACATTTTCACTTTTTTCTTGCTATAATCCTCTTTCCAAATCTGGGTCGTTAGCTCAGTTGGTAGAGCAACGGACTCTTAATCCGTGGGTCGCAGGTTCAATCCCTGCACGGCCTACCAGATCAGAAAGCAGAAGGCAGACGTCTTCTGCTTTTCTGTTTTCGGCTGCCGGGGCGGGTGTGAGGATTGGGAGCGCGAGCGGGCCGGTTCTGACCCCCGTCCCGTCTCGCTCATACCTGGTCCCGCCATTTCAAGACCTCTTCTCTCAGGATCGGATTCTGCTGGAAGCTCCCGGTCTGTCCCTGTGCCGCGGTCGCACGCTGGATGTGCCAGTAGCTGAGGCCGAGCTTCCCGATCGCCCGAAGATACCGACTTCGCGGGCGAAACTTGCCGTTGAACAGCCCCCCGATCAGCCATGCCGAGCTCTTGAATGCGGAGACGGCCGTATCGCCGTGTTCCTTGGGGATCAGCCCGCGTGCGACGTCGATCGCAAGCATGTCCCTGAGGATCTTGTTCTGGCGATGCATGATGTAAAAGGCGAAGCCAACAAAGATCAGGAAGAACGGAAGCTCGATGACAAAGTAGCCGACGACGAACGATTGGAATCCGCCAAGGATGGCCAACCCGTTCCAGACGGCATGCAAAAACACCGCGGCGAAATATCCAAGCATCGGGGCCACGACCCGCACGAATCCGTTGTGAGACTCACGCGAGATACCGCAACCGATTCCCGTCATCGACGTGAATGTCACATGTGCGAACGGCGAGAGGATCCCCCGCATAAAGAACAAGACGATCAATCCGCCCAGACCGGCCTGGCCCAGCGCCTGACCGTAATACTGCACGTTCTCCACCGTCGCGAAACCGAGAGCTATCACGCCGGCAAAGACGATGCCATCGAGGATGTCATCGAAATAACTGCGAAAAAAGATGAGGAGCACCAGGAGTCCAAGCCCCTTCGAGGCCTCCTCGAAGATCGGTGCTGAGATGACGCCGCCGACAATTTGCCCCGCTTCCGTTCCGAAGCTCGCCTCGACCGCGACCGCGACGACCGAATTGACGATGATCGAAAAGATGACAGCAACGAGGGCTCCCCACGCGAAAGCGAGCGAGAAAAGCCACAGCGGTTCGGGGTCGTACCGGTCCAGCCAGATCAGCGGAAAAAGATAAATTATCGCCGGTACGAAAGCGACGACGGCCGCGATAACCGCGGGGACTATCCCGACGCTAAGAAACATGATGGCCACGACGATGAGCGCCATAAAGACGATCGCGAAGATCGTAAATCCGATCCCGACGAACCGTCCGGTACGGCTTGGCTCAGGCACCGCTTCGAGCTGCCCGAGTCCGATGCTGGTCATCGAATGCTGAAAGTTTCGGGTGTGATTTTCAGCGACCTGCTGTATTTGCTGAAATTGCGCTGCCCGCGGATCGGGCCGCTCGGCAGACTCCTCGATCCGGACCGAAGCCTTAACACCCTGCCGGCCAAACTCGATCGTATCGCCGGTCGCTATCCGAACACGCTGGATCTTTTCGCCATTTACGAGGGTGCCGTTGAGGCTGTTGTTGTCGGACAGAAAGAAACCGTCGGACTTTGCCTCGATGAAGGCATGCTGTTTCGAGGCGATCCGCTCCGTGCGCGGGTCGAGGCGCACCGTACAGTTTTCGCCGCGTCCGACCGTCAGAAAACCGCTTTCGAGCTCGTAAGCACGTCCGGCCAGAGTGCCAGTGTTGACCGTCAGACGCAGTTTCATAAAGCAATCATAAAAACAAAAGACCCAAAGTCAAGCTTCTTAACTTCGGGTCCCTTGGGTGCTGTGCGATCGGTTTTTATTATTGGGGTTGGACCGACGACGGCGACGGGCGGTCACCGGCCGTACCGAATTCCCTGACGACAAAACCGCCGTTGCTACTGTTCAGGCGATACCAAATGTCGGTGCTCGGGCGGAAGACCGCGATATCGCATTTTCCATCACCGTCATAGTCGGCCGGAACAGGCATGTCCTCAGCGATACCGAACTGGTAAGCGGTGAACGCGCCGTTGGTCGAGTTGAGCCCGTACCAGACTCCGTTGGAAGGACGATAAACCGAGAGGTCCGAGCGGGCATCGCCGTCGAAATCCGCGAACAGGGGTTTATCGCCGTTCGTGCCGAACGCGAAGTAAAGCGGGATGCTCGACGAGCTTTGGAGAACGTACCAGACGCCGTTCGATGGCCGCCAAACTACCAAATCCGCTTTGCCGTCGCCCTCGTAATCGCCCGTGAAAACCTTGTCGCCGGATCCGCCCCACTGAGCGTACCTGATACCGAGCGTGCTTTGATTGATATACCAAACGCCGTTCGACGGGCGCCAAACCGCGATGTCGGTTTTGCCGTCCGCGTCGTAGTCAGCGGGAACGGGAACGTCGCCGTTCAATCCAAACTGGATCGCAGGCCGTGAACCGTTCGAGCTCATAACGAACCACCAGACGCCGGTGCTCGGCCTGAAGATCGCGTTGTCGGTCTTGCCGTCGCCATCGTAATCCCCCGGCGTTATGATGTCGCCGGGCAAACCCCAGTTAAGAGTGGACTGCGTACCATCGGTGCTTTTTTCGACTAGCCAATCCCCGGTTGCGGGGCGGAAGGTCGAGAAGTCGGTTTTCGCGTCGCCGTCGAAATCCGATACGTTGTTTTTGTTGTTTTGGGTTGCGCGACTTGCATCGACGATCAAAAGACCGGCCGTGAGATCCCCCATTAAGACTCTGTCTTCGCCAAGAAAGGGATAGACGGCCCAATTTCCCCCATAGGTGTTCGGAAGAGCGTTACTGAAATTGGCAGAACCGCATACCATGTCCCAAGGTTCGGCCTCGTCCAAAAGCCTCAGCTCCTCGGCGGGGGGTGCGAACTCGGGCTGATAGCTATCATACTGGCCGACGCGTACCGGATTCGTCGGATCGGTTATATCGAAAACTTGTGTCCCGGCCTGATACCAGGCGACATAAAGCCTATTGCCCATCACGACTGGGTTGTGGGGAGTGATCGCATTTATGTTGAGATCAGCCGCCTTGACCGACCTGATCAGCAAAGGCTGAGCCGGGTTTTGGACATCGTAAACGCGAACGTCCCCGTTCGAGGTTTCGCGCGCGGAGTAAAGATACTGACCGGTCTCATTCGTCCAGGAGCTGTGATTGGTCGTGCTGCCGATATTGACTGAGCCCAATAAGGCCGGAGCCTGGCTGGCGAGATTCGCTAGGTTGTATATATCGACTTTGGAATTGTTGAACGCTGAAAAATAGGCCCGGGTACCGCGAATATGCATTGCGTGAATCCACCCCCCGGTGCCCGACGCGAAATCCCATTTGAGAACCGGCTGAGCAGGATTCGTGATATCGATAATTTTCAGATTTTGATTCGCCGTGCTGTTGGAGTTCTCCAAAAGATATCTCGAACCGCCCTGATCGAATACCATCATTTCATGGATTGTCGGATACCCTCCGCCGCTGGTAGCGTTGACCTTTCCAAGAAGAACGGGGCTCGCCGGATTCGTCAGATCCACGATATGCACACCTTCGCCCCCGATGCCGCTACCGAAGTACCCGCGGTTTCCAATTACTATAGCCTCGAGAAACTGCTGCTCGGGCGCCGGATTGTACCAGTTCCGAAGCACCGGAGCGTCAGGGTTCGATACATCAAAAATGAAGACTCCGTTACATCCATAGCTGCCGAGGACTGCGAGATTGCCGTCACCAAAAAGGTCCGCGAATCTCCATCCCGCGGAAGCCCTCACTTGCGTGCAAGCCGGGGTGATTTTACTCCTCAACTTCACCTTTTGCGCGCAAACGCTTCCCGCCGTCCCTACCGCTATCACAACAAAGATCGCGGTCATCAGAATTTTTTTCATTTAACGAAGCTCCGTGTTTTTAAGTAACTGGATACGAAAGACAAAGGATGGGCAAAGTACGTCCCCGATCTTGCTGTAACAGGTTGAAAAGTATATTACAGGAAACTTTGTAAGTCGATAAGGAAAACGGAGGGTTACGAGGCGATCTGATCGCGGCCGGCTTCCCGCATGACAAGGTCGAAAGTCCCCGGATCGACCTTACGGAACCGGCGATTCCGGTTGAGCGAGACGGCGACCGAGATGGTGGGATTGTTTCCCTTGAATTCCATCCCGCCGGCGACAAGAAGATTGTAAAGCTCGTTGACGTGGAGCGGCTTGCCTGCTTCGCGCAGGAGTAGCGTGCAAGCCTGCGTGATGGTCCGGTCCGCGAAACGGTGACTAATGGGCTCAATGTTGTTGGTTCTCGAAGGCACTCCGCCGCGATCCCGGTTTATATACGCGACCGAGTTTGCCGGACGATACGTTGATGGCGGCGGATTCTTCTCTTCTCGTCTCTGCCTGGGTGCCGGGCGCCGATCGTAGTCGTCCTCGATCCGCATCGTCTTTCCGATATTCAATGTGCGGTTGCCGGACCGCATCGTGACGAGCAAACTGTCGATCGCATTCTCGGTCTGGGCGGCGCTGTTCTCGAGTGCCTCGATCTCCTCCCGCAGATGTTCAGACTCGACCTCGACCTCGCGCAGCCTCGCCATCAAACGGCTCTGTGCATTGCGCGTTTGGCGAAGGCTTTGTTCAAGTGTTGCTATAAGGTTTTCGTCGAGCATTACGGCGTGAGTTTAGAATTTACTTGAGACATCCAGGCCGGATCGTTGACGCGGAACTTACATTAACTATTTCTATCAATCACGAAGTTCGGAATCTCGTCCAGAGCAAAACGATACTCTGATTCCGGTAAAATATCAAGATTTTTTCTGGCAGCTAGGGCGAAAGAGAGGGCGATCTGGCGGATCGAATCCAGCGTCCCGTTGCCGGACAGCCGCTTTGAAATTGACTGCCGCGTTGCGTCGTCGTAGACGCCCTCATACATCACTCGTTCGAGTTCTTCACGGATTCCCGGCTCTCTTTCCTGAAGCAAAATGAGAGGCAGCGTGACCTTTCCTTCGAGCAAATCCGCTCCTGCCGCCTTCCCCAACGCTCGCTCGTCCGCGGTGAAGTCCAGCAGGTCGTCGGCCAACTGAAAAGCGATGCCGAGGTTCATACCGTATTCGCGCAGCGCAATTTGCTGATCGTGCCCCGCCCCGCCGAGGATGGCGCCGATCTCGGCGCAGCCTGAGAACAAGTACGCGGTTTTGCGGCGGAGAATATCGAAATACTCGTCCCGAGTGATGGCGGTGTTACCGATCATCGTGAGCTGGATCAGCTCGCCCTCCGTCATCTTTCGCGTGAGGCGGGTGAGTATGTCGAGAATTTCCAGCGACCGCTCCTTGAGCGACGTCTCGAACGCGGACATGTAAAGCCAGTCGCCCATCAAGACCGCGGCCTGGTTGCCGAACTTCGCGTTCACGGAAGCTCGGCTCCGTCGCAGATCCGCATTGTCGATTATGTCGTCGTGCACGAGCGTTGCCGTGTGCAGCATCTCCATAACGGTCGCGAGGCGGATCGAACTGTCGCTGGCACCGTCCCCGCCTACGGCATGGGCCGCGAGAACGAGCAGCGCCGGCCGGACACGCTTGCCGCCCGACTGACGAAGATAATCCCCTAGGTAATTGATTACCTGTACGTTCGAGCTCGCCTGGCGCTCGAACTCGGCCTCGACCATTGCCATCTCCGGCTTGATCAGGCTGAATATCTTCCGAGCAGCGTTTTGGGGGATCAGCTCTTCTTTTATTGCGACGAAGGTTTGCATGTATCTATTTACGGTCCCCGGCGATGTAGCGCGTAGAAAGTTTTCCTACAATCAGCGAACGATCCACCGGTCCCCAGTACCGGGAGTCGGAAGAGTTATCTCTGTTATCTCCCATCACGAAAAACTTATTGTTCGGAATCACGCGTTCGGGAAACCAAAGCGCTGCCTGATTGAACGAAGGATCCAGGTAATCTTCCACGATCGGCTGGCCGTTAATGAATGTCTTGCCGGACCGGATCTCTATCTTTTCACCGGGAAGTGCGATGATCCGTTCTATATAATGTTTCGTTTCGTCTTTAGGGTATCTGAACTCGATGACATCGCCACGCTTCAGATCGTCTATCGCTATCGCGACGAACCATCGATCCCCGTCGTTCATGGTCGGGGCCATCGCGTTCCCTTCCACCCTTACCGGCCTCGTACATGCGCACAAGCGTAATCCGACAAGAAAGAAAAAGATCGTCCCTGCAACGTGGCGTCCCACCTCTCGTTTCCTAATTGCTACGGTAGTTGTCGAACTGCATATCGATGCCAAAGTCTTTGGCTTTCAACTGGGCGATCACGTCCTGAAGAGTATCGCGGTCCTTTCCGGATATACGCACCGTCTCCCCCTGGATGGACGCCTGAACTTTTAGTTTCGAATCCTTAATAAACTTCACCACTTCTTTCGCTTTCTCGATCGGTATTCCCTGCTGGATCTTAACCAGCTGGCGAACCGTTCCGCCCGCGGCCGGTTCGATTTTCTGGTAATCGAGAGCCTTGAGCGAGATCCCGCGCTTGACCAATTTACTTTGCAGAATATCGTTCATGTTACGGAGCTTCGTCTCGTCCTCCGCGGAAAGCATAAGATCTTTTTGCTCGAGCTCGGCGGTCGCCTTGCTGCCCTTGAAATCGAACCGCTGCGATATTTCCTTTGTCGTCTGGTTGAGCGCGTTCGTGATCTCCGCGTAGTCGGTTTTCGAAACGATGTCGAATGAATTTTCCTTTGCCATAAAGTTATTTTGCCACAGAATTTTCGAGGTAAACCAAAGCAGGACGAGTTAAGTGACGTGTTCGCGTGGCTCCTGATTCTTTTTCCAGGCCGCACTGAGTATGGACGTCACGCTGACATGTAAAAAGCCTCCCCCACTCGAACAATGAAAGAAACAAGAAACAAATCTAAGAACTGATTAAACCAGCTTCCACCGGCATTTCCAGACTGAAAAACTTCAGGAAATTTTGCGTGGTATGTTGCGCGAGCTCCTCGAACTCGACTTCGTACAGATTCGCAAGAAACTTCGCTGTGTGCTCGACGAATGCGGGCTCATTTCTTTTCCCCCGAAAAGGCTCCGGTGTGAGGAATGGGCAGTCGGTTTCGACGAGGAGTTTTTCAATCGGCACGGCGCGAGCTGCTTCTCGCAAGTTCTCGGCTTTCTTAAATGTCACATTCCCGGCGAAGGAAATCAGAAATCCAAGATCGATCAGGCTCGTAGCCATTTCCGGAGTCCCTCCGAAACAATGCATTATTCCGCCGGGAAAATCCGCGCCCGCGGACTCGTCGCGTAATATCGCGACGGTTTCGTCATCCGCATCCCGGCTATGAATGATTACCGGCAAGTGGAGCTCCCGAGCCGTCCGAATCTGCCGTCGGAAAATTTCGCGCTGGACTTCACGCGGGCTATGGTCGTAATAAAAATCGAGCCCGATCTCGCCCCACGCAATAACTTTCTCGGATTTCGCGAGATCGATAAGATGGTGTTCAGCCTGGTCGTCGTAAAGCTTTGCGTCGTGCGGATGGACGCCGACACTCGCAAAAACATTGTCGTATTTTTCAGCTACAGCGACGGCTTTCCGGAAATCATCCGAATGAGGATCGCCGGTACCGATGTTCAGCATCACCGCGACGCCGGCCTCATGCGCGGCGCGAACGATTTCGTCGCGATCCTCGTCGAAGCGGTCGCTGTCGATG
>DATLCA010000141.1:0-17912 GCA_035526605.1 Pyrinomonadaceae bacterium | reverse complement strand
CATCAATCGTCGGCAACGGATGGCGTCGATCTCACGCAAGCTTCGGCGTGAGCACAAGACGGTTGCGTTTGTCCCGACGATGGGAGCTTTGCACGAGGGCCATCTAGCGCTGGTTAAAGAGGCCCACGCCGCTTCGGATGTCGTCATCGTTTCGATCTTCGTAAACCCCGAGCAATTTAACGACAAGGGCGACCTCGAACGTTATCCGCGCGATTTAACCGCCGACGCGGCTCTGCTGGCAGAATACGAGGTCGATTACATTTTCGCGCCCGAGGCGTCCGAGATCTATCCGCCCGGCTTCTCAACATACGTTTATGTCGAGGGCGTATCCGAAGGTCTTGAAGGCGCATCCCGCCCCGGGCACTTTCGCGGAGTGGCGACGATCGTTGCAATTCTTTTCAACGCCGTCCGCCCGGACCTCGCCTTCTTCGGTCAGAAAGATGCGCAGCAGGTGGCAGTTCTAAAGCGCATGACCGCGGACCTCGGTTTTGAGACCGAGATCGTGGTTGTCCCGACGGTGCGGGAAGAGTCAGGCCTCGCACTCTCCTCGCGAAACCGAATCTTGTCGACGGAAGAGCGGGACAAGGCCGCAATAATCTTTACCGCTCTCCGCGACGCTAAGATCGCTTTCAAACAGGGCGAACGAAATGCGGGGAATCTTGTCGAAATCGTGCAGAGGCGAATCGCCGAAGAACGGCTGGCCGCGATAGATTATGTCTCGGTCGTCGATGCTCGAACATTGGAAAGTATTGAAAAGGTTGGAGAAACCGAAACATTGATCGCCGTCGCGGTCAGATTTGGCGATGTTCGCCTGATCGACAACATCGTCCTAAACCGGGGGCAGTGATTGGTATCAAATGTGCATCTAAACTCCCGGGAGCACGGCTATACGTGTTTCAAAATATATGAGATCGATTAAGAATTTGATTGCGGTTTTTGTTTTGACGGTCGCGGCCGTGGCGGGTGCCTCGGCGCAGACCTCACTCGCTTCGCTCGGCGGTGGGCAGGTTGATGTTCAAGCTCAGCGAGGCAAGGTTGTCATCCTCGCACTGGGTGCGAGCTGGCTGCCTCTCTCGAACAAGCAGGCCGAGTATGCGAACGTACTGGCGAAACGGTATTCGGGCAAGGACGTCGTTGTTTATTTTGTCGCGACCGATTCGACGAACGCGAAGTCGAAGAATTTCGCTACCGACGCGGATATCGAGAAGTTCGCCGCGGGGAGTAAGCTCAATATCCTTGTGCTGCGAGATTCGGACGGGACGGCGACGTTGAAAAAATTCAGCGTGGATCAGCTCCCTTCCTTTGTGGTCCTGGACAAGCAGGGTAATTTATCCGGCTCGGCGTTCGGCGGAATCGATCCGAAGTACGATGTCACGGTCCCGATATCAAAGGCCGTGGACGCGCTGCTGTGATAAGTGACGTTATTGTGATGGATTATAAGTAAGAGCCGGGTTTCGACCCGGCTCTTTTTCATTTTGGCGAAATCGGGTCAAGTTCTTCCGACACATCACATCATTCATCAGTCATCACTTTCCCAACCATTTCGTAAACCAGGCTGATCGGCAGGCCAACGACGTTCCAATAATCACCTTCTATTCCCTCGATGAACAACGCGGCTTGCGCCTGCACCGCGTATGCCCCGGCCTTGTCGAGCGGATCGCCCTTCTCCGCCAGAAAATTAATTTCGTCCTCGCTCATCGCCGCGAACTTCACACGGGTTCGCTGCAACCCGACTTCCGCTCTTCCGTTTTTCATTACGGCGATCCCGGTGAGCACCTCGTGCCAGTTCCCCGACAACAGTCGCAACATTCTTCTCGCGTCGTCGAGGTCTGCGGGCTTGCCGATTATCTGCCCGTCGATGACGACGGTCGTGTCCGCCGCGAGCACGATCCCCTCGCGATGCGACGATGCGACGGCCTCAGCCTTTTCCTTAGCCAGGCGCTGGACATAAACTTCGGGCTTCTCGGCTTCGCGCTCACTTTCATCGATGTCGGGAATGACTTTTGTGAACTCCCAACCGACCGAATTCATTATTTCGGAGCGCCGCGGACTTCCCGACGCCAATACCAATTTAGGCAGATTGATCATGCAAAATGTGAATTTAGCAAATAGTAGTTTTCTCGTTTAAGATAATAGCCATGCTCGACATCTTTCGCACACTGCCCGGCATTTTTGACGACGCGGAGGGGGCGGAAATGGTCCGCGAGGCTGTGGTTTTCGCGGCCTGGCGTCGAATCGCGGGTGAGGGCCTGGTCGAACACGCGGTCCCTTTGCGGCTTGAGAAAGGAAAGTTGTTTATCGCCGTATCGAACCTGATGTGGCAGCGGCAGCTGAAAGACCTATGCGGTCAGATGGTTTTCAAGCTCAACGCCGCGCTTGGGGTGCCAACGGTGAGTTATATCGAGCTCCAGATCGACGAGCACGCTGTTCGATCGAGAAGATCGGGACAGGCTCCGCCGGACGAAGCGGAGCTTCGGAGCGCGGCTGAAAAAGAGATATCACCCGAACTTGCCCGTGCGGCTGAGGGCATCGCAGACGTAGAGCTGCGGCGGCAATTTCTGCTTGCTGCCGGGAGTTGTTTGGTGAGGCGAAAGAGGTCTGCAGCCTAGCAGCCCACGTGTTTCATGTGATCGATGTGTTTTGTGGTTTCCGGCTGTTATTAAAACCGAACCACGAAACACACGAATCTCACGAAAAGAAACCGGCAGGAAAATAAGAACTTTATGGACGTTAGAAAAGTCGCGACACTCGCGCATCTCGAGATAACCGACGAGGAAGTCGCTCTCTACACTCCGCAGATGGCGGAGATCGTGAAGTACGTCGAACAACTTAACGAGCTCGATACGGAAAACATCGAGCCGATGCTTGGCGGACTGACCGACGAGGGAAAAGCGACGACCACGAGCCGTGAAGATCTCGTGCGCCCGTCCCTTGGTCAGAACGCGGCGCTCGATCAGGCACCGTCTCCCGCGGCCGGACACTTTCAGGTCCCGAAGGTTCTATGAGAATAGTTGTCAGTGGTCGGCTGCCGGTTGTCGGTCGTTCGTGGCTCACAAGATTCTGCCTTCTGCTCTCTGCCTTATGCTTAATGGCCTCGTGCAGCATTCCGAATCTCGAGGAAACGGAGTGCCGCGAAGCACGCGATCGAGTGCGCGAGTTCTATTCATTCCATTTCGGAAATGAGATGCATCGGACCGAGGAAAGTGTCAGGCTGCGCGAGAAGTTTTTTACGCGGCGGCTGTTCAACGAGCAGCTCGAGAACGCCGAGAGCGGAACGGACGAAACTACGGAATATTTCACCGCCGCCGCGGCAAATGATCTCCCGAAAGCCTTCCGCGTCGGGGACTGTAAGGTTGTGCAACCCGGAGATCAGGTCCAGTTCGACGTTCTGCTGTTCTGGAAAACCGACACGCGTACCGAGCAGAAGCATGTATTCGCGTCACTCAAAAAAGAAAATGATAGTTGGCTTATCGATTCGGTTTCGCCTTTAGATAAATGACTGATACCAATTTCCGGGCCGCAATTACGAAAGCGCTCGACGACGCAGAGAGGCTCAATCCCGAGCTGAATTCTTTTCTTTCTATCGAGCGCGAGCACGCCGACCAACGTCTCGCGCAAGTCGAGGCGGACGGCGTGGGCGCAAGCTTGCGCGGAGTTGGGATCGCGGTGAAGGACAACATTTGCACGAAGGGTCTGCAGACGACGTGCGGCTCGCGGATCCTGCGCAACTACCGCGCACAATATGACGCGACCGCCATCAAGCGGTTGAACGATGCGGGTGCGATTGTAATTGGCAAGACGAACATGGACGAGTTCGCGATGGGCTCGTCGAACGAAAGCTCGGCATTCGGCGCGGTGAAAAACCCGTGGGACACGACGCGTGTTCCGGGCGGAAGCTCGGGCGGTTCCGCCGCCGCCGTGGCTTCCGGAGTTGTGCGTGCCGCACTCGGTTCCGAAACCGGCGGTTCGGTCCGCCAGCCGGCCTCCCTCTGCGGCATCGTGGGATTCAAACCAACATACGGTCGGATCTCGCGCTATGGACTCGTCGCCTTCGCGTCGTCGCTCGATAATATCGGAATCTTCGGTCAGACGGTGGAGGATGTCGCTGACGTGCTCGGCGTAATCGCCGGCCGCGACGAAATGGATTCGACGTCGGCGGATGTTCCGGTTCCGGATTATTCCGGTGGTCTGGAGAATGACATCGCGGGCAAAACCATCGGTGTGCCCCGCGAATTATTTGGTGAAGGGCTCGACGACGAAGTCCGAAATGTCGTTGAAACCTCGATCGACAATTTCCGGTCGCTCGGCGCAAAGATCGTCGACGTCGAACTTCCATACGCGAAGTTCGGGATAGCGGTTTATTACATAATTGCGACCGCCGAGGCGTCTTCCAATCTGGCCCGCTACGACGGTGTCCGATATGGTTTTCGAGCCGAAGAAGCGACGAGATTGCGCGAGATGTATTTCAAAACGCGGGAGGAAGGTTTCGGAGAGGAAGTAAAGCGGCGCATCATGCTCGGGACATATGTTCTGTCCAGCGGGTACTACGACGCGTACTATTCGAAAGCTCAGAAGGTGCGGGCACTCGTGAAGCGGGATTACGAGAAAGCGTTCGCGGAATGTGATTCGATTCTTACCCCCACATCGCCCTCAGTCGCTTTCAAGATCGGCGAAAAGTCCGACGATCCTCTGGCGATGTACCTGAATGACGTCTACACTGTTTCGGCCAACCTCGCCGGAACTCCGGCCCTGAGCATTCCCAGCGGGTTATCCAGCGACGGATTGCCGATAGGCACGCAGCTGATCGGCAACTTCTGGTCGGAACAGCAGCTGCTAAATCTAGCGCATCGGTACCAAGCGGAATTTCCCTTTGATGCAAAGCCTGGGATCTTCGCCGCTTGACCCTTAGTGGAGCTGGTAGCTCGGGGATTCGTAGTCGGGATTGACGATCGCGAAATCACCACCGGCGAGAAGGCTCTGCCACCGGTTCGGGTCGGAGAGTAGGTTCTCGGCGCCGGCCGCCGGAACCGGGCGCGAGAACAAAAATCCCTGCCCGTAATCGCACGACAATATTCGTAGCTGATGATATTGGTGGATGCTCTCGATTCCCTCGGCCACGACGTCCAAACTCAAAGAACCCGCCAGCGCGAGAACCGCGCGAACTATCTCGCCGTTCTGTCTTCCCTCTTCCATGGAGCGGACGAATACGCGATCGATCTTTAGCGTGTCGATGGGAAATTGCTGCAGATAACCAAGGCTGGAGTAGCCGGTCCCGAAATCGTCAATGCTCAACTGCACGCCGAGGTCTTTGATCTCGCGGAGCATCGCCACGGCGTTCTCCCCGTTTTCCATGATCGCCGTCTCCGTTATTTCGAGTTTCAGACTGCGAGGGCTGAGGCCGGTTTTTTGTAGAGCGGCTTTGATCTGCTCCACGAGCGCCGGATTTCCGAAGTGGACCCCGGATATGTTTACGCTCACGAAAGTTGGGGACGAATCTCCGAACCGCCTTTGCCACTCGACTGTTTGCGAGCACGCGGTCTCCAGGATCGCGAGAGTCATCGGAACTATCAGCCCAGTTGATTCGCAGATCGGGATAAATCGGTCGGGAGCTATCTGGCCGAGGGTCGGGTGGTTCCAGCGAACGAGAGCTTCGAACCCGGCGAGTTGCAGATTTCTCAGATCGACGATCGGCTGATAGTGAAGCTCGAATTCGTTCCGTTCCACCGCGTATCGCAGGTCGGTCTCGAACTCCAGCAGCGACACAGCGCGGGTATGCATTTTCTCGTCGAAAACGACATATTCCTTACCGTGATCTTTTGCATAGTACATTGCGATGTCGGCATCGCGCAGGATCTCCTCGGGCTCGTCGTAGTTAAGATTTCCGAACGCGATCCCGACGCTGACGCTCGTGAACACCTGTTTGGAATTGAGAATGTACGGTTCCGAGATCGTATTGACGACCTCTTCCGCGAACCCCGTCGCGCCGCGCTCGTCCGCATCGCCGATGAGAATGATCGCGAATTCGTCTCCGCTAAATCTTCCGACAATGCTGTCCTTTCTTTGAATCTTTAAAAGCCTGCCGGCGACCTGCTTGACGAGTTGGTCGCCGACGGAGTGGCCGAGGCTGTCGTTAATTTTTCGGAAGCCGTTCAGATCAAGAAAAAGCACCGCGTAGGAGACAAGCGGCTGGGTTAATTTCTGCTCGATCAGCCGGCGTAACGCGTCGATAAAGTAGTTGCGGTTTGGTAATTCAGTCAGGGCGTCGTGATAAGCGGCGTGTCTAAAACGTGCGTGGCTTTGCTTAAGTTCCCTGCTGCTGGTTTCCAACTGTTCGACATAATGCTTGAGCTCTCGCACGTGACGTTCGGCCTGCTCCGCTCGTTCGCGCTCCGATTGCTCTGCCTGCGCCGATGTTCGTTTGATGTCGTTGATGTAGCGGCGATACGTTACGTAGATCGTGGCGAAAAAGATGCACACCGCCGCGAACAGAAAAATGTTTATGTCCTGAATCGCCTTAGCCGTGAATCCCGCCAGCACTGCGCCGCTGAGGTACATCACGAGGGCATTCAGGCAGTACTCCGTCCAGACGCTGATCACCGATTTATCCGTTTTCGCCGCGAAGAAAAGTGAAACGAGGGCGGAGTTGAATATGAACAGCGCAAAACCCATCACCGCCAGCAACAGAATCACTTGTGTGACGTCACCGCCTTCCATGACCTGCGGTGCGGTTCCAAATAGTGGGCGAACTATCATCGTCGTCGCGAACAGGGCGACAACGGCTATCAGGATGTTTACCGAGATCGTCTTGTACCCGATGTTGCCACCCTGGCGGCGATAGCTGAACGACGTGAACGCCGTCTCGAGGACGGAAAGTATTATCGCGATCTCGCCGCCGTACCAGAGAAACGACAAGATGATTGCCGCGTCCGATGTCGTAACATGGATCTTCGTCCTGGGCAGTTGGATCCTGAGAAAAGAGCTGAAAAAAACAGTAACGATGGCGAGGCCGCCTAGCCGCAGATCTATCTTCCCGCTGGGAAAATTATAAACAGCCCACCCGAGCGCGTATGCCGCGACTGGTGACAGCAGCGCTATATAAAGGTTTTCTAGTGATCTCTTGGAAGGCATCGGAGGAGCAAGGATGATCTGAAGGGGCGGCGGCGAGAGGGGCGGAGATTTCGCCGCTATTAATATAGCCCGAATGGCAGCGCTTTTTCCAGAAAATAATTCGGTCGGACACTTGGAGGCTGCCGGCGTTCCTCGGCAGCCTTTTTCGAATGGTGAAGCTAGTGCATCTTCGCCGTGAGATCGCCCCTCGCCCGGACGCGGTTGGTTAGCGAGCTGGTCGTGTCGCTGATGAGCAAACCATCACTTATCAGCAGTCCGTCACTGATCAGCAAACCGTCCGCAATGGCTGAATTGTCTGCCATTGTGAAATTGTCGGATATCAATAATCCCGACGCACCGACCGGGTTCCCCCAGGTCATCGTCTGGTAACCGGTGGGTGCCGCGGTGGAGCTGAGGATCGTGCCATCGCTTATCAACAGGCCGTCGCTTATGAGCAAACCGTCGCTTATAAGCAGTCCGTTCGCCGCGATCACGCCGCTTGCGGAGAGGGTTAGAGCGTCCGGGAAGAACTGCCCGTTGGCATAAACCTTTTGATATTTCGTGATGAGCGCGGTCCCGGTGAGCGCGCTGTAGCTCGGCAGGATGCCTCCCGCCCATTGAAATTTTGTTCCGCCGACCGTCGACGAATGAACCGGAAGCGTCGAGCTCGTCAGCAGAGGCTCACCCTGTGCTGTCGGATTTGGAAGGTTCTGCCGGATCATAAATGCCAGCCGCGCGGCTCCCTCGATGTTGAGCTCGCCCGCACCCTGCTCGAGTCGATTGAATCCGGCAAGCGGCTGAGCCGTGTACTGCAAGACCATCTTCACCATGTTCGGCGTCAACTTCGGATTTGCCTGCAGCAAGAGCGCCGCCGTCCCACTTACAATGGGTGTCGCCATCGAAGTCCCGCTCATGTACATCATCTTCCGCGTGTCGTCGGCGTTGCTGTTGAGCTCGAGATCCTGGTTCTCTTGAACGATCTCGTTGCCGGTGGCTTCCGCACCGACGATCCAGTTGCCCGGAGCCACCAGGTCGGGCTTTATCAAGTGATCGAAATGTTTGACGCCTGCGGCATCAGTCCAGTACGAACGAGTCGGGCCTCGCGAGCTGAAGGTTGTGACGCCGTCATCGTTCCTCGCGTCGGTTCCGAACGTGTTGGATGCCCCAACGGTTATCACGGTCGGATCGTTGCCGGGCGAATGGATAGCTCCGTATAGCTTTTGGCCCGAAGCCGTCCTGCCGTTGTTCCCGGCCGCGGCGACGACGACTATGCCGGCGGCGGTCAATTGCCTGACGGCCCTGCATAGCGGATCGTTGCGCCATGTTTCGACTGCCGGTGCTCCAAGGCTGAGATTCACGACCCTAATGTTATTCGTCGCACGGTTCGCGAGAATCCAGTTCAGAGCACTTATCAACCGCGCGGAATTGCCGACGCCAAAGTCATCCAGCACGCGGACGTTTATGATCTTCGCCCCCGAAGCCACTCCCTCGTACTGACTCATGTAGTTGCCGTCGCTAAGGTTCAGGTTTGCACCGGGGCCACCGGCGGCGAGGGATGCGACGTGTGTGCCGTGGCCGAACTCATCGATATCGATGTGCGAGTCGGTGGTGAAGTTGACCCGCTGGACGACCCTCCTGCTTCCCGAGGAATTAACGAAAGAACGATGGTTCTCTCTGATGCTTGAATCGACGATCGCGATCCCGATACCGGCTCCGTCGAGCTCGGTGCTGGTGTTCAGAATTCCGGTTCCAAGAAGGCTGACATTCAACCCTTGATTGATCGTCCGCGCGATCGAGGCACCGGTAGTTTTTTCGATATGTCCGAGCGTCTTCAGCTCGCGATCGAGCGACAAATGTTTTACACCGCGGATGGCCGCAACTTCCTCAGCGATCCGAACCGGAAGCTGAACGACCATCATGTCGAGGTCGTTCGACCTGCTTGCAATCTGAACGTCGCTGTTCGCCAGAGCACGACGCAGCGCGGGATTCTTGATGTCGTCGGACTGAAGGATCACCGTTACTTTTTCGTTAGGGTCGGCGGTGGCGACGAGGGCGCGAAGATCGGGCGCGAGCTTGTCGCCGACAAACGGATCTTCGTCCTCGATATCGATCCGCGAAAAACGGCTCTTCAGCCGCGGGTCCGACGCGATTTGATCGCTGAAATTTTCAACGTTCATGCCCGCCATGATCTGAACCCGTCCCGTAGCGATGGCCTCGTAGAATTGGAGCGCGATCTTCTTGCCAAGCAGCGGCCTGTCTTTGGAGAAGATCGACACATCATCGATGTACAGAACGCTTTTGCCCTTCGATGCTTCCGCCTGCGCGAGAATATCCGCAACGGCCCGGTCGACATCGACGTCACTTTTCGAATCTGAGAAGAGACTCGTCCAGTCGATCGAAAGCAAGCGGTGATCGGGTGACACGGAGGCGATCCGCGCTGCCGCGGCGGCTGCGATCAGCTCACGGTCGTTTCCCGTCGCGTCGATCACGATCGCGCTTTTATTGGAGTCCTTCGCGAGCACCGCGGCGATCTTCTTCGTTTCCGTCGGGTATAGCTCCTCATTATCCGGAGATTCCGACACCGTCATCTCGCGCAGGTAAGCCGACGGCTGGAGCACCTCGGGGACGGCCACAACGACCCGGCCACGGGCTTGGGCAAACGGAACAATCGGCGTCGAGAAAAGGACAACGCTGCAAATTAGTAAGCTGAGTAAAATTTTTCTCATAGCAGTCGCAAAAGTGATAGTGCTGATCTGTTGAGAGAGGCAATGACCCGCTCGACTGCTTGGCAATGGTTATGCCAGCGATCAAGTTCAAGAAAAACGGAGCAAATACAGGGATTAGAAGCTGTGATTAGGCGGCGGGTGATTCATGTGCCGGTCACAATGACGGATGAGCGCTTCAATCTGATCGAATGCCGACGGCCAAATATAAAAGTCGGGCGGCGTTTTTGTTAACGCCGCCCGACGGTGTACGGATCGAATCTATAATCAAGCTCCCGGTTTTTTTTACTTCGTGATGCCGACCTGGGTCAGAGCATACGCATAATCGAACGCGATCTCTTTAAGGCGATCATAGCGGCCCGACGAACCTCCATGTCCGGCGCCCATATTAGTTTTTAGCAGGATCGTATTGTCATCCGTTTTTAGTTCGCGGATCTTTGCGGCGAGCTTCGCCCCTTCCCAATAAGGAACCTGGCTGTCGTTGAGCGAGATCTCGATAAGCATGTTCGGATACTTTTGAGCCTTCACGTTTTCGTATGGCGAATACTGGACCATGTAATCCCAGGATGCTTTCTCGTTCGGGTTTCCCCATTCTATCCATTCGTCCGTCGTAAGAGGGAGCGTTTCGTCGAGCATCGTATTCATGACATCCACGAACGGCACTTGGGCGATCACGGCGTGAAACGTTTCCGGAGACATGTTGGCTACCCCACCCATAAGCAATCCGCCGGCTGACCCGCCCTGAATTACCAAGCGGTCGCTCGACGTATACTTATTCGCGACGAGCCATTTCGCGGAGTCGATGAAATCGTGAAAGGTGTTCAGCTTCTTGAACATTCGGCCTTCCATCCTCCACTTTTCGCCAAGCTCTCCGCCCCCGCGAATATGCGCGATAGCGTAAATCATTCCACGATCTACAAGGCTCAGACGCGCGGTCGAAAAGCTCGGGGTCATCGATGCACCGTACGAGCCGTACGCGTAGAGGAGCATGGGGGATTTGCCGTCGAGCTTGGTTCCCTTTTTCATCACGATCGAGACCGGAACTTTTACACCGTCGCGCGCGGTCGCCCATACACGGCTCGTTTCGTAGAGGGCCTTGTCGTAGCCGCTGGGGATCTCCTGCTGTTTGATGAGCTCGCTTTTTCGGGTTTTAAAATCGAATTCGTATGTCGAGTTCGGCGTGATCATCGACGCATAGGTGTAGCGAAGGATCGGGGTGTCATATTCCGGGTTCGAGCTCAAGGCCATCGTGTAGACGTTCTCCGGAGTTTCGATCCGCGCGCTCGCGCGGCGGGTTTTCCGATCCATGATGCGAATGTATTCGAGCCCGTTTTCGAGCTCCGAAACGACGGCGTAGTCTTTGAAGAAGTTTATGTTGTCGATCTTGATCGCCGGGTTGTGCGGGATGAATTCCGACCACGCCTTCTCGCTCGGATCGCTTCCCGGTGCACGCATCACTCTGAAGTTCTCGGCGTCTTTGTTGGTGATGATGTAAAACTCGCCGTTATCGTAATCGGCCGAATATTCGTGGTTTTCGCGCCGGGGGCTTATGAGCTTGAACTCGCCAAGCGGATCGTCCGAGGCAAGATACCGCTCCTCGCGCATCGTCTTCGCGTACGACGAAAGGAACATCATCTTCTTGTTACGCGAACGCCCGATGCCGATACCGAACAGCACATCCTTCTCGTCGTAGATCAGTTTGTCGGGCGCCGTGCTCCCGACGGTATGACGGAAGAGCTTGTCGGAGCGCTTGGACACGGCATCTTCCTGGACGTAGAAAATGTATTTCCCGTCATACGACCATTCCTGCGAGGTGACCCGCTCGATCTTTTCGGGAAGCATCTTACCCGTCCGGAGATCTTTGATCTGTAAAGTGTATTGGCGATAGCCGGTCGTGTCGGTCGACAGCGCAAGCATGTTTCCGTCGTCACTCGGCTCGAAGGCGCCGATCGAGAGAAACTTCAGCCCCTTCGCCATTTCGTTCTGATCGAGCAGCAACTCCGCGTTCGCGCCATCTTTGGTCTTACTTCGAAGATAGCTCGGATACTGTTTTCCCTCTTCAGTCTTGTTGAAATACCAGTAATCCCCCAGCTTGTAAGGAACACTGAGGTCGGTCTGTTTTATGCGGCCAAGCATTTCTTTGTAGAGGTTGTCGACGAACTCTTTATGCCGGCCCATGTGGTGCTCGGTGTACGCGTTCTCCTCTTCGAGATACTTAACGATCTCCGGCTTCTTCGGCGTTTCCCGATCGCGCAGCCAGGCGTAGTTGTCGGTTATCGTGTAACCGTGGATCTTCAGTATTTTCGGTTCTTTTTTAGCAACAGGTGGTTTCATCGATTCCTGAGCGGCAACGATCAAGCTGCCTGCGATCACGGCACTAACGCAAAGTAGTAGTTTAATCACGACGGGTGCTCCTTCAATAGATTGTGAAATTCCGGTTCTTGCTTTGCGATCTTGGCGAGCTTTGCGTGAGAGTTTTTGTTTCACGCAAAGCTCGCCAAGATCGCACGGGAAGAAATCAGACCGGCTTACGACCGGCAGTAAGGGTACGGCATATATTAAGTGCAGTTACCATTACCGCAAAGCGGGAGCGCGATCTATGCATTGCGATTCAATAGAAAATCCGCAACCTGCTGCAGAAGTTCCGACCGATTCCCAAGTGCGGCAATAACGTCCTTCGCCTCGGCGTGAACCTGTCTTGCCAAAATCTCCGTCCGTTCGATCCCGCCGATCGCCGGGTATGTCGCCTTGGCGGCCGCCGCATCTTTCCCCGCCGTTTTACCCAACTCCTCGGTCGTCTTTGTGACATCGAGCAAGTCATCTTTCATTTGAAAGAGAAGCCCGAGCTTTTCGCCGAATGACAAAACCGCTTTTTTCTCCGCACCGCCCGCCCCGCCTATGATCGCACCGGCCTCCGCGGAAAAGCGTATCAGCGCTCCGGTCTTGTGACGGTGAATATTCTCGATGTCTTCGAGCGAGCCGACCGTCCCCTCGGCTTCCAGATCCAGTTGCTGTCCGACAACCATTTTTGCCGCGGCTTGCGCGAGCTTCGAGATCAGTCGGATCCTGGTATCAACCGCAAGCCGGTCATCTTCGCTGATCACCTGAAAGGACAGCGCCTGGAGGGCGTCCCCCGCGAGGATCGCCGTCGCCTCCCCGAATTTCCGGTGGCAGGTCTCGCGCCCGCGGCGAAGATCGTCGTCATCCATCGACGGCAGATCATCGTGGATCAGGGAATATGTGTGGAGCATCTCGATGGCCGACGCGGTCCGAACTAGTTTGTCATCCGGTGCACCGAACGCGCGGCCTACCGCGAACACAAGCGCGGGTCGAAAATGTTTCCCGCCCGCAAAAAGGCTCCAGCGGATAGCGTCGCGCAGGCTCTGCGGCCTGCCGCCGGAGGCCGGGACCATCCGTTCCAACTCAGCATCGACGAGGCTCGTCACTTCCGCGAAAAAATCTTCGAGTTCGGGCATTCTTGTGAAGGATAAAGGATAAAGGACGAGCCATAAAGTAAGGCTCGCAGGTTTCCCACTTTATGCTTCATCCTTTATCCTTCAAAACATATGCCCGTTACCCCGGACGATTTCCGATCTGCGTTAGCGCGATTTCCCAGCGGTATTACCGTTGTTACGTCGCGGGGCTTAGACGCCGATCTCCACGGGATCACCGTTTCGGCTTTTTGCTCGGTCTCATTGAACCCGCCGCTCGTACTCGTCTGCATCGAAAAGACTACGGGCAGTCACCGGGCGATAACGGAATCCGGTTTTTTCGTGGTGAACATTTTGGCCGCCGGGCAGGACGAAATCTCGGAACGCTTCGCACTTCAAATACGAGAAAAGTTCGACGGTGTTCGTTACCGGCCGGGGATCGGCGATATCCCGGTACTGGACGCCGCTTTAGTTACCCTCGAGTGCGGGCTCGCAAACACCTTTGATGGCGGCGACCACACGATCTTTCTAGGTGGAGTCGAAAAGGTTTCCGTCCGGGACGGCGAGCCGCTGGTTTATTTTCACGGCAACTACCGGGATCTGATGGATGGTTAGGTCAAGTCGGCCCTAAGCATATCTTCAAGATCGCTCTCACCCAGTTGATAAACTTCGCTGCAAAATCCGCACGACATCACGGCACCCTTGTCGTCGGCGAGCATGGATTCAACCTCGGCTCTTCCAAGCGCGGCGATCAAGCTGCGAGCCCGTTCGAGCGAACAGTTGCACCGGAACTCGACATCTTTCTCTTCGAGTATCTCGAAATCTATCTCGCCGAGAGCCAGCCGGGCAAGATCTTCCGGAGTCGCGTTTTCGTCGATCACCGATGTCAGATGCGGCGCGTGCGCGATCGTGTCTTCGATCATCGTGATCAGGTGCTCGTTCGCCCCCGGCATCATTTGGACAAAGACCCCGCCGGCGGCTCGCACGTAGGGCTCACTATTCTGGAGCAGCACACCGAGCATCACCGCTGACGGTATCTGTTCCGACTTTGCCAGATAGTAGGCAAAGTCTTCCGCGATCTCGCCCGACACGATCGGTACCGAGCCCACGTACGGGTCCTGATGCAGCCCGATATCGAAGCCCGACTCCCGGATCACGTAAAACATTCCCTCGCCAAGAACGCCTCCGACGTCGAACTTCCCGTCTTCGCGCGGGGGCACTTCGGCGTCCGGATTCTTCACGTAGCCGCGAACCGCGCCGTCCTTTGTTGCCTCCGCGATGATGCCGCCGATCGGGCCCGAGCATTCGATTCTCGTGGACAGTCGATCGAAATCCTTGAGCGTCGCCGCCATCAAAAGTGTTCCCGTCATCACGCGCCCGAGGGCGGCCGACGCGGTCGGTGCGGTCTGATGGCGCTTGATGGCCTCGGCGACGATGTCGGTGGTAATGGCCGACAGTACGCGAATGGTCCCGTCCGCCGCTGTCCCGTGAATTAATTTGTCCATCTAAGACAGTTTCGAAAACCGTGTCGGGAAAAGTCAATCCCTAGAACGTCGGTTTCTTTTTCGTTTTCGGTCCGTGCGCTCGGCGCCTCTCGGGCCGATGCAGTTCTTAAAGAACCACCGAATGGCGCGTCCACGTCGGTCGAATTCGCCGTCGCGTGCGGGGCCAGCGTCCCGCGCACCGGCTATGGCGTATATCGGGCGGACTAAGATCCCAGCCACAATATACTGTGGAAATATTTGTTGACAGATGTCACGCCATCCATTTACTATTGCCTCACTTGAGGAGCACTTCTCAGCGTTTCTGAGACCCTAAACCAACCAAAATCAGACGTCGAAAAACTTCGGGATCACTCTCCGGGATGTTAAAGTAGCATTACGTGAAAAAGGTGTCGGACGGCACAAAGGAGATCGAATGAGCACAGTTTTCGAACCTTCAAAGACAGGCGGGTTTGTCGCCAAAAGCGAAGCTAACGGGACCGGGACCGCGGTCGGCAGGGACATTAAGCCCCTCGGCATTAACGCACAGAAAGTCGTGGCGAAACGCTATGCCCTCAAGGACGAGAACGGTGAAGCGCTCGAAACCTGGACGGACATCGTTCGCCGCGTCGTCGGGCACGTCGCGACCGCCGAAACTGATCCGCAAAAACAGGCGGCGTTCTACAATGACATGACCGCGGTTATGCTCGCCCGCGAGTTCGTCCCGAATACGCCGTGCCTGGTGAACGCCGGCAAGCCGAAAGGCCAGCTCGCTGCCTGCTTCGTATTGAACGTGCCGGATTCGATCGAAGGGATCATGGAGCACGCTCAGAACGTGGCGATCATTCACCAGACGGGGGGCGGCACCGGGATGAGCTATGAGTTTCTGCGCCCCGCGGGGTCGATGGTGAACTCGACACGCGGCGTCGCGTCCGGGCCGGTCAGTTTCATGAACATCGTCAACCAGACGACCGAGGTCGTGAAACAAGGCGGTGTTCGCCGGGGGGCGAACATGGGGATCCTGGCTGTGACCCATCCCGATATCCTCCGGTTCGTTCATGCCAAGAACGACCAGACGAGCCTCACGAATTTCAACATCTCGGTTACGGTTACGGACATGTTCATGGATGCGGTCGACAGCGGCACCTGGTTCCAAACCGAGTTTAAGGGCGAGCCGTGGACACAGCCGGTCTTCGATGCCGTGACCGGAACCGACTACGTCGTCTATCGGCGGCCGAACGGATCGACCGCAACCTTCGCCGACAAACTCGCATTCGAAACGGCCGACCTTTCCGATTGCACGATCGAGCAGCCGCCTATTCCCGGGATGGTTTTCGCACCCGATATTTGGAATCGCATCATCGCCTCTGCTCACAAGTACGCCGAGCCGGGAATAATTTTCATCGACGAGGTGAATCGCCACAATCACATGATGGCGTCGATGGGGCCGATCTATGCTTGCAATCCGTGCGGCGAGCAGCAGCTCCATTTCAACAACTCATGCAATTTGGGTTCGATCGACGTCGCAAAATTCTACAGACACGCGGGCAACGGTAGCGATCCCGTGGCCTGCATCGAGTGGGAGCGCCTGGCGGCCGTGACGCATGCGTGTACCCGCTTCCTCGATAACGTCATCGACGCCGGGCATTTCCCGCTTGCGGAAATCGACGACGTCGTCAAACGCACTCGGCCTGTCGGATTGGGAATTATGGGATTTGCCGATTTGTGTCTGAATCTCGGCATCACATACGGCGAGGACGAATCCCTGCAGCTGATGGAGCGTGTTATGGGTTTCATTCGACGCGAATCGTGGATGGCTTCGCTCAATCTCGGGGCTGAGAAAGGAGTATTCCCGGAGCTCGAAAAAAACCGCGACGCGTACTCGAACTTCATATACGACGAGATCGGAATTTCACGAGACGTCCCGCTCACGCCGCGCAACTATGAGGTGACGACGATCGCTCCGACGGGCACCATCTCGCTGGTCGCGGAAACTTCCTCGGGCATCGAGCCGAATTTTTCCTGGGCATACGTCCGGCAAGACACGCTGGGCACCCGCACTTATGTTCACTCCGGCGCGGCGCAAGCTCTGGGCATCGACGTCGATCAGACCGACATAGAGTCCATCAAGTCCGCGGCCGAATACGTCGTCGATCACGAAAACGAATTGCCGGAACATTTCATCTCGGCGATGAATATCAAATCGATCGAGCACGTTCACGTGCTCGCGGCGGCGCAGAGGCACACGGACAATTCGATCTCGAAAACCTGCAACGGCGCACGCGACGATACCGTCGAGTCGGTCGATGAGCTTTACCATCTCGCCCGCAAGCTCGGCTGTAAGGCCGTGAGCTATTACCGAGACGGGAGTCGGGAGAACCAAGTGCTGAGCACGATGCCGGCTCGGGAGGCTGAGCCTTCCGGCGATGCCGGGACGCAGGGACAGGGAAACGCGGAGAGTGGATCCGAATCACTGACGCGCGACGAGTTCGACGCGCCTCCGAGTCAACCGGTCACCGCGTCGCCGGAACTCACGGCGGCTCGCGTGCAACGTCCCCGCGAGCTCCAGGGCTCGACGTGGCGGATCCCGTTCGAGAATCAGAATCTATACGTCACCGTAAACCACGACGGCCATCGCATTCTGGAAGTGTTCGCGACCGGCCCGATCAGTGCAGGGGTGGGCCTGCTCGCTTCCAAGATGCTCCGTGGCGGGTTCACCGTCTCGGACGTCGCTCGAAGCCTCAACAAGGTCACGGCCACGCACGCCGTTTGGTTCAATGAACGATTACTGACATCGCCGGAGCAGGCGGTCGCCGAATGTTTGCTATTGATCGACAGGAGATTGAAAAACTTACCGGCAAGCGAGCGGCAGATCTCCAAGGGCTCAGCGAAAGAAGTGACGAACTCGCCGTCAATGTCGAATCTTATCGGCGAATGTCCCGAATGCCGCGGCCAACTCGAGCACGCATCGGGCTGCGACTTCTGTAGAGATTGCGGTTACTCGAAGTGTAAATAGCGGACCTTCCGTGGCCGCCGAAATATAAAAACCGCCTTGCAATGAAGGCGGTTTTTATATTTCGAACGGGGCTAACCAAAGTCTCTCACGGCACGAAAGCGTTCGGGATCGGCCTGTCGCCCGTCGCCCCGAACTGCACGATCTGGGTCCCCGC
>DATLCA010000140.1:0-8935 GCA_035526605.1 Pyrinomonadaceae bacterium | reverse complement strand
CGCATTGATCAAAAAAGGTCTTATCGAAGGTAGCACAGCCGCGGGCTTCACGGAAAAACGGATAGCGGAGCCTGTTGGTCTTAGCACGCGGCGTCGCATCAGTTTCAACACAACCGTTGAAAGCCGCTTACTGAACCACCGACTTCGCATAGCCACACTGTTTACGGCGTTGGGGGACGACCGACGAATTCTGCGCCCATTCCAACCGGCGTCCCGGCAAACGGACGTCAAGAACGCCCTAAGAATTTTGCCGAATCTTTCCACGTGCTGAAGCACGCGGCGGCGCTCAAACAGAAGGGGTGGTCCGGTTTGCAATCCCCGCCACCGAAGATACGCGAGGGCAGAAGTCCGCGTCCAACCCGGCGGGCTTAAAGGTCACGGATCAGCATGCCCGCCTTCGCAACCACATCACGTTCACTCTTAAACTCAAGCATGCTTAGCGCCGTTTCGACATCGACCCAGCGCGACTCATCCACCTCATTGTCGTGGTCACCGACGTCACCCGCCTTGTAGCTCATCAGGAAAAAGTGAACAAATTTATGATATCGCCGGCGCCGGCCGCCGTATGTTGCGACGAACCAGTACTCGATAGTCTCGATCGGCGATACAAGATCCGCCTCGATGCCTGATTCCTCCCGCACCTCTCGAAGCGCCGCCTGCTCGATCGTTTCGCCGGGGTCGATTATGCCTTTCGGAAGCTGCCAGCGCAGCTCGGGCACTACGCGAACTATGGCGTTTTCCGGGGCCGAGTCTTTGGTTCGGAAAACGACTCCGCCCGCAGAGACCTGCTCCACCGTGGGAATGAACCTGTCGCTGTTCGTGTCGTTCACTTCTTCTCCATCTCGGCCGCGATAGTCTGGTCCAGCTCCGCTTTTATTTTGGAATCAAAGCCGGTTATCTTCTTCACCATTTTTCCGGTCCGATCGAACACGGCGGTCTGCGGGATCGCGGACTGCTGGCCAAAGACATAGGCGGTCAGAGCGTCTTCGGGATAGGCGAGCGGGTAGGTGATCTTCAGCCGCTCAAGAAATTCAGGGATCTTCGGCCGGTCTTCGTCTCCCCCGACATGCAACCCGACAACGTGTAGATCCGCGCCGTACTTGGTCTTTAGTTCCATCAAATGCGGGATCTCTTCGATGCACGGCGGACAATACGTCGCCCAAAAGTCGAGGACAACAACCTTGCCTTTCAGGTCCTTGACCTTCTGCACATTTCCGTCCCCGCGACCGGTCCAACCCATATCGCCGACAGGCTTTGTGGGCTGCGACTGCGCGTCGGCGGCGGGAACTCCGTTCACCGACACGGGCCTATTGCCGACAGACACCGGCGGTGCGGCGGGTCGGCAGCTGGTAAAAACAACGAGGACAGGTATGAGCAAAAACGCGCGACACATCTCTTCCCAAATTTTACATGACGCGTCAGGCGACATGCGAATCGCATGCCTTCGTGGCAGAATCGTGTCGTGGCATTTTACCCGGAGGAAGTTGATAAACGATTCCGATCGCCGTCGAACTCCGGCGGCGATGAAACCGGACCGGCCGGCAAGAGCGCAAGCTTTGTGTGCGGGTCGTTTGTCGAGCTTTCGGTCGGATTGGACGTTGGGCACAACTCAATAAAAAGCGCAAAGTTTCGCACGAACGGTTGCGGATACATGATCGCCGCCGCGGATGTTCTGTGCGACTGGCTCGACCAAAAAACACTTTCCGCATTTCACGGGCTTGGCGACGCGGAGTTGACGCAGATCGTCACCGCCAGGTTAGGACACATACCCGAAAGCCGGATGCAATGCGCGCTTGTGGTATTCGACGCGCTTCGCGACGCTATGTCGCGGCACAGAGCAAAGAGGATCGAAGAGTTTCGGGGAGAAGCGGCGCTGATCTGCACATGCTTCGGGGTTTCCGAAGAATCGATCGTTTCGGCGATAACGGAAAACGGCTTTACGCAAGTAGATCAGGTTGCCGAAACTTGCCGGGCCGGGTCCGGCTGCGGATCATGCCGACTCCTTATTCAGGAACTGGTTGACACGCATCTTATCGACGGGGCCTGAAAATGTTTTTCGGTCGAAATTCTTCGTGGATTGCCGCTTTGCCAGACAGCGTGCCGTTTTGATAATTGACGGCGAATTTCACGCAAAGGTGCAGAGCGGTGAGGTTGGTACACGCATCTTTGATCAAAACTCGGATTCGCGAGCCCATAGCCAGAACTTCGCATAGGTTTCCGCGAAATTCCATTATGTTATAATCTGGGCATTCGATTAGGCCGTGTGGACGGCCGAGATTTCAAGGAGATCGAGAGAACCCGAAGGTTCTGAAATTCAGTTTCCGAGATGGACGACCCTGCTAGTTTGGCTTTCTTCTTTCTTGCCGCCGAGACCGGTGCAATCCCCGAATCGCCGACATTCTGGTCTGCAGCATTCAAGATATTTCTTGTAATCGCGCTTGTTCTCACGAACGGCTTTTTCGTCGCAGCCGAGTTTGCGATCGTGGGTGTGCGGCGCTCGCGGATCGAAACACTGGCCGCCGAAGGAAACAAGAGCGCTGTCCGCTTGCTCACGCTCCTGGATAATCTGAACGCATATCTCTCCGCCTCGCAGCTCGGGATCACGCTCGCGTCGCTCGGACTCGGCGCGCTCGGCGAACCGGTTGTCGAAGCGATACTCGGCGGCGCACTGAGCGGCCTCTCCGAGTCGGTGCGCCATTTTGTTTCGTACGGCATCGCGTTCGTCATCATCACTGCGCTGCACATCGTCCTCGGCGAACAAGCCCCGAAACTTTTTGGTTTGCAACTTGCGGAAAGGGTTGCGATGGCGACGGCGTTTCCGATGCAGATCTTTTACCGAATCTTCAAACCGTTCATCCACGCGCTCGACTGGGCGAGCGCTCGAACGGTGAGGATCTTCGGCCTGCATGCCGACAGCGAACACGCGTCCACCTACACCGAAGACGAGATCAGGCAGCTCATCCGGATCTCCGAAGAGAGCGGCCACGTAAACGAAGAAGAGCGGCGGCTGATCAATAAAGTTTTCGAATTTTCCGAGACGACGGTGAAGGAAGCGATGATCCCGCGTACCGAGATCGTCGCCGTCCCGGCGACCTGCACACTCGATCAACTCGCGGCCGCATTCCGTCAGCACGGATATTCCCGAATGCCGATTTACCGCGGCTCGCTCGATGACATGGCCGGTGTGGTCCACGTAAAGGACGTGATGACCAGCCTCCTGCGACCGAAAACATTCCGGCTGGAGCGGATCATGCAGAAGCCGGTGTACGTCGTCGACACTGCACGGCTCGAAGACGTGCTGCGGCAGATGCAGCGTGAGAAGTTTCACTTCGGATTTGTCGTCGACGAACACGGCGGTGTTGAGGGAATCATCACGCTCGAAGATCTTCTTGAAGAGATCGTCGGCGAGATCTCCGACGAGCACGACGAAGAGGTCAACGATCAGATCCATGAGCAGCCGGACGGCAGCTACGTTCTCGACGGCGGCTTGGCGGTTCGCGATCTAAACCGAAGGCTCGATTTGAATCTGCCGGTATCTGAAGGCTACACAACTGTCGCGGGGTTCCTAATGTCTCAGGCGGGGGAACTGCTCACCGAGGGCGACACAGTGCCATTTAACGGTAATGTGTTCCGGATCGAGAAGGCTGCGAAGCGAAGAATATTGCAGGTACGAATGGAAAGGACAGCGGCAGAGGTGCAGCCCGGTATCGCAGCCCCGTAGGATCGGAATGTTTGTAGCCGTTGTCGCGCGAAGAACCCGGCTCCCTAGGAGTCCAATGTGCGCTCCTACCGGAGCGCGATTTCTTCCACGACGTCTTTCTACAAACGTACCGCCCCTTCGGAGCGAGGATTATCGGTATTAAAAGTAAACCCAGGGAATCAGAAGCCATGTCCGACGAGAAGATTGACGGTCCGAGTGTTTCGTATTCGAAAGAAGACATTGTTGACCTGCTAAGAGACCTCAACCTGTTGGTTGTGTCTACGGATAGAATCGGATCTGCGTGGTCTGATCGAACGAGCGATGAAGAATACAACGCCATGTTTGTTCAGTTCTTCGTCGACTTCGGCTTTTTCAGAAAGCTCGCAGACGCGCGGACTACGCTATCGTCCGCTTTTTCCACGGAAACAGGTGAAGACGGGATGGACGAGTTGGAGCGCCTTATGCGGGATTTGAAGTATTGGCAAGAGCCCTTTTCCAAACCCTCTTGAACGGCTTTTGTATTCGCTTATTTTTCACGCTAAATTTAACCCAAAGATTTCGTCATTTCTCTTGGAGCAAACTAACACATGAGCTTTATTGAACGAGTATGGGCACGCGAGATATTGGATTCTCGCGGCAATCCGACGATCGAAGCGGAGGTTATTCTCGAAGACGGAACCACCGGCCGCGCTGCCGTTCCGAGTGGCGCTTCGACCGGCGAGAACGAAGCTGTCGAGCTTCGAGACGGCGACGATCTGCGTTATCTCGGTAAGGGTGTGTTGAAGGCCGTCGAGAACGTGAATGAAAAGATCAGCCGCGAGCTCGAAGGCGTGGACGCGCTGGACCAGACCCTCGTCGACGAGACGATGATCGGGCTGGACGGTACGGCGACGAAATCCAAGCTTGGCGCCAATGCGATACTCGCCGTCTCGCTTGCGAATGCACGCGCGGCAGCAGCCGAACTCGAGCTCCCGCTTTACAGATACATCGGCGGTGCGAACGCGAAAACGCTTCCGGTACCGATGATGAACATTCTGAACGGCGGTGCACATGCGGACAACAACGTCGATTTCCAGGAGTTCATGGTGATGCCGGTCGGGGCCGAAAATTTCGCCGAAGCTCTCCGGATGGGTGCCGAGATCTTTCACCACCTCAAGGCGGTATTGAAGTCGCGGGGATATTCGACGGGAGTGGGTGACGAAGGGGGCTTTGCTCCGAATTTGAAATCAAATGAGGAAGCGGTCGAGACAATTCTCGAAGCGATCGGCAAAGCGGGATACAGCGCGGGCGGCAATGTCATGCTGGCGCTCGATCCGGCGGCGAGCGAGTTCTTCAAAGACGGGAAATATATTTTTAAGAAGAGTGACAACCGCGAACTGACGTCGGAAGAGATGGCGGCGTACTGGACCGATTGGTGCAACAAGTATCCGATCATTTCCATCGAGGATGGGATGGCGGAGAACGATTGGGACGGCTGGAAGAGTTTGACGCAATCAGTCGGCAAACGCGTTCAACTGGTCGGCGATGATCTTTTTGTGACGAACGTTCGCTTTCTGCAGCGGGGAATCGACGAGGCGGCGGCGAATTCGATTTTGATAAAGGTCAATCAGATCGGCACGCTCACCGAAACACTCGACGCGATCGAACTCGCGCGAACAAACAATATGACCGCGGTCATCTCGCATCGCTCGGGCGAAACTGAAGATACCTTCATCGCCGACCTCGCGGTAGCGACCAACGCCGGACAAATCAAAACCGGGAGCCTTTGCCGCTCGGATCGCATCGCGAAGTACAACCAGCTTTTGCGTATTGAAGAAGATCTCGGCGACTCGGCCCGTTATCCGGGCCGGAAAGCGTTTTATCAGATCAAGAGCGACGAGCAGTCGCGCGTGATCGGACGCTGAACCTGCGGGGAGTGATAATGCGTCCCGCAAAGGCATGCCCAGATGAACATCCGTGAAGCATTGGCCGCCGAGCATTCAAAACGGCAGACTGAAAGAATCGTTCGCTATGTCGGCGATCATCCGGCACGGTTTAAAGAGTTAATGGACGTGTTTCTTTCGAACGAGTATCGCCCGGTCCAGCGAGCATCGTGGTCGGTCAACTGCTGCGTTGAGAAACATCCCGAACTGGTAATTCCATACTTTTCGAAATTGGTCGGCATTCTTCAGCGGGACGATGTGCATACCGGTGCTCATCGCAACATTCTCCGTATGTTTCAATTCGTAGAGATACCCAAACGATTGCGGGGCAAGCTCTATGACATCTGCACGCGATTTCTTGATGAGGCGGAGCGGCCGGTCGGCGTCCGCGTTTTTGCTTTGACGGTCGCGGCAAAGATCGCCGACGGCGAACCGGCGCTGATCAAAGAGCTCACCGCAATCGCTGATAAACAAATTCCGCATTCAACGGTCGCGCTTCGGACACGTGCGAAGAAGGTGTTGAAGACCCGGCCGGTAACAGAGGACCGAGCCCACGGCACTCGGGTAATATAGGTCCGTAGTGCCGGCGTGAGCGAGTAGTCGAGATTCGATGTGCCGAAGCGGCCGTTAAGTAACAGCCGCTCCACCCCCGGCTTCCGCAGGCAGTAGCGACCAGTGAGACCGGTTTACGCGGTAACCTGAGCGACGGATGCTGCGTAACACCTCCTGTGAAAAAGGTTCTTGTAATCGGCTCTCCCGGCTCAGGCAAGTCTGTCTTTTCGCGAAGGCTGGCAGAAATCATCGGGCTTCCCGTGATACATCTCGATCAGCATTTCTGGCGGCCGGGCTGGGTTGAGCCCTCGAAGGACGAGTGGGACATGGAGCTCCGAGAACTCGTAGAACGCGACTCATGGATCATAGACGGAAACTACAGCCGTACGATGGATTTTCGACTTGAGTATTGCGACACCGCGATCTTTCTCGACTTTCCCCGGTATCTTTGCACGTGGCGGGTTTTAAAACGCTCCCTCGGTGGAAGCCGGCGCCGACCTGATTTGGCCGTGGGCTGTGAGGAAAGAGTCGATCTGTCGTTCCTGAAGTGGACGTGGGATTATCGCGGACGATCGCGGCCGGGCGTTTTGAACAGACTCGAGCGCTCGGCGGAGAGATTGTCCATCGTTACGCTCAAGAATAAAAGGGAAGTCGAAGAATTTCTTTTGTCGGTTGCATAGAAATCCGAGGACCAAAATGGAAATCGAAAACTTCGAGATCAGTACGGACAAGACGCGGCTCAGCATCGACGCCATCCATAAATTTCTCGTCGAGGAGTCGTACTGGGCGGCGACCCGCACGCCGCAACAAACCAGGACCGCAATCGAAAACTCGCTGTGCTTTGGAGTTTATCTTGATGGTACCCAGATCGGATTTGCTCGCGTGGTTAGTGATTTTGCAACATTCGCCTACGTCGGAGATGTTTTCGTGCTGGCCGAATTTCGAGGGAGAGGGTTGAGCAAACGGTTGATGGAATCGATCGTCGCCCACCCCGAGCTTCAGGGCTTGCGCCGCTGGCTGCTGGCGACGCGCGATGCCCACGGCCTCTACGAACAGTTTGAATTCTCCGCTCTCAAATTCCCCGAGCGATGGATGGAGCGGACCGCGCCGGATGCGTACTGAGGGTGATGAGTGGGGAGCGAAAGGAAGAGATGATTTCTTTCTCATCACCCTCACTCACCAACGATCTCCTGTGTCCCCGTCAAATCTCTTGCATCCCGACCGGCACTTTCGGTTATAATTAGCCGTCTGCTAGAGTTTCCCCTCGTGAAACCCTCAGGAAAATCCTCAACGACCCCCGCAGCTTTCTTAGTTATGAACACTCAAAATACGCGTCCCGTAGCTCTCATCATCCTCGACGGATGGGGACTTTCTAACAGCAGCGAAGGAAATGCTGTTGTCCTCGCCCACACGCCCCACTACGACGAAATATGTTCGCGGTACCCGAGAACCAAGCTCGCGGCGTCGGGTGAATACGTAGGCTTGGCCGCCGGCGCGGCGGGCAGTGCGGAAGCCGGACATCTGAACATCGGCGCTGGACGCGTGGTGCAGACCGACATCGCACGAATCGCCAAAGCAGTTCGCAGCGGAGAGTTTTCAGACAATCCCGTGCTCCAGCCGGCTATGGCGCACGCGGCCGCGTCCGACAGGCCGGTCCATCTGATCGGGCTCCTGAGCGACGGCGGAGTGCATTCCTCCCCGGACACGCTCTACGCGCTTCTGCGGATGGCGAAACGTGCAGGCGTCCGCGAGGTTTTTGTTCATGCGGCCCTCGACGGAAGAGATGTACCGCCCCGAACCGCAGATATTTATATCGAGGCCCTGGAAATAAAAATGGCCGACATCGGTGTCGGACGGATCGCAAGTTTGTGCGGTCGCTTCTTCGCGATGGATAGCGGTGAGAATTGGGAGCGGACGGCCCGTGCCTTCACGATGCTCGTGCATGCGGAGGGCGAACGCGCTTACGACGCGCGGACCGCTGTTAGGAATTCGTTCCTGCGCGGGATCGCCGACGAGTTCATCGCGCCGATCGTCCTCGAGACAGACCCGGGCATTCCGGTTGCGTCCGTGAAGGACGGGGATGTCGTCATATTTTTCAATCACCGCGCTGATACCATGCGCCAGCTTGCTCGGTCACTGGCCATTCCGGAGATCGGTCGAGCTTCGACGAAACCCGCTATCGAAGCCATCTGTCTGACCGAATACGACAGTAGTTTTAATTTACCCGTCGCTTTTAAGCCCGAGACGGAGGGTTGCGTTCTCGGGCAGGTGCTGGCCCAGCATCGGATCGCGAATTATCGGTTCGCCGGAACCGACCGGTTCCCGCACGTCACGAGCTTCTTTAACGGGGGATCTGACCCAAGCATTTACGAATGCGGCACGCACGTCGAATTGCCCGGCGAGCGTCATCGCGATTCCGATCCGGAAATGGAGAGCTTCAAGATCGCGGACCGCGTACTCGACCACATCAGTTCCGAAGATCCTGGGGTCTTTGTAATTAACCTGTCCGCATCCGCTATCGCCGCCGAAACGGGGAACCTGGAACGGACCATCGAGGCGATCCAGTACGTCGATACATGTCTCGGCGGCATCGTCGAGAAGTTCACCGATACGGGCGGGGTCAGTATCGTTACCGCGTCGCACGGCGGATGCGAAGAAATGCTCGACGCTACGGGAAAACCGAACAGGTTTGCCACGTCGAACGCGGTGCCTCTTCATATAGTCGGCGACGACGTTGCGAACCTGCGGCTAAGGGACGATG
>DATLCA010000139.1:0-16735 GCA_035526605.1 Pyrinomonadaceae bacterium | reverse complement strand
TTCGACCCGAGACAGTTCCAGTTCGGCGCGAAGCTGACTTTCTAGAAATGTGGGACCGGCTTTCCAACCTGCCGGTCTTAAGAATCGACCCGCGAAATACCGGGAAGGACGCGAATGAGAAGTAACTCTCTTATTCGCGTCCTTTCGCGTATTTAGCGGGCGAACGTCTTGTTCCGCCTTTTCTATTACCTCATAATTGGACAGTGATATCGCTTTCGGAAAAGATCAAACAAAAGGCGTCAGAGCTTGGAATCGATAAGGTCGGATTTGCACGAGCCGGCGCACTCGCCGATCAGGGCTCACACTTTTTCGAATGGCTGGAGCGCGGTCGTCACGGCGAGATGGGTTGGCTCGAACGGGAGCCGGAGAAGCGGACCGACCCCAGATCGATATTTCCGGACGCCCGCACCGTGGTCAGCGTCGCGGTGAATTATTACACCCCGTATATTCATTCGAACGATAAAGGTGCGGGGAAGATCTCACGTTATGCGTGGGGCGACGATTACCACGATGTCGTAAAAGAAAAACTTCGTGCGCTACTGGATTGGATCATCGCTGAGAACCCGGAGGCGACCGGCAAGGCCTGCGTCGATACCGCACCCGTCATGGAAAAAGCCTGGGCGCAGCGCAGCGGGCTCGGCTGGATCGGCAAGCACTCGAACGTGATCACGAAAGAATTCGGCTCGTGGGTCTTTCTGGGTGAGATCTTGTTGAATCTCGAGCTCGACTACGATCAACCCGTCGCGGACCACTGCGGCAGTTGCACGGCCTGCATCGATGCTTGTCCTACCGACGCGATCGCGGAACCGTTTGTTGTGGATTCGAACAAATGCATCTCGTACGCGACGATCGAACTGCGAGCCGACGATCTTCCCGAAACTATTTCGCCGCGGCTCAATGGCTGGATCTATGGCTGCGATATCTGCCAGGATGTTTGTCCCTGGAACCGTTTCGAGAAGCCGACTGACGAAACAAGATTCGAGCCGCGGCTTTCGCAAACGGCGCTTGACCTCGAATCGATCGAGTCATTCACACCCGAAAGCTACGCCGAACGATTTCGAAAAAGTGCGATGAAGAGAACAAAGCTTTCCGGACTGAAGCGCAACGCAAAGGCGCTAAGTGGAAAGGCAAAATTACAAAACTAATAATTAAGGAATTACAGAATTACTCTCCCGAAAAATCTTTTCATGGTGGCTGTATTTCATCTAATGCCGGTAATTTTGTAATTGGGTAATTGTTAATTCCGTAACCGAGATGCTCAGAGACAGTCACAACCGAATAATCCGCGACCTTCGCATCTCCGTAACCGACCGGTGCAACTTTCGCTGTTTCTATTGCCTCCCGAACGGTGAGCCGCCGCTCGCGCGAAGGGAAACGATCCTGAGCTTCGAGGAGATAGCTTACATCTCTGACATATTCGTCTCGCTCGGCGTCGAGAAGATCCGCGTGACGGGCGGTGAGCCGATGCTTCGAAGAAATATCGAGACTCTCGTCGCGAAGCTCGCGAAGTTGAAGCCGAAACTCAAAGACCTCGCGCTCACGACGAACGGTTTCGATATTTCGCGCAAGGGTCAGGTGCTCCGGGACGCCGGTATCGATCGAATGACACTAAGTCTAGACACCTTGGACACGCATAGGTTTCGCGAGATCACGGGCGTCGACAATCTTGAAGAGGTTCTCGGAGCGATCGAAGCCGCGCGTCGATACGGTTTCGAACCGGTAAAGATAAATGCGGTCGTCGTGAGAGGCGTGAACGACGACGAGCTCGTCGACTTCGCGCGGTTCGCGCGGAATACGAACGTCGAGATGCGGTTTATCGAATACATGCCGCTCGATTCGGGGCATGACTGGGACCGCGGCAAGGTGGTCCCGGGACGCGAAATATTTGAGAGGATCAATGCCGCCTACCCGCTCGTTTTGAAAGACACGACGCGGGGAAGCGAGACTGCATGGAAGTACGTATTCGCCGATGGCGCGCCGGGGGGCGTCGGGATAATCGCCCCCGTTACCGAGATGTTCTGCGGTCAATGTTCACGAATTCGTTTGACCGCCGACGGGCAAATTCGAACGTGCCTTTTCTCAACTGTCGAACACAATCTTCGCGATTATCTTCGAAGCGGCGCAACACGGCCCGAACTGATCGAATTCATCGAGCATGTGACTCTGAAAAAAGAACCGCGTCACCGGATAAACGACGCGGACTTTGCGCCTGCCTCGCGGTCGATGAGTTTTATCGGAGGATGAAAAGATTTTTAGCCGCCGATATTCGCGGATGCCGCGGATCAGAAAAGCTTCTTCTTCAAATCCGTGTTAGTCCGCGAAAATCCGCTGCTAAAAATTCTTGTGAATCTAGCCTTCTAGCCTTGCTTCCGTCCTGCCATATCTAATCCAACTGCAGCCACGAGGATCGATCCCTTGATAATGTCCTGCATAAAATCGCGGACGTTCAGCAAGGACATTCCATTGTCCAGGCTCGCCATGATTAGTGCTCCGAGGCAGGCGCCGAAGATCGTTCCGCGGCCGCCGACGAGCGATGCGCCCCCGATCACGCACGCCGCGATCGCATCCAGCTCTTTCAAAACACCGGCGTCAGGTGCGGCACTGCCGACCCGGGCGGTGAATATCAAAGACGCGACGCCGGTCAATGCGCCGAGCAGAGCATAAACTTTCAGGATGTTGCGCTTGTTGTTGATGCCCGAAAGCCGGGCCGCGTCCGCGTTGCCGCCGATCGCATAGAGATAACGGCCGAACGTTGTCGAGTTTGTAAGAAAGGCGCCGAGGAGCGCGACCGCGACGAGAATGAGAACGGGGATCGGCACACCGAGGTACGAATTCATAACCCATATGAACGCGGCTATCGCGCCGATCGGGACGATCGCACCGACGGTCTCTTTCAAATAATTCGGTTCGCCGAGACCGTATTCCTTAGCCGCGTTCGCCCGCCGGTACGCCATGAACAGAACGAAAAGTATGCCAACGGTGGCGAGCATCCAACCGGACATCGGCGACAAATTGCTTTGCCCTATGGCCTTGAACGCGTCTTCGGATATCGGTATCGTGTTTCCGCTGAGCAGCCACTTTACCGCGCCGCGCCAGGCGAGCAAGCCCCCGAGCGTGACGATAAACGCCGGGATGTTCAGATAAGCGGTTAATGCCCCGTGAAAAAGGCCGATCAAAGTGCCGACGAGAATCGCGAACGCGATCGAGACCGGAATTCCATAACCCAAACTCGCGAGACTGAATGCAGCGATCCCGCCGGCGAATCCGAGAACCGAGCCGACGGACAAATCGATATTGCCCGAAACGATCACCATCAGCATGCCGACTGCGAGGATCCCGGTGACCGCCATCTGGGTCATGAGGTTCGACAAATTTCGCGACGTGAGAAAAACGTAATTCGTCGCCCAGTGAAAATACACCCAGATCAGGCCGAGGACGGCGATCATGATGTAGGCACGCAATGAGGAGCCGGTGAGTTTTATTTTTGTTTGCTCAGTCATCTTTTGGTTAGCGTCTTTTTAACGCGGATGAGGCGGATGAGTCCGACTTGGGAACATTTTGTTTGGTGTGTTTCGTGTGATTCGCGGTTCTCCTTGGTAGTAACAGGAAGAGAACCACGCATCAAACGAAACAAGAACTAGGTCTCTTTTCTGATTCGCCTAAATCGGCCTCATCCGCCCAATCCGCGTTCAAAAAAACTATGTCCCACTCAAACCATCACCTCGCTTTCGACCGTCCCGGTCGCAGCCGCCATTACGCGCTCGGGCGTTGCTTCGTCGCGGGTGAATTCACCGGCCACCTTTCCTTCGCGGAGGACGAGCACGCGGTCGGAAAGCCCGAGCACCTCCGGCAGCTCAGACGACACAAGCACGATCGCCAACCCGGCTTTCGCAAGCATATTGATCTCCGCGTAGATTTCCTGCTTCGCGCCGACGTCGATGCCCCGTGTTGGCTCATCGAGAAAAAGAACCTTCGGGTTTGTCAGCAGCCATTTCCCGAGTACGACCTTCTGCTGGTTGCCGCCTGACAGGGTTCCCGTCACGGTCAGCGGCGAGTTGGCCTTTATGCGCAGCGACCGCATCGGGCCGTCCGCCGCTATCGCTTCACGCGTCCTGTGCGTGAGAAACGCTCCGGATATCTTTTTCAATCCCGCGAGCGTGACGTTGTCGAGAATCGTTTGGTCGAGGATCAGCCCGTAGCGTTTGCGATCTTCCGTGACGAATCCGATCCCGTTCTCGATCGCATCGGACGGGGAATCGATCGCGGTCGGACGCCCTTCGACGTAAACTTCGCGCGTGCTTTCGTTCGGCACGGCGCCAAATATCGACATGAGCGTTTCGGTGCGGCCCGAGCCCATAAGCCCGGCGATCCCGAGTACCTCACCTTTTCGAACACTGAAAGAAACGTCATCGACAAGTTTTTTCCGATTGCCATCGGCCGAAAATACACTAAGGCTCTTCACCTCGAAAGCCGGCTCGCCGAGCTCGTGGTCGGTTTTTGGAAAAATGTCGCCCACCTCGCGCCCGACCATGGCGGCGATGACTTTATCTTTCGTGAGGTCGGCGGCCGCATGCGTGCCCACGGTTTTGCCATCCCGCAAGACGGTTATTCGATCCGCCATCGCGAACACCTCGTCCAGCTTGTGCGAGATGTAAATGACACCGACGCCGCGCGCATTCAGCTCACGCAAAATTCCAAACAGCGTCTCGACCTCGGATTCGGTAAGGGCAGCCGTGGGCTCGTCGAGCACGAGAATGCGAGCATTCTGTGACAGCGCTTTCGCGATCTCGACAAGCTGCTGCTGCCCGATGCCGAGACTTCCTACGTTGACGCAGGGATCGATCTCGAGGTGCAGCTCGCTCAGAAGTTTCGAAGCGCGGTTGTAAAGTCCGGACCAATTGATAACACCGAGCCGGGCCGGTTCCCGTCCGAGAAAAATGTTCTCGCCGACCGTCAGCTCTTTCACCAGTGACAGCTCCTGAAACACGATCGAGATGCCCGCTTTCTCCGAATCCCGGATGCCGGCAAACAGGCGGGTCGCGCCGTCTACGAGTATCTCGCCGTCGTACGTGCCTTGCGGATAGACCCCCGACAGAACCTTCATCAGCGTCGACTTGCCGGCGCCGTTCTCGCCAACAAGCGCGTGAAATTCGCCTTCTTCGAGGGTGAGGCTCACGCCGTCGAGCGCACGTACGCCGGGGAATTCCTTAACGATGTTCTTCATTTCGAGGACGGGCATGACGAGAGGGATTCTACCGTTTCTCGTTCCTTGTTTCTAGTTTCTGATTTCTTATTTGTCAGGCTGGAAACTAGAAACGAGGAACCGGAAACAACTATACTTCCCATATGTCAGACGCGAGTGAAATTGAGTCGATTCTTCATGAATCGAGAATGTTCCCCCCATCGAAAGAGTTCTCCGCATCGGCGCACATCAAAAGTTTCGAGGAATACAAGAAGATCTACGATGAGGCGGCGGCCGACCCGACGGCGTTTTGGGCGAAGCAGGCTGAGAGCCTCGATTGGTTTAGGAAATGGGACACCGTTCTTGAATGGAATGAACCGTTCTCCAAATGGTTCGTGGGTGGGAAGCTGAATATCTCGTACAACTGTCTTGACCGGCATCTGGCAACGCACCGACGGGACAAGACCGCGATCATCTGGGAGGGCGAGCCCGGCGAGCAGCGCACTTTCACGTACGAGCAACTCCACGAGCAGGTCTGTAGATTCGCGAATGTACTCAAGAGCCTCGGTGTGCTTACGGGTGACCGGGTCGCGCTTTACATGCCGCTGGTGCCCGAGCTCGCGATCGCGATGCTCGCGTGCGCCCGGATCGGTGCGACGCACACGGTGATCTTTGGCGGCTTTTCCGCCGATGCAATTCGCGACCGTGTCAACGACGGCCAGTGTAAAGCCATCGTCACCGCTGACGGCGGGTATCGGCGGGGAAAGGAAATCAGGCTGAAAGAAATAGTCGACAGTGCGGCGGAACAATGCCCCAGTGTCGAGAACGTCGTGGTGTTTCGCCGAACGGGCTCACCAATCGACATGACAGCGGGTCGCGATCACTGGTGGCATGACCTGATGGAAACCGCCGACGACCAATGCCCGGCAGAACAGCTGGACTCTGAACATCCTCTTTACATCCTTTACACCTCGGGTACGACCGGGAAGCCGAAGGGCATCCTCCACGCGACGGGCGGCTACCTGACACAGGTCGCATACACGACAAAGATCGTGTTCGATCTCAAGGACGAGGACGTTTACTGGTGCACGGCGGACATCGGCTGGGTCACCGGCCACAGTTACGTAGTTTACGGCCCCCTCGCAAACGGCGCGACGGTGATGATGTACGAGGGGGCTCCCAACCACCCCGATTTTGATCGTTTCTGGGACATTATCGAACGACACAAGGTTACGATTTTTTACACCGCCCCGACCGCCATTCGCGCGTTCATAAAGTGGGGAGAGGGATACCCGGCGAAGCATGACCTGTCGTCTTTGAGAGTCTTAGGGACCGTGGGCGAACCAATAAACCCGGAGGCGTGGGTGTGGTATTACACGGTGATCGGGAAGAAAAAATGCCCCATCGTCGACACGTGGTGGCAAACAGAAACCGGCGCGATCATGATCGCCCCGGTCCCCGGCGCGTTGGCCGCATATCCCGGAACGGCTACACGTCCTTTGCCCGGCATCGTCGTTGATATCGTGAACAAATCCGGAGAGTCCGTCGGGGACAACGAAGGCGGATATCTCGTGATCAAGCACCCATGGCCGTCTATGCTCCGCACGATCTGGGGCGACGACGAGCGATATAAAAAAACGTATTGGTCGGAGATCCCGAATTGTTATTTCGCGGGTGACGGCGCCCGGCGCGACGAAAACGGTTATTACTGGATCATGGGTCGCGTCGACGATGTCATAAATGTAAGCGGGCATCGGTTGGGAACCGCGGAAGTCGAATCCGCGCTGGTCTCGCACGAAGCCGTAGCCGAGGCCGCGGTCGTCGGTCGGCCGGACGAGTTGAAAGGCCAGGCGATATCCGCGTTCGTGACGCTCGAAGGCGGAAGAAAAGGCGGGGACGATTTGAAGGACGAGCTGCGAGCACATGTCGCGAAAGAGATCGGCGCGCTTGCCAAGCCGGATGACATCCGTTTCACTGATATGCTGCCCAAGACACGCTCCGGAAAGATCATGCGAAGGCTGTTGCGCGAGATCGCGGCGGGCAACGCGGTCGCGGGCGACGTTACCACTCTGGAGGATCTGTCGGTTCTGGAGAAGTTGAGAGAAGACGAAGAGTAAAATGTGCGGGCGTTAAGCCGCCGGTCTATGACCCGGCTTCGCGTCGAAGCCGCGGGCTTTACAGCGTAGGTTTTTGATAGACTTTAGCTATGGCTAATTTAGAAACAGCTACACTCGCCGCCGGATGTTTTTGGTGCGTCGAAGCGGTGTTCGATGATCTCAAGGGCGTCGAGGATGTCGTGTCCGGGTACTCCGGCGGCCACAAAGAAAATCCCACTTATCAGGAGGTCTGTTCGGAAACGACGGGACATGCCGAGGTTGCGCAGATCAAGTTCGATCCGAATGAGCTTTCGTACGCGGATCTTCTGCGCGTCTACTTTACGGTCCACGATCCGACGCAGCTTAACCGGCAGGGCAACGATATCGGGACCTCGTACCGCTCCGCGATCTTTTATCACTCGGACGATCAGAAGCGGGTCGCGGAAGAGATAATCAAAGAGATCACCGATGAAGGACTTTACGCCAACCCGATCGTGACCGAGGTGACCGAGTTCGACAAATTCTGGCCGGCGGAAAATTATCACCAGGAATATTTCGCGAACAACCCGAACCAACCCTATTGCGCCGCGGTCGTCGCGCCCAAGGTTGCGAAGTTCAGACAGAAGTTTGCGGCGAGGTTGAAGGGGTAGGCGGTCGTCAGTCGTCGGTTGCCGGTTGTCAGTTGTCAGTGGCAGTGAAGACAACACCAAACAACTCCCTTGCCGACAACTGACAACTGACAACTGACAACTGACAACGGACAACCGACAACCGACGACCGACTCCTACAGCTTCCCCCACAACATCAAAATCCCGATCACGATAAAGGCGACCGCGACTATTCGCTGTAGCCATTCGGTCGGGATGTATTGACTGAGCAGTCCGCCGAAAAGCACCGCGAGCAGCGAGACGAATACGAGAGCGAGGCTCGCGCCGAGAAAGACGGCAAGCTTCGAGTCGGTGCTCGACGTCATGGTGATTATCGCCAGCTGCGTTTTGTCGCCGAGCTCGGCGAGGAAAAGCGTCAAAAAAGCCGTGCCGAATATTTTCCAGTCCATACCGCCAGTTTAGTCACTGCGCGGATTCAAGGCTAATCAGCTTCGTCCAGCAGCGTTTCAAGGCGGGACATCAAACCCAGACTTACGTACTCGGGTTTGCGGGCGGCCGCGCACTCGCGCAATTTGTTCACGAGCGGGTGCAGCAACTCGGCGTATTTGTCGTCGCTCCGGAGCCGGGAGAAAATCGGTTCCAATGCCGCGAAGACTGCCGCCGCGACGCTCGACGAATCCGCGTTCGAAGTCAGTCGTATCTTCCCGTTCCGGTAGACGATCGCTTCTTCGCTGTGGGTCATGAACGGGAAGTCGGCGGCGATTGTTTTACACGCATTCCTGAAGGCCCCGCCGAAGCTTAGGTTTCGTTTTGCCAGAGATTCGTCGATGATGCGGAGGAGATCCGAAAGAGCGCCCAGCACGAGAGCGTTTTCGCTTTCGCTCCTGCCGGGGAGCACGGTACGGCGCCCGTCTCTTGCGAGGGCGCCGCCATCGCTCGCCGCCATCGACCGCGCTCCGCTGACGATAATTTTGTCGACGAAAACGGAACCGTTGTAGTGTCCGGCCGGCCCGTCCGCGGATTTATAAACATGAATACGCCCATGCGGTTCTTTCGATCGGATCAAAATTCGTTCGAGTGCTTGCTCACCGTGCGAAATGCGGCCGACGATGTGATCGTACTCGCGTGCGATTATCTTGTTCGAACCCGTGAAGATTATATCGGCCTCATAGCTGCTGAGCTCGAGACGAATGCTGCCGACAAACTGCAGCCCCCGAAGATAGCTCACGAGCGCGCTTACGTTTACGAACGACGTGTTGAGATTTCGATGGATCGGTTCTTTTTTCATAGGAAGAAGCACCCGCGTCTGTTCCGTAGTTCGCCTGTTCCGCGTCTGCAAGGGCTGCGTGGTTTCGTTTGAGCTATTGGTCCCAGCCGATCGCAGGCGAAACAGAACCACCAGTTCACACGAAACCACAGGAAGCGGCCGACGTTTCCAACACGCAGACGCGTGGATTGAATCGAAGAAGCCGCGAACTCGTTTCTTAAGATTTGCTCACAGAAAAGAATCAATCAGAGTGAAGTTCCATTGCATCTTTTGTTTTTTTCGTTCAAAATTCGCTAAATAATTTCCCGACCGCACGTTCGGCGGCATCCTTTCAAAATTTTCGAGTACTGGCCCGAGCCGAAAGCTTATGAGCACATCTCTATTTCGAAAAAAATCCATCGCACAGATTCAGGCGGACGCGGCCGCGGGAATGAGCGATCATGTCCAGGACGGCGTAGGTGGTGATGGCGGCGGCCTGCGGCGGACACTAAAGCTTCGCGACCTCACGCTCATGGGGATCGCGGCGATCATCGGAGCCGGAATTTTTGCGATGATCGGCGGTGCGTCGTATCGCGGCGGGCCCGGTGTCATTTTTCTCTTCATATTCTCCGCGATCGCGTGCGGTTTCTCGGCTCTCTGCTACGCCGACTTCGCATCGCGCATCCCGGTTGCGGGCTCTGCGTATACGTACTCGTATGCCAGCTTTGGTGAGCTCTTCGCCTGGATAATCGGGTGGGACTTGATTGTCGAATACGCTATCGGCAACATCGCCGTCGCGATCTCGTGGAGCGATTATTTTACGCGGCTGATGGCCAGCTACAACTTGAAGATCCCCGCGTTCCTGACGATGGATTACCTGTCCGCCTCGCGCGGATTCGCCGACAACCAGGACGCGGTCGCGGCCGCCTTGAGTCAGGGGCACACCATCGACGCTCTTATGGTCATGAAGGGTGATGACCTTCTCGCGATCTCGGACAAGCTGACCACGACCAACGTCGAAGCGTACGCGGCATGGACTGGTGCTCCGATGGTCGGGGACTGGCGGATCATCGCGGACGTGCCGGCACTGGTAATGACGCTTCTGATCACCGCCCTCGTCTACATCGGGATCCGCGAGTCGAAGATCGTCGGGAACGTGATGACGGTCTTGAAGATCGCGGTGATTCTGCTCGTGATTATTCTTGGTGCGATGTTCGTCAATACTGACAACTGGACACCGTTCCTACCGAACGGTATCAGCGGCGTGATGACGGGTGTGGCCGCGGTGTTTTTCGCCTACATCGGATTCGATGCGTTATCGACGACCGCCGAGGAGTGCGAAAATCCGAGACGCGACCTGCCTCGCGCGATGATCTATTCGCTCGCGATCTGCACGATCCTGTACATCCTGCTGGCGCTTGTTCTGACCGGCATGGAGCCCTTCACTAACCTGAATGTCGGCGACCCGCTCGCATTCGTATTCCGGGACAAGCTGCCCTGGCTAGCGGGCGTGATCGCCGTCAGTGCGGTGGTTGCTTTGGCCACGGTGTTCCTCGTTTTCCAGATCGGGCAGCCGCGTTTGTGGATGGCCATGAGTCGCGATGGCCTGCTGCCGAAGATCTTCTCGTCGATCCATCCCAAATTCCGGACGCCTTGGTTCTCAACGATCCTTACAGGAATCGTGGTCGCCATACCTGCGTTGTTCATGAACTTGACCGAGGTTACCGATCTCGGCGTCATCGGGACGCTTTTTGCATTTACCCTTGTTTGCGGTGGAATTCTGGTGAAAGACGAAGAGTTTGGGCGCGAGAACCGGTTCGTCCCGTATGTCAGCGCGCGCTACGTCGCGCCGGCATTGGTCGTGATCGTGGCGGCGCTCCTTTTCTATTTCAATCCGGATTTCGTCCGCAATTTTGTGACTGTGACGCCGGCGGAGGGGGAAAGTTGGTGGGATGCGTTTGCACACAAGATCCCGTTTATCGTCTTTGTGATCTTCTCGCTGATCATGGCCGTGCTCGCCATGATCAAACGCTACTCGCTGATCCCTTACCTCGGCGTTATGAGCTGCACTTACCTGATGACCGAGCTCGGATGGCTGAATTGGTGGCGCTTTGGTGTCTGGCTGCTCGTCGGCGTCCGAATTTACCGGTCGTTCAGTTTTAGGAACAGCGCGTTAAATACCGACGGCAGGACGCCGAGCGCGCCGCTACGTGCGGCTAGTGTATTTGCCGATTTCGCTCTCGCCGCAATTATCGTTCTACCTTACGTGGTTTGGCCGTTGATGAATCACCTTTTGCAAACGGATCGATTCGCTTCAGGCTGGGCAACCGTGATAACCGCATTGGTCGCCGCGCTCGGCTTGGAAATGGTTACGGCCATGAACGAGCGGAGAAACGAGGCCCCCAAGTAGCGGGGCCGGTCAGCTTTTGAATTTCGATAGAACCATCTGGCGATTCTGCGCGTCTAAGCACCGCCAACACTTTTATTTCGCAGGAGACATAATGAAAAAGATTTTCTTCCTGGCGGCGATGTTCGCTGCCTTTTCGATCGCGAGTTTTGCCCAGGCGAAGCCGACGGATTTTTCGGGCACCTGGAACTTGGATATCCCAAAATCACAGCTCGATGTGCGGGTGCGCTTGGAGGCCTTGACGATGACCGTCGCTCAGACGGACAAAGAGTTAAAGGTTACGACCGAAACGAAACGGCCTGCTCCGCCGGCGGATGCTGCGGCTCAGCCCGGCCCGAACGGCCCGGGTGGCGGGCGCGGGATGCGCGGTTTTGGGGGCGGTGACGGAACCGTTTCCTATTCGCTCGAAGGAAAGGAGACCGTTGTCGAAGCGGATGGGCCAAACGGCAAGATGCCGATCAAGTACAAGGCAACGCTCGAAGCGGGCAAGGTAAATCTTTCGACCACGCGCAGCTTCAACGGCCCGATGGGCGACATTACGGCGACGACGAAAGATACGTGGACGCTGTCTGCCGATGGTAAGACACTGACCGATGTGAGGGTGCAATCTTCGCCGCGCGGCGAGAGCACTTCGACACTGGTTTTCGTCAAAAAGTAGGCTGAAAAGTTCAGGGTTCGGGGTTCAGAGTTCAGAGTTCAGAGTTCGTGACTCCAACTCTGAACCCTGAACCCTGAACCCCGAACTCTGACTGCCGAACTTAATCCTCAAACCGCAGTTCCGCGACTATTTCTCTCACGATCTTCTTACCTAGCTCGAGATCATCGGGCTTTAGCGACACTGCTCCAACCACCGGGTGCCCTCCCCCTCCGTACCGTTCGCAGATCTCGGCGATGTTGTGGGTGCGCGGACGCGGAGCCCACGGGTTAGAACCCACGGAAATTTTTGTGCGGTACGAGCTCTGGCTCAGACTTACGTTGTAGGTCGTTTCGGGGTAAAAGTAGTACGGGATGAATTTATTGTAGCCCTCGATAGGCGTGCCCGTGAGATCAAAGTACACTACCCCGCGTTCGTACACCGCCCTCTCCTTTATCATCTCGACCGTGTTCCAATGCTGCTCGAGAATCGGAACAAGGCGCGCCTGGATCTCTTCGCTGTCGATGATCTCATCCAGAGATTTCTCGGTCAGCCAGTGGATGATCTTCTCAACAAACTTGGGATCTTTCTCGCCTTCGATGACCTGCATCAGCTTCAGCGCTGACGATCGAAGCTCGACGCATTGCGCCGGTGATTCATAAAACGCGCCGTCGATGATGTGGGCCCATTCGACTAGTTCCTTCAGAGAGGGGTCTTCAAAACCAAATTGATCGCACGTGATCCGTGCGATGAACTCCGCACACGAAGCACTTTTTGTATCGAGAAATTTCCGGCCACTGGTGTCCGCCAAAAAGTGCTGCTCGTCTTCCTCGGAGAGAAACGCGGACTGGTGGTGATCGAACCACCAGGTGAGGCGGTCGTCAGGGCAATACTTAAAATCGACGATCGCGTTCTCGTCCCCGTCGAGTTGGGCCCGGTCAAATGCATTGTTGGCACGATGCATGGTCGGCGTATAAAAAACAGCGGCATCGGCGTTGACCTTGGCCCGATAGAACTTGGTAAATATCGCGGCCGACGAAACTCCGTCGAAACAATTGCCGTGATAAAGTATCCGTAGTTTCATAAGGTTCTGTAGTTGCCCGAAGGCAAAACATATTAGGTTAGAGTCCCAACTCCGTTACGTCAAGAACGCTATCCATGAACATCAGGCTTGCTCAAAAGGCGGACATCGATGCGCTCGTCGGCTTCAATCAAGCGATGGCGCTTGAAACCGAGGGCAAGTCCCTCGCAACCGACGTACTAAGGCCGGGCGTCGCGGCTGTCTTCGATGACGTAAACAAGGGATTTTATGTCGTAGCCGAGATGCAGGGAACCGTAGTTGGCGGATTGCTGATCACATTCGAGTGGAGCGACTGGCGCAACAAATGGTTTTGGTGGATCCAGAGTGTGTATGTACTGCCGGACCAGCGGGGCAAATCGATCTACCGACGAATGTACGAATTTGTTAAAAGCCTCGCGGACGAGCGCGATAACGTTTGCGGATTTAGGTTGTATGTCGAACGGGAAAACGCACGGGCCCAAAAGGTTTATGAAAAACTAGGCATGCACGAGTCGCACTACCTAGCGTACGAAGAAGAAAAATAAAAACCGGGATTCTTTGTTAAAAGAATCCCGGTTATTTTCTTGAAAATCGAAATCAGACGCTCAAAAGAAGGATTGTGAGATTTGTTGTAGAAAAATGTTCACCCTATAAAGTTAGAAACTGAGGCATTCCGATCCCGATTTTCAAAGACCTAACTCTAGAAATTTTCTGGGGAATGATCGGTAAAGTCTTCGTGCCCACACCCGAAGATTTCCCCCAAGCAAACCAATCATTCCCCAAGCACGAAAAGCCATCTAAACTTGCATCAACCTATTGTTCCCTGCGCCGGTTCGTTGGAACCGGCAGTGTACCTGCCCCTTGCTCGTTCCGATGTCCTTCAGTTGACCTTTCGTGTTTTCAAAGTAAAACCTTCCGATGCGACCATATTTGCAACCATTGTGCCAGTAAGTTTTGTTTAAAAAACGTCAATTGCACTGCCTAAATTCATGCGCTTTGTCTCTAAATGGTACGGGTCCCGTGCAGGCAAACACTACGACCCGCCCGTTTTCGGTACAGTTCGCGGACGCCGGGGCGGTGTGCTCTAATCGGTGAAATGGGGACGATAAGTGAATCTGAATTTCGGCGGATAGCTGACGGAATATTCGATGACCGGGAGTTGATCATCAAGCATAACCCGATCGGGACGCGGGAGGAGACCCTCCTCTGGATGCTGCTTAGCTGTCTCGTCGCCTATCTCAGCTTGAGCGATTCCGATACCCCGTGTTTCACAGGCCGGCCCGATGCGGCGACTTATCGAGACGCGATCCGTTTTATCTTGAGGGATCGAAGGACCGATGATTTTGATGTCGAACCCGGGCTCGCTAAACTATCCCAAGAATGATCGTCCAGCGCTTCGTAATTACACCTTTTCAGCAGAACACCCGGGTCGTCGTGTGTGAACGCACCCGGCGGGCGATCTGCGTCGACCCGGGAGAAGAATCGGCGGAGCTTCTTGATTTTATAGTCTCGGAGCAGCTCGACCTGCAGGCTGTCGCTCTGACGCACGGCCATCTTGACCATGTCGGGGGAACGGCCGCGCTTTCCAAAAGATTCCCCGACGCGGAGATCATCCTCCACAAGGACGATGAGGATCTTTATTACGCCCTGCGGCAGCAGCCATTGTTTATGGGAATCCAGCCGCACCAGATGGCGGCGCTTGGCTTTGATTACGAAGACCCGCCGCGGCTTTCTCGAAACTGGCAGGATGGTGAGATTTACGAAGTCGGCGAGCTGCGCTTCAAAGTTCTGCATTGCCCGGGGCACACGCGGGGCCACGTGGTTCTCGCCGAGGAAACCGAGAAGGCGGTCTTCGTGGGCGATTGTTTGTTTGCCGGTTCCATCGGGCGGACAGATCTTCCGGGCGGCAGTTATGAGCAGTTGATGCACTCGATCAATGCGAACATAATCGCGCTCGGCGACGATTTTACGGTTTACTCCGGTCACGGGCCGGAAACGACCACCGGGACGGAGCGGGCCTCCAATCCATTCCTCAACGGCAGTTATCAGATCGCGAAAGGCAGATACATTTGATTTCAAAACAGTGAGGGTACAAATGCGAAGAACTATATTGATTCTCGGATTGCTGGCGATGTGCGCCGCGCAGACGCTCGGCCACGGCGACGGCAGGCATTCCGAAAACGGCCAGGATGTTCAGGTCAAAACAACTAAGGTGAGCGGGAACGTTTACATGCTGCAAGGCCGGGGCGGCAACGTTGGCGCGATCGTTGGAATGGACGGGATCCTGATCGTCGACGACGACTACAAAGCATTGAGTACCAAACTCGCCGCTGCTTTGAAAGAACTAGGATCGGACAAGCCGCGTTTTATTTTCAATACTCATTGGCATGGTGATCACACCGAAGGCAATGAGTATTTCGGGAAAGATTCGATCATCATGGCGCACGTCAATGTTCGAAAAAGACTGCTCGATCCGCCAGTGATCCTCGGACAAACAACTGCGCCGTACCAGCCGTTCGCGCTGCCGATCGTCACTTACACCGAGAGCATGACGCTGCACATAAACGGAGAAGAGATTCGCGCTGTCCATTATCCCAATGGCCACACCGACGGTGACAGCGTCGTATTTTTCAAGAAGGCGAACGTCGTACATCTCGGCGACGATTTCTTCAACGGCTTCTTCCCGTTCGTGGACCTAGACAGCGGCGGCAGCGTACAGGGAATGATCAACGACGTCGCGTCTTTGATAAGAGAGATCCCGGCCGATGCGAAACTGATTCCCGGCCACGGGCCGCTCGGTACCCTCGGCGACCTGAAGGCGTACCATCAAGCGCTGGTCGAAACATCGAATATCGTGCAGACCGGAATGAAAAAAGGAATGCCGCTGGATGAGATAAAAAAGGCCGGACTTCCGGAGAAGTACAAGAGTTGGGGCGCAGGTTTTATTAAAACGGATACCTGGATCGAGACCGTGTATCGAAGTTATTCTAAGAAATAGTCAGTGGTCCCAAGTCCATCAGTTCCAGGTTCCATGTTTAGGCCTTGCCAAATTTGGGACTTGGGACTTTTGAGATTTGGGACCGAGTCTTAAGCGACCGTGATCTCGCTCGAGAGATAGACGTCCTGGATCGCGTTCAGCAGATCAATCCCTTCACTCATCGGCCGCTGAAAAGCTTTGCGTCCTGAGATCAGCCCGGTTCCGCCTCCGCGTTTGTTCACCACCGCGGTCCTTACGGCATCCGCCAGATCGCTCTCGCCTTTCGATTCTCCACCCGAATTGATCAGGCCGCACCGGCCCATATAGCAGTTGGCTACCTGGTACCGCACAAGATCGATAGGGTTGTCGCTCGTTAATTCTTCGTAGATTTTCTTGTTCGTCTTGCCGTAGCTGCTTTCGATGTTGAGAGCGTTGTAACCGCCGTTCCGCATCGGCAGTTTCTGCTTGATGATGTCGGCCTGAATAGTTACTCCGAGATGATTCGCCTGGCCGGTCAGGTCGGC